>JAJRSF010000047.1 GCA_024278935.1 Candidatus Zixiibacteriota bacterium
AAAGGATTTTAATATGTCCAAAAGTAATTGGCGTATCATTGTTACTGCTATCTTGCTGGTAGCAGCCTGCTACGCATTTTGGGGAACGTTCGCACTCTGGACTATGAGTGATGCCGACAAAGCTGCCCTTCAGGAAAAAGATCCGGGTGCTTTGCTCCACATGCAGCAAAAAGCTATTCGCCTTGGGCTTGATTTACAAGGTGGTATTCATGTTGTTTTAAAAGTACATAACGAAGGCAAAGATGCTGCCGGTAAAAATGAAGATGTCGAACGGGCTATTCAGGTCATCAGAAACCGTATCGATGGTCTCGGTGTTGCTGAACCTGTTATTGTAAAGCAGGGTGATGATCGTATTCTTATTGATCTCCCTGGCTATACTGATGCGGAAAGAGCCGAAGAACTTATCGGTCAAACAGCACAGTTGACATTTAAACTTTTTGAATCTGCTGAAAATGCAAATCTCTTAATTTCAAAAATTGATTCAGTCGTGCATGAAAGCGAAAAAGCAAATCAACCTGAACCTGAAGTAGCTGATACAGAAACAGCAGCAACTACAGGTGAAGCCGATACATCCGATGATGATATCCTTGCTGATTTACTCGGCGACTCAGCAGCAGCTGATGAGTTTGCTTTTGACGAAACTTCTGATCTTTCACTAAACAATAATCCACTTTCTTCAAGATTAGAAGCAGCTTTGTATAACAATACAACCGGAAAAAGCTGGCCTGGATTTGCGGTTAATAAAAGAGACAAAGGAATTATCGACAAATGGCTGAATATGCCGGAAGTCAAAAGACTTATTCCTGTCGATGTAGTTTTTGCATGGTCTACCCGTGATGAACTACGTAACAACCGCGAAGTTTACTATCTCTATTTGATGAAAAGAAAAGTACAGTTTATTGGGAAGTATCTCGAAAACATTAATATGAGTCGTGATTCTTTTGGTAAATCTGTTGTAAACTTTAAATTGTCAGGTGAAGGTTCTGCACGGTTTGCTCAACTTACTGGAGCAAACATTAACAAACCTCTGGCTATTGTCTTAGATGACAGAGTTGAATCTGCTCCAATGATTTCATCGACAATCAGAGGATCCGGTCAAATTACAATGGGATCATCAGCATCAATGAAAGATGCTCGTAATATGGAAATCGTGTTAAAAGCAGGTGCATTACCTGTGCCGGTTGAAATTATTGAAAAAAATATCGTTGGTGCTTCTTTAGGTGCTGACTCGATTAAAAAAGGATTCTACGCCTCGATGGTCGGACTGATGATAGTTCTTTTATATATTGCTGTCTACTACCGTGTCTCTGGTGTTATTGCTGATATCGGTTTGATATTTAATATCTTCTTCCTGATGGCTGTCTTAGCCGGGCTTGGTGCAACATTGACTATGCCGGGTATCGCTGGTATCATCCTGACGATAGGTATTTCTATCGATGCTAATATTCTGATTTTTGAACGGATTCGTGAAGAACTCCGTACCGGGAAAACTGTCCGTGCTTCAATTGACGCTGGCTATGAACGCGCCTGTGTCGCAATTTTAGACTCTCATGTTACCACATTGATTACTGCCGGTGCATTATTCTTATTAGGTTCCGGTCCTATCAAAGGGTTTGCAGTTACTTTATTCTGGGGTGTCTTAATCTCGCTCTACACTGCATACGTAATTACAAAACAGATTTTTGATATCCGCAAAGGCTATCAAAAACTTAGCATATAACAGAAAGGGTTTAATATAATGTTTAGAATAATACCGGATACCAATATAAACTTTATTGGCGCAAGAAAAATCGCCTTTATAGTTTCATTGGTTTTTATTGTCCTTGGTGTCGTAGGATTTACTATGATTGCTGCAGGAAAAGCAAATTTAGGAATCGACTTTGCTGGCGGAGTATTGATTAAAGGATACTTCGAACAGCCTGTCGAAATTGAAGATCTTCGTTCCTCAATCTCTACAGATCTTGAAAATGTAGTAATTACAAACTTGTCTGGCTTTGAACATGACAACGCATTTATTATCAAAGTAAAAAGTCCCGGCACTGAAGAAGAAAGTCGTCTGCAACTTGCAACACTTGAGAAAGTTCTCAAAAGTTCTTTTGCTACAAATACTTTTACAAAAGTTGAGACACATCAGATTGGTCCTGCAGTTGGTGAAACGCTAAGAAAAGATGCCCAGTTTGCCGTTTTGTTATCACTTATTGGTATCATTATTTATATCTGGATTCGCTTTGACTTCCGTTCAGGGATTGCTGCGACTATCGCAACCTTCCATGATGTCCTCGCAGTCATGGGTATCTTCTGGGTTTTAGGCTTAGAGTTCGACATGTTAACTGTTACTGCGTTGCTGACTCTGGCGGGGTACTCGCTGACTGATACGGTGGTTGTTTTTGATCGTATTCGTGAAAACTTGAAAAAGTATCGTACTCGTGGTGAATTTTCAAACTGTGTCAACAGCTCTATCAATGAAGTGTTAGCTCGTACATGTAATACATCTATTACCGTATTATTTGTAGTAGGTTCTATCTTTGTCTTTGGTGGTGATGTTCTGCGTAACTTCTCATTGGCACTTATCCTTGGTGTTTTAGTTGGTACATACAGTTCTATCTTTGTTGCGTCACCGATTGTTGTTGAATGGGAATCCCGTTCACCAAAACGTTTTAAATAGATTGTAACAGTCATCGACTGTTTTATAAATAGATCGAAACTCATGTAGTTTCGACAATCAAGCGGAACCATAATAGGTTCCGCTTTTTTTATATACATAATGTCATTCCCAACTTGATTGGGAATCCAGAGGCAGGTCTTTTTTTAAGACCTGCCTTTTCAATAACCTCCAGATACAACCATTGACTTTTATCAGAGATTTTGATAACATAAACTAAATGGAAAATCAATACCAATCTCACAGCAGTCGTTTTCAATATATCATCTTGGCAGTTGCAATTATTTTATTTGCGGTTATGTCTGCGTTCTTTTGGGACTACTCAATTGATGATTCATTTATCACTTTTAAATATGCTGAAAATTTCGCAGATGGTAACGGCTTTGTTTTTAATGTCGGGGACAACCCGGTCGAAGGGTTCTCTAATCTCCTCTGGCTCTTTATACTCGCAGGTTTCTATCTGATAGGTTTTTCAATTCCGCTTACCGCAAAAATTCTTGGACTGCTCACAATGCTTGCGAGCGGACTATCATGGTTCTTTTACTTTCGAAAAGATTCACGTGCCTATCTCTGGCTTGCGGGTCCTCTTCTGCTTATCTGCCCGCTGACTATTTTTTGGGGAGTGAGTGGGCTTGAACTTGGCTTACATTGTTTGCTTTTGTCGTTGCTGGTGCAGCTTACCTTGAAAAAATCATACTATGGTTTTATCCCGGCTGTTCTGTTGATACTCAATCGTCCAGAAGGTATCGCTATTGTTGGTTCTCTGTTTTTTGTTTTGGCTCTCTCTGATTATTTTAATCGTCAATTAAAACTAAAATACTATATGATTGGTTTTGCCGTGGCAGTTGTTACGATAGGCTTGTTAACACTTTTTCGGTATGACACTTTTGGCTACCCGCTTCCGAATACCTTTTACGCAAAAACTGTCTATAAAAATAACGGCTTTTATGAGTTTGCTATTATGATGCTTCGTCTGCTTCCGTTCGGACTTGCTTTTTTGTGGGCAATCTTTGAATCACTCAAAAACAAATTCAGACCAAAAGAACTATCAGTGGTGACAGGACTCTTTTTGGTGCAGGTAATTATAAGTTCTTCGGTTGACCCGGTTATGAATTATATGTTTCGCTATCTTATTCCGTTTCTACCATTGTTGATAATTCTTACCCTGTTTTTTATTCTCAAGTTCAGCAACTATAAAATCAAATATATTGTTATCGCTTCTATTCTGATTTCGTTTTTTATGATTTCATTTAACCTCTATGCTATGAATAATTCCAATAAAAAAATCGTACATGCCCAACAAGATATTATCAAATACCTAAACAGTAAAAAACCAAACCAAACAGTTTCGCTTATCGACATGGGACGGATCCCATATTATACTTCACAAAATTACAAAGATATTTGGGGATTGGTTGATGAAAAAGTTGGCCATCGTGGGTTCAATCCTGTCTCGGCATTTTTGCAACTATCTGATTATTTTATTTTTGTAGGTTCTTTGAGTGAGACCGGAATTGAATTTGCATTCTGGCGTGACAAACAGATTGCATCGATTGCCCAATTCCCATCTTGTTATAAACTTGTCAAAATTGGCGCTCCCGAGGGAGCCGACTATCACCAACCGGGATATTATTATCTGACCTTTGAAAAAAATGAACAGGCAGAAAATATTGTAAACTCATTCGGCATCGAATACTGGCAGAAAAAAGCACGAGAGTAGGTGGATAAGATTTCCTACTTCCAATCACTGTCATCCTGGACTTGATCCAGGATCCAACATCGTTGTCTTTTGTAGTCAATTTCTGCTACTGATAACTTCTGATTTCTACACTTAAAAACTTAAACATTTTTTCACTCAAAAACGGACTTTATGTGTATATTATATATATGAAAAAGTTCAACTCTAAAGCTATACCTATTTTTGTAGCCCTAATTGTTATGATGTTTGCTAGCAATGTCTTAGCTCAAAGAAACCAACTCAACGACCTCCTGCGTCAGTCTTCGCAACTGAATATTCAAGCCGAAAAGAAAAACCCATCATCGCTCAAAATCGCCCGACTGCATTATTCCGGCGGGGGAGACTGGTATTGGGGACGTTCGGCGATTCCAAATATGCTCAAATGTGCCTATGACAATTCCGATTTACGGATAGATACTATCGAACATGAAATAACAATTAACGACCCTGAACTTTTTAAATACCCATTTTTGTTTGCGACCGGTCATGGTCTGATTTCGTTTGAAGCGGATGAAATCGAACGGCTTCGGTTGTATCTTTCAAATGGCGGCTTTCTGTTTGTAAATGATTCTTATGGTATGGAAAAAACATTTTTAAAAGAGATGGCAAAAATTTTTCCCGAACGAGAAATTGTCGAACTTCCGTTTACGCATCCGTTGTATCATTCATTTTATGATTTTCCGTACGGACCTCCGAAGATTCATGAGCATGACAACAACCCTCCACGTGGCTATGCGATAATTGTTAATAGCAAGGCAGTTGTTTACTTTTTAGTCGAATCGGATATTGGTGATGGATGGGAAGATACCGTTGTACATAATGACTCCGATGAAAAACGGCTTGAATCTTTTCAGATGGGTCTGAACTTAATTACATACGCTTTGTTATACTAACCAAACGATAATTCTTCAGCGAAAGAGGACACAATGCAGCAAATTAATTCAGCCCGGGCATTGGTCAAACGACTTGAAAAAGCATTACTGAAAAAAAGAATCCTACTTTTTATCTCGGGACTTTTTACCACTGCAGCAGTTGTTACGGTGAGTTCGATTCTTCTTTCACTGATTGCACTCGTTGTAGTGCTTCCTGTATTTTTAAAAATTTCGTTGCTTGTTGTTTCCGGTTGTGCAACAATATACTTTTTTGTCAAACATGCCCTTCGTCAATTTGTCAGTGGCGACATCGATTCACTTGCTGTTGAACTTGAGAAAAAACATGCCGAGCTAAAAGGAATCCTCATTGCGGCAGTACAATTTTCTCGGTCAAAAATATCTTCGGGTTCATCGGTTGAACTTGTCGAAGCAACTATCGCTAAAGCATTGGTCAAAGCGGAGTCGTTAAACTTCAACGAAGCACTTTCGTTTTACCCTATACTTAAAACCGGAAAACGGTTTGCCGTTACCGCTATGACAGCAGTTGCTCTCTTACTGCTCATGCCGGGACTGTTCACATACTCCTATAAAGTTTATTCGCACATCGACGAAGTCATCACGCCACCGATAGGATACAAAATCGACGCATTGCTTAAATCTACCGAATGGGTCAAGTACAAAAATATACAAATCGAAGCATCTGTTTTTGGTGATGAACTTCCCAAAGAAGCAAAAATCTATCACCGCTTAGCAGGTGGCGACTGGCAACAGACAGAAATTGATTTACGTAAAGAAAAACATTTTTTCATAGAGAATCGTGACTCGGTTGTTTTCGCTCTTACTCTTCGTCAGATAAATAAATCGTTTGATTACTATATCGAAGCAGGTCGGGTGAAGACCGAAATTTACTCAGTCGATGTTGTCGATCGTCCGAGGGTCGAAGCAATCAAGCTCTCTATCTTTTATCCTGAATATTCCAAACTTCCTCCTATGACAATCGATGAAAACAACGGAACATTTTCAGCTCTCTTAGGCAGTCGTGTGAACATAAAGATCGAATCAAACTTACCGGTAAAAACAGCCGAACTCATTTTCTCTGATTCAAGTAGAGTGTCTTTACCTATTGAAAATAAAACAGGCGAGGTCGCGCTGAAAGTTGACCAATCAATGTCGTATCATATTCGCTTGGTCGATCATCTTGGCGAGAAGAACCCTGACCCTATCGAATATTATATCACCGCTATCCCCGATGAGTTTCCGTCTATCGATGTTGTCCGTCCCGGTTTTGATGTCAACCTTTCTGACCAAATGATTCTTCCTTTGCAACTAAACATTTTCGATGACTATGGTTTTACATCGCTGGTCATGAAATATTCTGTGGTGCATAAAGGGCAGATGTCAGATGAAAATGTTGCCGTACTACATTACTCTGAAAAAATAAAAACTGATGGCGAAGTTTCGTTTAATTGGGATATCGACCAGCTCAATCTTTTCCCGGGTGACTATGTAATCTATGCCTTTGAAATTGCTGATAACGATATGGTCTCCGGTCCAAAAATCAGTAAGTCCCGTCAGTATATCGCTCGCCTTCCATCGCTACAGGAAATTATTTCACAAACGGAAGAATCGAGTATTCAACGTATTGATGAAACCCATAAGATTTTAAAAACAGGGAAAGAACTTGCCAAGCGTCTTGAGAATGTCAGTCGTAAAATGAAAGCCGATTCAAAGTCGCACGACAAAGGTAAATGGCAGAACAATAAAGAGCTGGAATCTATCGCAAAGAAAAATGCCGAGATGGTTAAAGAGATCGAAAAGGTTGCCCAGCAGATGAACAAGGCGGTCGACGAACTCAATGACAAATCACTCATGAGTCGTGAAGTGCTTGAAAAAATGACACAGATTCAAAAGCTCTACCAAGAGGTTGCCACTCCTGAAATGAAAAAAGCACAACAGGAAATGATGGATGCCCTCAAAGAGATGGATCAGGAAAAACTTGATAAAGCTTTAAAAGATTTCAAAATGTCACAGGAAGAACTTCTCAAACGTCTCGAACGAACAATGGCACTCTTAAAAAAGATGCAGGTCGAACAAAAGATGGAAGCGATGGTTCGCAAAGCAGAAGAGCTTGCCCGCAAACAGGAAGAGATGAATAAAAAAACTGATGACTCGCAAAAAGCTGAACTTCCGAATCTTGCCAAACAGGAAAACGATATTGAAAAAGAATTACAAAAATTAAAAAATGAATTAAAAGAACTTGATAAGCTTTCTGAAGAAGCCAATATGAAAGATTCACCTGAGTTGAAAAAGTTTTCCGAGGCACTCAAAAATACTGATGCTGAAAAAGATATGCAGAAGATGCAGACATCTATGAGAACTGAAAAGAAAGAGTCTGCTAAAAAAGAGGGTGATGAAGCTCTTTCTAAACTGATGAAAATGCTTTCTGAAATGCAGGATCAAATGATGGCGATGCAGGGTGGCGATAAAGAGAAAATAAAAAAAGATTTCTCAGCTGCTATCGACGACGCCAACTATCTTTCAAAAAAGCAGGAACAACTTTTTGCCGAAGCTGCTGTAACGCAACATCAGACTCTTATGATGCGTGACATCGCTGCCAAGCAACAGGAACTGTTATCATCGTGTAATGGTTTAAAAAGTAGGATCTCCGACCTTGCCAAAGAATCACCGTTTGTTGCATCTGAAATAAATAAACTTTTAGAAGATAGTTTTTCTAAAATGGAATTTGCCATGCAACAGTTTGATAACAAAAGACGAAGTCAGGGAATGCATGACCAGCGTGAAGCAATGACAAATTTAAACAAAGCATCGCTTCGTTTGATGGAGTCTATGGAAAAACAAAAACAGTGTGACAAAGGTGGAAGCTGTGATAAAAACACCGGCGACATGCAGACTTTAAGCGACAAACAGAAAAAACTAAATCAGAAGACTCAATCACAGTGCGACAAACCGGGCGGTCAGAATCCAAAACCGGGACAGGGCAAAGGCAGTCGTGGCGAAATGGAACGACTCGCTGGTGAACAGGCAGCAATTCGAAAATCTCTTGAACAACTATCACAAGAGTTTGGTGGTTCCCGTCAGGTTCTTGGAAGGCTCGATGATATTGCCAAAGAGATGAAAAAAGTTGAGGAGTCTTTGATGAACGGTGATACCGGCGATGAGATAACACAACGTCAGTTGAAAATATTTTCACGAATGCTTGAAGCATCACGCTCGTTGTATAAAAAAGATTTCTCGGAACAACGAAAATCAAAAGCTGCTCTCTCGACGCTTATGTATATGCCACCGGAGTTGTCATCAGATATTTTAAATGACAACCTTAAGTTGGAAGATCGCCTGCAAAAATATTTAGGCGATGATTATCCAAAACAATATGAAGAACAGATAAAAGCATATTTTAAAGCTCTGTTAAAAATCGAAGCATCACAAAAAATTGAAGCAGGTAATTAACATTGATTAAATTATATATTTTATTATTATCTCTTTTCTTAGTATTGCTTACGCAACCTGTCTCAGCCATTGAAACAGACAACAGAGAAGTAGCTCAAGAGCGAAATATATTACCAACTGATATTGATCCGGCTTTCCAGCAAAAATTGATGTTTGTCAGATCACGCATTGCCGCAAGAGATTTTGCCAATGCCGCGAGCTTCTTAGAAGTAATGTACGAAGACTACAATAGCAACCCGCAAGTGCTGAATCTATTAAAACAATGTTATTCACAACTGCAACTATTTTTTAAACTTGAAGAACTTATAAAAAAACAGATTGCATCCAACCCTTCAAATATCGGATTCCATCTTTCACTGGCTGAAGTATCTGCTCAACAGGGGAAGGTCGACCAAGCACTGAAGCAGTATGCTCTCGCCGAAAGTTTAATCGATGGTGTCAACAGAGTCCGCTATCAACTTCTTATCCAAAGCATGCTTTCGCATAGCTTGGATTCCGATGCCGAAAAATATATAGTTGGCTGGCGTAAGTTGTCGGGTGATAATTCTCTGATGGCTGACCAGATGGGACTTATATATGAACATAAAAAAGAATATGAAAAAGCCTTAACAGAATACTATCCTCTTTTGGCGGACACATCTCGTCTTGGTAACAAAATTGAAAAAGAGATTGTCGAGCTATTGCTGTTTGCAGATTCTCGGCCTGCCACCGAAAAATTTTTACTGGCACAAAATGAAATTGAGTTCAACGTACGGGCAGTTAAAATTCTTTCGATGCACTACATTCGCACCAACCAACTTGAAAAATCTTTTGCCTTTACAAAACTTCGCGATTCTCTTTCTGAAAAAAATGGCAACTCACTCATTTCGTATATGCAGACTTGCAACCGTGAAGAACTGTACGATGAAACTATCCGTATGGGCGAGTATCTTTTTACCCAGTACGACAAACCGGCTGTTCGCAATCGTGCTCGGTTTATAATTGCTAATGCCTATACCGGAAGTGAGCAGTTTGAGAAATCACTTGCAACCTACGCTGATATTTTTGACGAGACAAAATCTACTCGTGAGAAAACCGATGCACTCTATATGTCGGGTAAACTCTATCAGGATTATCTGGGCGAAATAGATTCCGCCCTTATTTTTTATGACTCTGTGATAACCAAGTATAAATCTGGCATGAACTATATGAACGCTCTTACTGAGATTCCGTATTGTTATGTGCAGAAGTCTGATTTGAAAACTGCTAAAAAACTTTTCTTGGAGCTTGAACCAAAACGTCTTTTAAGAGATCAAAAAGAGAAAGTCTTTTTCAGGCTTGCCCAAACTTTGTTTTTGGAAAATAATGTAGATTCATGTAAGACCCTTCTTACAAAACTTCTGATAAATTTTGACAATGGGTTTTATGTAAACGATGCCTTGTCACTTCTCAAAATCATCAACACCGGTTCTGATGACCCAAAGATACTGGCTATGTACGCTTCGGCATTATTTTATGAGATACAATCAAAAAATGATTCTGCAATAATTGCCTTAGATAAAATAGTTGTCAACGATTCAAAAGTACTTTCCGATTTTTCACTATTTACAATTACAAGGTTATATCTTGCCGATAATGATTCTCTACATGCCTTAGAGGCTATCAATAAAATGGAAACAGAATTTGCCGAGTCATATTATTTCCCATACTCATTAAAACAAAAAGCAGATATCTTACTGAGGCAAAATAAAAAAGCAGATGAAGGATATACAATATACCGTCACCTGCTTGAAAATTTGCCGAATTATCCGTTTATTCCAGAAATTCGTAAGATTTTAAGAGCTGTTGCAGAAGCAAAACTAAAGCAAAATTCTTAGAACTGGTCAACCTTCTTTTTTGACCGTTCCAGATTTTTGACCTGTTGTTCTAATTTGAAAATCCGCTGTTCTGAATTTTCCAACTTTTTTTCTTTCATCTTAGTCGTAGTCCTAATTAGAAGAGCCATCGAAATAAGCATGAATAATACCGAATTAACTTTTCGGAAAATATCACCCATATTAAAAATAGAGTCTAAAAAGGCTATTATCCCAAGAGCAAATAAAACGCCGCACCATAGAAACATAAGTTACCTCAATGATTTAGGTTCCCAAGAGAGAATAATAAACGTTGTGAATTAATCAGGATGTGTTATATTTTCTCTTCAATTTCAAATAATTTTTGAGTCTTTATTAACTTAATCGGTATAAAGAGAAGTCGCTTTAGCAAGGAGAAAATATTTATAATGTTGAAAATCGAAAATAATTTTGACAAGACAAATGCGTTTATTGCATTTAGTGTCTATATTGTATCTTTTATTGTATACGCAATTACTGTTCAGCCTACTTTTGCCTTCTGGGATTGTGGCGAATTCGTCGCTTCTTCCGTTATTTTAGGAATCCCGCACCCCCCCGGCACCCCTCTCTATATCTTAATAAGTCGTATTATGGCGGTTATCCCGTTTGTAGAAGATATCTCCTTGCGTATTAACTACTTATCTGTGATAACATCTGCTTTTACTGCTCTATTCAGCTATTTATTGACAGTCAGAATCGTCAGATATTTCTTTGATAAAGATGTCAAATCTTCGCTAAATTCTTATATCGCTTATATTGGTGGTATTGCCGGTGCCTTTTTTGTCGCCTTTTCACAAACTAACTGGGCAAACTCGGTTGAAGCAGAAGTATATGGCATGGCTTTGGCACTATCGGTGATGCTTGTTTGGCTTGCCTTGATTTATTATGAACATCGGGGTACTGCTTACGCCGCAAAAATTATGATCTTTGCTTTCTTCGTAGCTTTACTTGGTGTTGGTGTACATATGACTGTATTCTTGGTTGTTCCGGTCTGTTCGATTTTCTTCCTGATGAAAAAAGATACCACAAAGCGAGACTGGCTTCTTGTCTGTGGTTTTCTCATTACAGAACTTCTTCTGATTGTATTTTTCTCACAAATGTCAAATGCTGACTCCGCAGGAACAATGTTTAAATATATCAGCGGGATTTTGGCACTTGTGCTAGTCGCTATGGTCTACAAAAAAATCAACTGGGCTGTGCTTATTGCCATTGCTTCGGTTTCGACGGTGATGATGTCATTCTCACTGTATTTTAATGCTGTTATCTTTACCATTCCATTCCTTTTAATTCTTGGTTATTTATCTGAAAAAAACAAATGGTACCTCCAATGGAAAAATGCTCTCATGATTGTCATGATTGCTCTCATCGGGGTATCGGTGCATCTCTATATTCCAATCCGATCTGAAATGAATCCACGTATTGATGAAAACAACCCATCCCGTGATTGGACAACATTTGTCAATTTCCTTGATCGAAAACAGTATGGTCAGGTATCTATGATTGACCGTATGTTTAACCGTCGTGGTACTTGGGAAAACCAACTGGGACGTCACCCGCACATGGGTTTCTGGTCCTACTTTGAAGAACAATATTCTAAAGGTGGAAATAATTTTATTCCGTTTCTTGCTTTAGGTCTTCTCGGATTAATCACCGCAATCAGAAAACGACTTGAGATAGGACTGCCATTTTTACCCTCTTCTTACTCTGTTCACTGGGGCTGGTTCTCTATATGAACTTCGCTGACGGGACACTGTATAACCCGGCGACCGGCGATGCCTATCTGGAAGTGAGGAATCGAGATTATTTCTTCACACCGGCATTTGTTTTCTTTGGCATAGCAATGGGCTTAGGTATTTCTGCTATTCTACTTGCTGTAAAAGAAAAACTTGCTTCCAAAGGTGAGTCTACTATGAAACTTGCGGTCTATGCTGTATCGGCTTTGGTGTTGCTACCGGCTGTGTCTTATACGCATAACTATCATACCTGTGATCGTTCAGGCAATGATATTCCTTATATGTATGCGAGAAACCTTCTTGATACATGTGAACCGAATGCGATTCTGTTTACATCAGGCGACAATGATACGTTCCCACTTTGGTGTATTCAGGAAGTGTATGAATATCGCAAAGATGTTGTCGTGGTCAATTTATCTTTATTAAATACTGACTGGTATGTCGAGCAGATGAAAAACCGTTACGATGTACCTATCTCTCTGACCGACGAACAGATTTTATGGTATCCGGTTGACAGAGGCGATGGTGTCATGGTAAGTGCTCCGAAAGAACCGTTTATTGACAGACCTCGTAAAAGAAGAACTTTATTAACTCCGAGCATGTATGGCGGTCGGGTGTTAAAAGTTCAGGATATGATGATGGATGAAATCGTGTTGGAAAATAAATGGAAACGTCCTATTTATTTCTCATCACCTCCGTATGCTGAATCTCCATTGAAGTTGCGTGATAGGATCTCATCGCATGGACTTTTATATAAACTAGAAAAAGAACCTACCGAGTTTTCAATTAACTCTGAAGTCGGCTACGATAAATTTATGAATTCATACTTTAAATCATTTGATACTTATAGAACATCCGATGTTTTCCGTGATGAAAATGCAACCGGTGTATTTTTATCGATGGGTGTAAACGGCATACGTATCTATGATGATTTAATCCGAAAAGGTGACAGTACTCGTGCTGTCCTGCTTGCCCATAAACTCATTGATGAGTATCCTGAATATTGGCAGACATATACATTGCTTGCTGATGTTTATGTAGCAAAAGGAGACTCGGCAAAAGCAGAAGCTCTCTTGTGGCAACTGCATGATACGATGGAAATATTCCTGGCTAGTAATCCCGGAAATCAATTTTATATGCAGGACCTTGGACTTGCGAAAATTCAGCTTGGTGATTGGAACAAAGATCAAGTCTTTATTGAGCAAGGTACTGATCTGTTATGGAGAGGTTTTAGAGCTAATCCAAATAGTAACTATTCGTTCCGAAAACTAATTACAGTTCTCTATCGTACCGGTCGATCTGCTGAACTAGTCGAGGCTGCCAAGTTGTTTGGTGAATACAAAGTCAATCAGTCTGACCCGGTCTATAGACAGATTCTTGGTTTAAGATAAATATAGAAATTATTATTAGATTTAAAACGGAGTTGCGATATGCGACTCCGTTTTTTTAGCTCATGTAGATTACATTCTAAAAAGATATTGAAATTTCGCAAACAGGGTTCTGTTTGATAATGAATATTCAGGACCTGTGAGATTGTTCAGTCGTTTTGAAATATCGGAATTTAAGTCGGGAGTTACATACGTATATCCTGATGCCATGCCAATAAAGAATTTTGAGAAAGCATTTATTTTATAAGATACTAATGGTTCAAAAGAAACTTCTCTATTTTCATCACCCAATACTTCTTGATCAATATATTGCAAAACCACACGCACAAAAAGATTTCTATTAAACTGATATGTTAATTTTGTTCTTAAAATATTTGCATCAAATATATTTTTATTTTCACCTGTATGCAGAGGATTATCAAAATAAGAATTTCTTCTATCCATCTTAGATTTTATAAACGTAGGAGCAATTATAAGTCTTTCTGATGGCTTTAATGTAGCAAACATAACCAGCTCACGAATATACCCTAAGTCGGGATCTGTTTGGTCACGCCAAATAGATGTACCTTCTTTATATTGAATTCCACCCCCAAAGATTTCTGAGAACCTACTATTTAATTCGAGCGTCAGTCTGGATATACCCGGGAAATTTTTACCAAAAAATCGTTCTTGAGAATTCACATAATTTATAGACACCGATGACTGCCATCTCAAATCAAAAAACAGATTCGTTGAAACCCATTCATCAAAAGCAGATTCACCGTATGAAAACAAATCAACTTTCCCGTCATAGTTCCATTTTCTTCCAAAACTAAATGATGGCTCCCAGTTGATAAGCCATTTTTTATTTGGTCTAAAATACATCCCTGTCCACATATTGAGAGTTCGGTAATCATTACTTCTGCTAAACCCGGCATCAGTTCGAAATGTTGGAGATATCTGCCAAAAATCTATATCCATATTCCATGTACGCCCATTTCGTTCAAGGCTTAGGTAAGTCGCATCACCCCAGTATTTTTCGCCATCCAAATCAACAGTATACTTACCGTTGTCAAAAAACTCTTGTGATGAATATATAATTGATTCTCTATTTATTGTTGTATCAATTGTACTCGTCGTATCAATCGTTGTATCTATTATAAGATGAGCATCAAATATTTCTTCGGTGTGACTTAACATTGTTTGGGTTTCTATCCGCCAATTTTTTGCGATACGGATATTGGCATCAAAACCAAATGTTGTCCCGGAACCACCGATATGCATATCATTTTTGCCAAAGTCATTATATCTTCGGTCGGTAAACATAAAACCAACGTGAGAGTCTTCGCCAACAGTTTGTTTTGCTCTAAAGATATTTACAAAACTTTTTTCGGCTAATCCATATCTTGCCTGTTGTCTTAACGGAATCAGAATCGGCGAGGTTTCATCTTCAGCAGACAAAATCGCAATCCCGGTTCTTCCGAATTGGCTTGTATACTTGAGAGCAACTTTTGGATCATTTATCGAACGGGTATAAATTGCATTTATCCAACTGTTAAACATCTCACTCCCTTCCTGGAAAAATGGACGGCGTTCAGGAAAAAATAATCCAAAAGATTCATTTACATCTATTTGTGCTTCATCAGACTCAACTTGAGAAAAATCAGGATTCAGGGTCAACTCAAGCGATGAGTTGGATGTGAGTCCATACCTTGCGTTAAACGATAGCTCGGCATCCGGATCAGAGTTGTCAAATACTGATGATGGGTCTTGAACCTCGCTTCGTTCTCCAAACTGTGACGTGACAATATTCGGAATAATCTCAATATTTTTACCCGGTTTTATATTCTCAATACCGGTTAAATATCCCCATTGACATAAAAAACAGGAGTTATCTCTATCCTGTGCTGCCCAGGCATATTTCCGACGTAAGTCACGCTGATGGTCTCGCCAAAAGTTTGCCCGCCATGTTTGTTTTTCCTTGTCGGGAAACCTGAGTGAGGCAAAAGGAATTGCTATCTCAACTTGGTAACCGGAATCAGTGATTTTCCCCATCGTTTCCCAAACAATATCAAATGAAGCATCTTCACCACTTCCCGAAGTCATCCGTAAATCTCCCTGAATGCCATAAGGATTAACAAATAATTCATACCCCCACGTTTGGTCACCGTATGTATCAAGCATTATGCCAAAATAATCATCTCGAAAAATAGCATCTCTGTCTGAGTATGAAGTTCTGATTTTGCTTGGGTCATCGTAGGCGATAAGTGCAATGTAAAGATTCTTATCATCGTACATTATCAATGCTTTAGACTCTACACCAGGCTTTGTCTGATCATTGGGCTGTGTCTCAGCAAAGTTATCAGCGACAGCTGCAAGCTTCCAGGCATCTTCAGAAAACTCCCCATCAATTTTTATCTTCCCCTCAATTTTTGGTACATGTAAAGTAGGTTTATACGATGGAACAAAACTGCCATCATCAGCTAAGAGAGGTGCGTTGTGTACAAGTAGAATAATTGCAATCAAAACTGGCAATGCCAGAGTTGACAATGTATAGATGTTTTTCATCTTTTTAAACTCCATAAAATCTTAATAATTATGATATTTTATATATTTAGTTATTTACGGAGGATATAATCATTTGTTACAATAATGCACAAAAAAACCCCGACAAAAATCGGGGTTTTTAATACTCTTATAAGTCAGTTATTTAGTGTAAGACTTAATCGCTTCATCGCGAGAATCAAAATGCTCAAATACAGTAATCAAACGAGTGATTGTAAGAATCGATTCAATTTTGTCAATGTTGGCAAGTACTAACCGACCGCCGCCATTTTTCACTGTTGTTAAAGCAG
The DNA here is from genome assembly GCA_024278935.1 of Candidatus Zixiibacteriota bacterium. Lineage (GTDB taxonomy): Bacteria > Zixibacteria > MSB-5A5 > GN15 > FEB-12 > QQUK01. The sequence goes on from JAJRSF010000047.1 coordinate 16,567, forward strand.
AAATAAGCATTCCAAGTCCAACTGAATTCATCCAATCAACCGATGCTAAGTCAACACAAATATTTTTCTTATTAAGCTGCATATATTCATGAATTTTACCGTGAAACATAGTTGTTTCATCTCCACCCATAATTTTTCCGGAGACTTCTAAAACAACAACATCATTTTCTAAAAAGTCTGAAAATTTCATCTGAAACACCTTTTATTAAAAAGTTAATTTTGCCTAGCTTGTTCTTTATTTAACGTAAAAGTATCGTTTGTGTTCCAAAAGCAAGCACTTTCTCTTCTCTTTATTGAATTCTAAAAGATATCAGCCAGAATGCCGATAGATATTTTATGAGAAAAATTACCGTCCTGCTTATATCTTTGTCGCTCTTATTGAGCTGTAGTTCAAATATGGAAATTATAAAAGCAAAGCTGATTACGCAAAATGTTCGTTTTGATGCTCAATCCTCTGGTTCATACCTTCAAAAAGCAGCTCACTTTTTTGAAAGGGAAAAATATGATTCGGTCTTAGTTTATCTGCATAAATCATATGCCGTAGATTCTGATAACTGGAAGATGCAACTTTTATATGGTAAAACTGCATCCAAAACAAGAAGATACATACTTGCCAATGAGCATTTATATGACGCTTTGTCGCTATGTAGATCAGAGTCGACCGACAGGGCAGCAATATATTTTGCTCTTGGGGAAAACGAAGATCTCCTCGGCAATGCTGTTAAAGCAAAACAGCACTATATCATGGTTATGCAATTAAACGCCGGCACAAAGCTCGCCGAACTTGCCTATCAAAAAATGCAGTTACTATCGCAGACAGATTAGTTTTTTTATCTGTATTTTTTTAATTCGAAACAACATATTATAAAATGAAAAAATTTCCGACCTACAACCTCAATGACGATTTCAATGCAAAACTGGAAAAGTTTAAATCTCAATTTATCGAAGATGGCTTCAAGCTCTTTGCTGATGAATTTGAAAAAGTTGATTCTTTTATTACCTATGCCAATGCAGATAAGTCCGACCGAAGCGATCATCAGCTACGAAGGTCTGAAAAAGAAAGATACCTGCTTGAACTGCTTTCGTTCAAAATTTATGACCAACTTAACAGAGATACGTTCAACACCCAAAAAAACACATTGATAATTATGCCTGACTGTTTGTCAATCCATGAATATGAATGCAATAAAACAGATGGCGACCATGGTTCTGTTTGCGAGTCTTGTCATCCTGATTGCCTTGCCGCAGAAATCACAGAGCTAGCTGAAAAATATGAAATACAGGTACTCTTCTCAAAACGAAATCTCTCCGAGCAATTGTTGTATCACGAAAACCAACTCGGCGAGACCTCTGTCATTGGCATCGCTTGTATCATGATGCTTTCAGCCGGAATGCGAGTTGCAGAACAACAGAATATTCCTGCCCGTGGTGTCCTTTTACAAAACACAGGATGTGAACATTGGAACGATGAACCGTTTGCATCACAATTTTCAATCGAACAATTAAAATCAATTTTGAAAGAGAAGTATGGACATTAAAATTTTAGAACTCACAATTAGTGACTACGATGAAATTCTCCGTATATGGACAATTTCGGGGCTTCCATATAAACCAAAAGGGCGTGACTCGGTCGCTATGATGACCAAAGAAATGCAAAATAAAAACTGTTGTTACTTCGGAATGTATGAAGGCGATACGATGATAGGTACTGCGATTGCAAACTACGATGGTCGTCGTGGATGGATTAACAGGGTTGCGATAGACCCTGACTATCGAGCCAAAGGGTACGCCGGAAAATTGATTGAACGATGTTCTGAGTTTTTGGAAAATGTTGGTGCCGTGGTTCTCTGTGCCTTGATTGAAGATATTAATTATCCGTCGATCTCAACTTTTAATAAAGCAGGCTTTCAGGCTGAAAAAAAATATTTGTACTTTACTAAACGTCAATCAGATGACGCCTGATCCAGACGATGTCTGATCCAGGCAATGCCTGACTATGTCAGTGCCTGATTTTTTGCAGTCTCAATAATTTTTGCAAGTGGTTGGTTATGTTGCAGAGCTGCTTTTTTGCAGTCATCATATTCCGGTTTTATCTGTACCGCTTTCCCATCTACCATAGAATACTTTACCGAAATATCCCCATAGGGAGTTTGTACAACTTTTATCTCACGTGCAAGTTTTAGTCTCTTAATTTTTTGCAGACGAAGACCTATCGTTGTTGTCTCTGCAAATATTTTGTCTATAACTTTATCTTGCAAGTCATCTTCTACTAAAACAGTCAGTATAACTGCCGGGCGTTGTTTTTTCATGAGCGTCTGAGTAAGCGTTATATCTAAGATACCGATTTCAAAAAGCTGGCTGGAAAGATGTTCAAACAGTTGCGGATTCATATCGTCGATATTTGTTTCTATCTGAATAACTTCATCCGTTTCATATTTTTTGTCGTGAGCGTCATCTACATTCCCTACCATAATTCTGAGCATGTTCGGAATATCTAAATCTCTCGTGCCACATCCGTAGCCGATAGATTTAATTTGTATCATAGGCATAACTCCAAACGATGTTGCCATCGTTTTCAAAATCGCCGCACCTGTTGGTGTGGTAAGTTCTTTTTCTATGCCCGTGCTAAAAATTGGAATTCCTGCTAACAATTCCATCGTGGCAGGAGCGGGGAGAGGCATAGTTCCATGAGCGCACTTTATACACCCTGAGCCAACATGAATCTTTGAAACATATATCTGCTCGACTTGTAAATACTCAAAACAAATAATAGCACCGACAATATCAACGATAGCATCCAAAGCACCAACTTCATGAAAATGTATTTTGTCAATCGTCGTACCATGAATCTTTGCTTCGGCTTCTGCCAAATTATGAAAAACTTTTTTGGCATGTGTCTTCACATATTCAGAGAGTGATGAGTTGTTTATAATTTCTGTTATTATCGGAAGAGTCCGATGATGATGTTGTTCTTCGGTAGCTACTATAACATGAGTCCCGGTGATACTATGCTTCGCAACTTTTTTTTCGCTAACATCAAACCCGTCGACTTTTAATTTTTGTAATTCTTGCTTGAGAAAACTAATCGGAACACCGGAGTCTATACACGCTCCCAAGATCATATCACCGCTTACTCCGGCAAAACAGTCAAAATATATTGTCTTCACACTTGCACTCCTTGCAGATTAATTACCGATGCCACATACCCGGCACCAAAACCATTGTCAATATTTACAACCGCAATGCCCGGGGCGCAACTGTTTAGCATAGAGAGCAAAGCCGAGAGTCCTTCAAAGCTGGAACCATATCCAACCGATGTTGGCACGCCGATAACCGGACAGGCGACCAAGCCACTTACGACAGTTGCCAAGGCACCTTCCATGCCTGCTACAGCAATGATAACATTGGAATCATCAAGCGTCTTTTTATTGTCAAGCATGCGATGAATCCCTGCGACACCAATGTCGTATAGGCGGATAACTTTGTTGCCCATAGTTTCTGCGGTAATCGCTGCCTCTTCGGCAATTGGAATGTCAGATGTACCGCCGGTGATGACTGTGATTAGTTTGTCAGTCTTTGGTTTTGGTATTTTACCAATTTGTAAAATACGGGCTTCTTTATGAAAAATTATTTCATCGATATTCTTTTTAACAAAATCAAAATTTTCTTCTGTTGCCAAAGTACCAATAACTAAATCATTCGTTTTTGATAAGACTTTAAATATAGATACGATCTGTTCATTCGTTTTCCCTTTGCAAAAAATAACTTCAGGGAAACCATTTCGAATCGTTCTATGTGTGTCTAGCTTGGCAAAACCGATATCTTCGGTCGGAAAATTCTTTAACAGACGCATCGCTTCATCAAGTGAAATTTCACCGCTTTGGGTCTGCTCTAATATTTTTTTAAGATTATCTGATTGCATCTGATTATTTCTATTTTTTCAAAACTTCATTTAACGAACCGGAACGGAATCCTTTGGTGTCCAAAGAAACATATTTATAACCTAAAGCTTTTATCTGGTTAGTGATTTCTTCGGTTTCATCTGCTTTAAAAAATTGTTCAAAATTTTCTTTCGGAATTTCTATACGGGCGATTTGTTCATGGTCTCGAACTCGTACAACTTTTATTCCAAGAGCTTTAATTATATTTTCAGCTTTATCAATACGAAGAAGTTTTTCAAGCGTGATTTCAGAATTATACGGCACCCGTGATGACAAACATGGCGAGGCAGCCTTGTCCCATGTATACAGATTAAACTGCTTTGACAAAACTCTAATATCATCTGTGGTCAGTCGGCAATCTTTCAGTGGACTTTCTACGCCAAGTTCCAGTCCGGCTTGCATACCGGGACGGTAGTCATTAATATCATCAAAGTTGGTTCCATCAACAACTGTTGTGATACCATACTCATCGCCGATTTTTTTGAGACGTGAAAACAGTCCACTCTTACAATGGTAACATCGGTTGGTTGGGTTAGCGACAAATTCTTTATTCTCAAGTTCGTTAGTGTTGATGATAACATGTTCGACCTTGAGTTCCCGTGCCAGTTCTTCGCCGAGATCAATTTCACCTTTGGGGGAGACCGATGACTTCGATGACACTGCCAAAACTTTTCCGGGTGCGAACTCAACAGCCAAGCGTAAGAGCAGGGTAGAGTCAACACCGCCTGAGAATGCTACGACCACAGATTTACGGTTGATAAAATATTGTTTGATAGCTTCAAGCTTTTGGTCGAGTGTTTCTTTTTGTTTTATCTCTTGCATATAACTTTCATCTTTATTGTTTTCCTGATTATATAATACGTTATAAAAATTGAATCTGCCACAGAAAAGAAAGAGAAATTATATAATAACTTTGAGAATAGTGAACTTTTTCTACTCTTATTCTGTTCTACATATACAAACCAAGCAAACAAATTTAAAAAAAAGAGAACCGATGATAGAGATAATTCTATTTGCAGCAACAATATTTTTAGCCTACTCAAATGGTGCCAATGATAATTTCAAAGGTGTCGCAACATTATTCGGAAGTAAAACGACCAACTACAAAACAGCTCTTGCATGGGGGACTGTGACAACTCTTGCCGGTTCATGTTTTTCGATATTGATTGCTCATAAATTGGTTATTGCATTTTCCGGTAAAGGACTTGTCTCAACTTCTGTTACTCAAATGCCTGAGTACTTACTCGCCGTTGGTTTAGGTGCTGCTCTTACAGTTTTTATCGCAACTCTTCTCGGTTTCCCAATTTCGACAACCCATGCACTTATAGGTTCCTTGGTTGGGAGCGGGTTCATGGCGTCTGGTGCCGACTTAAATTTTGCCGCCTTATCAAAATCATTCATCGCACCTTTATTGATAAGTCCGATTGTTGCATTGAGTGCAGCATCTCTCATTTATATTATTTTCCGTAAAGCAAGACAAGTGATGGGCGTTACAAAAGAATACTGTTTATGCGTAGGTAAAACACAAGAGGTTGTAGCGGTCGCATCAAGTAGGGAATCATTAGCACTTATGCAGGCATCGCATACTATAACAAACGATCTTACCATAGACAAAGAATCAGTATGTATAGAAAAATATGAAGGTTCTTTTTTAGGAATCAAAGCAGAAAAAATCTTAGATGTTTTCCATTTTCTAAGTGCCGGTGTTGTATCGTTCGCTCGTGGCTTAAACGACACGCCAAAAATCATGGGGATACTAATTGTAGTTAAGACACTCGACTTACAAATCAGTATGGTAACTATTGCGATTGCAATGGCAATAGGTGGTCTTTTAAGTGCGAAAAAAGTTGCCCATGTTATGAGTAACGACATCACTTATCTCAACCACGGACAAGGCTTCACTGCAAATCTTGTTACTGGTATCATAGTTCTTTTTGCATCCAAATTTGGTATGCCGGGCTCTACGACACACGTATCGGTAAGTGCATTATTTGGAATTGGCATGATTAACAAAAAAGCTAATTATAGAGTTATTGGAAAAATTCTGTTATCGTGGCTTATCACATTACCACTTGGAGCATTGCTTGCCGGCTCGGCTTATTATATCATTCAGCAGTTGTAACTAGATACTGTTAGGATTTCATCCGAAACAAATTAACAGTTACAGTTGCTAAATCAGAATTTGGGAACTTACGTATCATCTTATTATCGGGAACTAGTCCCGCTTCTGACATAATTTTATTGAACACATCGACCTCAACAATATACTGATCGGAATAACCGTGGGTCGCATCATAGGAGGTCGCAGCAGTCCGTCCTAAATTGTTAGCAACAAGCGATGGGTCGACAGTGTGCAGTTCAATTACGAGCAGACCAAATTTTTTCACATACGGTTCCCAGTTTTTAAAATGCTCAAGCAAGGAATCTTCAACCAAATTGTTATTGATTCGTTTCCCTTCAAAAGCATAAGCACCGGTTGATTTGCTCGCACGCGATTTATCAATAGTATCGGGAGCTTTCCAAATTCGATTATGGTCCAAAAATGTTCGCACGTTCAAAACTTCACCAAGATCAACATTGTAACTTTCTTTTAAGTCCTGTGCCAGTAGATCAGGTCTGCCAATATCACCCCATACAACTTTTGCCCAGATATCTGCCTGGATAAGATTTGCTTTTGAAATTTTCAAAGCTGCTTTATTGTAGTCGGCACCAATTAGAATCAAAGGATGCTCATCAAGCATTGTCCCTCTGAGTGTTTGTTGTTCAATAACGGTAAAAAGATGTTGCAAAAATGCACCGTTACCGCAACCCATATCCAAAATTCCTTTTGGTTGTTCATCTATAGGTTTGTTAAAAAGATAAATTATGATTTCATCGACAATTTTAAAATAAGCAGCGTGGGCACCACCCGAACCCCAGACATTCATCATCCGATCAACATGCCCCTCTCGGCTACCGTCGCCAGCATCTTTGGCGGCTTTAGGATTACCAAAAATAAGCTCGTCTAATTTACGAAGAGTAGGGATATATGAAACCGTCACGCCATAGGCAGAAGCACGTCTGGCATAGAAAAGTCCTTTTTCAGAAAACTGATATGTATCGTTCTCTTTGCTGAACCAGCCAAGATGAACGAAAAAATCAAGCAGTCTTCCACAACAGTCAGCATCCTTGTGGAACTCTTCCGGTTTAAAATTTGCCTGCATAAAATATTTATGAAACATACCTGACATTCCAAGGTAAACCGATCTTGGTCCTACAATAATTCCTTCGATATGCTTTAAGATTTGGTGCTGAATTTTGCTGACAGATTCAACTGCTGAAATTTCTATATCATAATTCTCTTTGAATTTGTTAAAAACTTTTTCTAAAACTAAAAATGGTTCTTTCTCAAATTTTCGCATATGATAACCTTCAGAAAATTTTAACAGATGAACCACGCCTCGGTAGAGGTAAAAATGAAAAAACGCTGTTTTGGAATTTTCGTTTATCGAATATGTTATTGAATCATTTTGAGTGTCTACTTTTTGGTCCACCCAACCTTGTGAACATAAAATCCTCAGGGCAACATTTAAGTAGCCATCGTTGGCATTAAACTTATCCGCTATTTCTTTGAGGGTGCATTCTTTTTTCTCAAGTAGATAACTAGTGACACCTTTTTCAAATAAAGCGTATGCAGTCGGAGCAGTGACTATGCCATCGAGATGGAGAAAAAGATCACCACGTAGTTTTGCTTGTTCTTGTTTTGAGAGCATCGGTTTGATTCCAATAATGTATAAGATTTTTTTGTCAGTTTGAAAGTGCTGTTACTATTTAACATATCGTCAAATATACGTAGAAATTCAACTAAAAGAAGATAGTTTTTATTCTAATTAAACATAGTAGTTCAGTGCTTGAGCTGGTTATCTGATTTTCACACTAAATGGAGTATCACCACCGTTTTCAATCCAGAAAAGCAATAACCCAACAGTGTAATCGTCACTAACATAATAGGGGACAAACTTTGTTGAATATTAAAATTTTCTAAGGCAAATTATTTTTCAATTGTAAACATGATTTTTTGTAACTATTAGTAGACTTTACCGTCTACTTAAGGATGTCACATAACGAAATAAAAGGAAATTGATAAAAAAACAATAACAAACAAATAAAAAGAGAAGAAAATATTATGTTAAGAAAAATTTGTTTTATTTTAATCGCAATTTATATGAGTTTGGGAATAACGCAGGCTCAAACCAATGAAGATTCAGATAGCACAGTATATACACTTGGATTCTCAACCTATCTATCTCATACAGATAAATACGGAGCTGGTTTTGATGTTTTTTCAGATGATGAGGGCAATACTTATGTCTCAGGTAATACTAGAGATAAAAATTTTCCTGCCACAGAAGGAGCATATCAAACAGAACTTAAAGGTGAGGCAGATGCTTTTGTAGCAAAATTTACGCCTGATGGAAAGCTTGCATTTGCAACATTAATCGGTGGCACTAAAAGAGAACATCATACCGCAATAACAGTTGATGAGGCGGGCTATATATATATTGCCGGAGGAACTCATTCATCCGACTTCCCTGTTACACCAGGAACTTATGATACAAGTTTTAATGGTGAAGGAGTATGGGCTGGCGATGTTTACTTAGCCAAATTAAACCCAACTGGAACGGAAATTATTTTTTCTACATTTATTGGAGGAGAAGTAGAGGAAACAGTAGGGTCAGGATGTATTAAGATTGATTCTAAAGGTAATATTATTATTGCAGGAGTTACTCGCTCTATTGATTTTCCTCTTACAAAAGGTATCATTGAAAATAAAATACATCGCATAGTTTCCTTTCTAAATTTAGTCCCGATGGTAAAAAGCTTTTATTTTCTACCATCTTTGGAAACAGTCCAATGGAAAAGATTACCGGGCTTGATCTTGATGATAAAAATAATATTTATATAACAGGCGGTACTTTTTCAACAGACTTACCAGTAACTGACAATGCTGTTCGAAAAGAAATAATTACACCTACAATACAAGGCGGAGCTGATCATTTTATTGCCAAAATAAACGGAACAGATGCCAAAATTTCATATTTAAGCTATTACGCTACCAATGGATATATGAGTTCATATATTAAGTGGACAAAGCCAAACAGGTTGATAGTATGTGGCACCACTATTGAAGAAGGTTTCCCGGTAACTGATAATGCTATAAGTAAAAAAGGTAAAGGTAATCGGGATTGCTTTATATCGGTATTTAATTCCGATGATATGACCTTAGAATACTCTACTTTGTTTGGGGGAAGTGAAGCTGAGAAAGTCATGTCAGCAAATTTTCTTAGTAAAGATACTATTGTTATTGGAGGAGTTACAAGTTCTCCAGATTTTCCGCTTACTGAAAATGCTATATATTCGGACTATCCAATTTGTGAGAAGACTTTTAATTCGACATTTTTCGCACGCAAAAAACCTTTTGTCTCTGTAATCGACATTAAAAATAGTAAACTCGTTTTCTCAACCTACCTAGGCTCTGGTTTTGTATTTAGACTTCACCCGGATAAAAATGGAAATATCAGTTTTGTTGCAGAAGCAGGTCAGCGTGGTGAAGCTGGGATTACAGGATTCCCCGTTACGGAAAATGCCATTATGGAACCTCCAACTTATCTCATGGTAGGGCGATTGTTGTTAAATGCGAAACCTGAACCGAAAAAGTAAATCATAGCGGTTCCTGTTGAAGATGCTATTCTAGAAAGTTATGTAGGTAGATATGAACTCATGGCGGGCTTAATCCTGACTATCAGGAAATATGATAGTCAATTGAAAGTGCAACTAACCGGACAAGGGGAAGGATCCATAACCCCAATAGCTCAAAATCTGTTTGTTATAAATGGAGTGGAGGCTCAACTTACATTTAATATAAATGAAGCTGGTGAAGTCGAAAGTATGACTTTAAATCAGAACGGGACGGACAATATTTGTAAAAGATTAGCCGAATAATGGATGGTTATTAAAAATGGATTTGAATAGTAAAGAACTGCCTAAAGAAAGTTAAAAATGATGTATCGTTTAAAAAAATATAGTTGGGTTGTAGGTTTAATATTATTGGTTCTGCTCATAAATAAATCTATAAGCCCTACTCAAGCTAAATTCGCCGAAAAAACAGAGGTAACAAACAGATCTGATCAAATTCATAATGATTTAGCGGATCTGATTTTAGATGGTAAAGCTCCCGGTATGATTGCTGCTATTATTTCCAGTGATAGTGTCATTGCCATTGCATCGGCAGGTGTTCGTAAAGCTGGCTCAGATATTGCATTTACCACTCATGATAATATACATCTCGGATCCTGTGCCAAAGTAATGACGAGTGTATTGCTTGCAACTTTGGTAGCAGAAGGAAAGTTAAGCTGGGAATCAAAATTGACTGATGTCATTCCTGAACTTAAAAAAAACATTCATCCTGATTTTCAAAACGTTACACTTTGGCAACTTCTTACACATCGTACAGGTCTTCGTAAAAATCCAAGTGATTGGTCAGCACATTCAGATAAAGAAATCATCGAGAGACGCTTGGCAATCTTACAAGATAATCTTGAGTCAGCTGCATCAAATGACATTGGTGAGTTCCATTATTCAAATTTAGGTTACATGATTGCAGCATGTATGGCGGAAAAAGTTACAGGTATGAGCTGGGAAACTTTGATAAGAGAACGTTTGTTTGAACCATTGGGTATGTCTTCAGCTGGGTTTGGGGCTCCGCATACACCCGATCAAATAGATCAGCCATGGGGGCATTCATGGGTCTTCTCATTGTTTGGAAACAATTGGGAACCTGATCAGGATTATAACCCAGAAGCCCTTGGACCAGCAGGTCGAGTTCATTGTAACATTGCAGATTGGGCAAAATTTCTATCTCTATTTTTAAACGATGATAATTCTTTTATAGATAGTAAATATTTACATAAACTCATTACACCAATTGGCTATTTTGCAGGAGGATGGGTTGTTTTAAAAGAGAAAGATCAGCCATGGGCTAAAGGAATAGTGCTAGTCCATTCTGGTAGCAACGGAATATGGTTTACATCTGTTATGGTGGCTCCAAGATTAAACAGAGCATATATCGTAGCGACGAACTCGCGTGAATTTGGTTCTACCGAAGGTGTATGTCAAGAAATGCTCAGTAAGATAGTAAAAATGGATATGAAAAAAAGTAAGCAAACAAATGAGTAAGTAATTAAAGATATGAGACAGAATCGAAACTTAAAATTCAGTTACGTAACAAGGACATCTCAATGAAAAAGAAATATGCTTTACTGTTTGTTACATTGCTCATAATGTTGAGCGGTATTACATGTACACAAGAAAATACAAATTATCTGAAACTAGAAAATCAATATTTTGGATTAAAAACACCTGGGCTAATCCCTGAAGTATTCGCACCTGGCATTGTCTCAGATAGTTCTTGGGCTGAGCATTGTCAAGTTGCTATCTCACCAAATGGAGATGAAATCTACTGGTCGGCATGGACAGGAGCTTACAAATCAGAAGATGGATCTAAAAACACTGAACAATTATTTTATTCAAAATTTGAAAATCCTGTTTGGTCAAAACCAAAACTGGCTGAATTCACTGAGGGAAATCCACATGGACTTAATGGAGGACCCTGTTTCTCACCCGATGGCAAAAAGCTATATTTTTATCAAGTAAAAAGTCCATGGGTAACATCACCAAAAAGATGTTACTATGTCTAAAAGAAAAATGGAGAATGGAGCAATAAACTCACTGATGTAGGTCAACCCTATAGTTCAGAAAGTTATAATTACAGTCCTATATTCACAAAAAATGGACATGCATATAAATACGACAGAGGAACGATATTGAAATTTTTATATGAAAATGAAAAGTTCACATTGTTAGACACGATTGTCATCCATAAAGATTTTAAACCTGCTTGGAATTTTTATGTATCTCCTATGGAAGAGTATATAATTTTTGCTGCCAATCATGAGAGTGGATTCGGTGATATCGATTTGTATATTAGTTATAAAACCGAGAACGGGGAATGGGGATACCCGATAAATATGGGAGATAAAATAAACACCGAGCTTCGAGAACGTTTCCCTATTGTTTCTCCCGATGGGAAGTATCTGTTTTTTATGAGACACACAAAACCAAATCAAGATTTCTTCTGGGTTTCAACGGACATTTTTGAAGAAATTGAAAAACAATAAGTTGAGATTGTTTCTAAAGGAGTTAAAATGAATAGAAAATCAAAGAAACTTTTTAAAATAATATTGATCAGTACCTTAATACTCTTCATACAATTTAATTTCCTCAATGCAGAGGAGCTTTTTATCCCAAATGGGCAAAATATAACCACATCTAATAGTTGGGTTATCAATTTGGCAGATTTTAATGGAGATGGTAAACTTGACGCTTATTTTGAAGGCAACATATGGCTAAACGAGGGCAAGGGCAATTTTGCTAAAACCAACCGTAATTTTGGCTCGGGGATTTTTGTCAATTTCGCAGATCTGAATGGTGATGGTTTAATTGATGGGGTTAGCGAGGATAAATTATATCTAGATGATGGTAGCCACAATTACAGTATCAGTTCTCCACTTACTTGTGATATTAAGATGCATTCTGCAGTACTGGTCGATCTTGATGATGATACTGACATCGATATCATCAGTTGTTCAACAACCGAGGACAGGATCCTCTTGAACAATGGAAAAGGTCACTTCACAAATACTGGTAAAAAACTGGGAGGTTGGGCGCAGGCGAAGTATGTTTTCGGTGATATAAACGGTGATGGCTTTATAGATATTTATGTGGCGATTCCCCACACACCACCTCCTGCTATGGTGCATTCTCCAAACAAAATTTGGCTCAGTGATGGAAAAAAGGCTTTATTGAGAGAGATCATGATATTCCAAAAGCGATGAGTAGAAGTGCAATTTTATCTGATTTTGACAACGATGGAGACCTTGATTTGTTTGTTGCCAGCAATGGAGATACTGGAAATTTAATATTTTTTAATGATGGTAAAGGAAATTTTACCAACAGTGGTCAAAAGCTAGGGAATAATTCCAATTCAGCAAAAACTGCTGATTTTGATAATGATGGTGATTCTGATTTGTTTATTTGTCATGGCGAAGTTCCTCTTGGCAATGGTGTCTCCAACTTGATTTGGTTAAATGATGGGAAAGGACATTTTACCGATAGCCACATGCGATTGGGGCACTCAAACAGTGCGGAAGTTGCGTTGGGTGATATCAACCAGGATGGCAAAATCGATGCCGTAGTGGTAAATACAAAGTTAGACAAAAATAATAATTATAATGCTGTTCCATCTCCACTGGAAATTTGGATAAATAAATCCTCAGATAAAAAAGGAAAATAATTATAGCTATATCAAAACCTACCTGAGTTGGGGTACGAGGCATTGTGTCCTTTTGTGATAATGGAAAAATAAGTGCGAAATAGCGGTAGAATTGGGTACACATTTAAAGATGAGAATCTGGCACTCTACAAACAGGGTCTTAAAAGGACCAAGGCAAGTTTCTATTCTCATTTGAATCAAAGAACTTTATTGTAAAAGTAAATTTGGAGAAATTTTGAAAAGAAAAATAACATTCATTTTATTTGGATTAGTTTTCATGTTAATCTTTTTTTAAGTCAGGTATCATATGGACAAATGAAAACTAATGAATTTACTTTTGAGTATGACGGTAAAAAGTATAACGGACTTCTTGACTTACCCAAAAATGAAAAACCATCAGCAATAGTTGTTATCATTCATGGACACGGAAAAACAAATATTGATAATAATAAACTAAAAATATTTCATTCCGGAGATTATAATGGTTCTGAAATAGTCGAGTTTGAAAAATTACAATTACAGAATGAAAATATTGACTTAGCATTCTTAAATTTCTAAGGTTTTTGGAACAGAAAAGAGGAACAAGAATTTACTGAAAAATATATTAAGCCAAAGAAAATAACCTTAATGCATATTCCACCGGCAGAAATTGAAAAAGTTAAAGATTCTGTTAATCTGGTAAATGATTTTATACATATTTCTGTATTTGAGAATAGCATGGATAGAAAATCTTTTTCTTACTTATATCAATAGTTTGACTAAGAGATTCTTTAAAATCCCAAATTATGTATATACTAAAAGTGTGGAAAAATATTAATGTATTTTATATAAGTTGAAAGAGATAAAATGAACAGTAATTTAAAACATAATTACAGCAAACATACATTGTATATTATCGTTACCTTTCTTTGTTTCCTGTTTCTGCGATTTGAAACTACCCATGCTCAAAACAAACTGTTTACTGACAAACAGCAGATTGCCAATGGGCGAGTCTGGGATGTTGCTTTTGAAGATTTAAACAAAGATGGTTTCAATGATTTAGTTGTAGCAAATTGGGTCAAGCCACCAACAATCTACTATAATGATACCAGTAGAACTTTTGAAAACTTCACATCTCTAAACTCTTATGAACCACAAGATAGTTCTTATAAATGCCATGCTGTTGCTATCGATGATTTCAACAATGATAATATGCCTGACATCTTCTTTGTTTTTAACGGGCATAACAATTTTATATACTTAAACAATGATGGTCAGTTTCTTACAACCGATACTATCAATAGCAACAACTTGGATGGATTATATATTTCTTTAGCTGATCTTGATAACGACAATGACATAGATGCTCTTGTGACCAATTACAAACAACCTAATGTTTTATGGCTTAATGATGGTAAAGGGATTTTTAAAAAAGATTCTGCTGACTTTGGATCGAGTGGCTATAACACTGACTTAGGTGATATAAATAATGATGGTTCTACAGACATTGTTTGTAGCATCAACGGATCTGTTGTTGTCTGGTTTAATAAAGGCGGTGGAAAATTTGAGCAAAGCACACAATCGCTAGGTTATCAAAATGGATTTGGAAAAGTTACGTTAGCAGACATGGATAATGACCAAGATTTAGATATCGTTCTTGCCAATAGAAACAACGGTGGTTCTGTATGGTCCAATGATGGTGATGGAAACTTTTCTGAGACAATAAACAATCTCACCAAAAGTTCTACAATATGTGTCGGCGATATTGATTTAGATGGTCAACAAGATATCATTCTTGGAAAAACTATTTGGCTAAACAATGGAAATAGCAAATTTACCCAACAGGGTACAATCGAAACTGATGGAAGAATCCTTGGCTTGTGGCTAAACGATATTGACAACGATGGCGACTTGGATTTGTTTTATGCAACGACAAATTTAGAGGACGGTTTGGAAATGATAAAGAACTCAACTAAAGGCTTATAAAAATGAAAAAAATATTATTCATTATAATAATACTCACCGCTACATGTTCATCTTTTGCCCAAACAATTAAATGGAAGCAGTTAGCCTCTCTACCGGAAGGGTCTTATTGCGGTGAAGCTGTTACCTTAAATAGTGAAATATATTTTGTCGCAGGACGAAATGACTCTTCATTAAGCTCATCTTTTTACAAATTTGATCTCGATAAAAATCAGTGGATAGAATTGGAAGAGATCCCAAACCCAACAATGAATTTAGCATTAACGGCTAGTAATGGAAAAATTTATGCTATTGGTGGTGACAAATTTCAAAACACCAACCGTGAGTACAATCCTCAAACCAACACATGGAAAATTTTGGAACCAATGCCCACAGCAAGACAGCATATTGATTGTGGAGCATTTGAAAATAATATTTATATAATGGGAGGTCTGACTTCATGGGAAAATATTTCGAAAAAGAATGAAGTATATAATGTTAATACCAATTCCTGGTCAGAGAAAGCAGCCATTCCTTCTTTAAGAAATAATGCTGCAGTAGTAACTTTGGATTCACTCATCTATGTAATTGGCGGCGCTGGTACTAAAGAAAATATTTGGGGCGATATATTAACTGTTGAAACTTATAATATTCACTCAGATAAATGGGTACAAAAAAACGATTTACCACTATTGCTTTTTAAACCTGGGGCAATTGTGGTTGATAGTGAAATTATTGTTTTGGGTGGACAAACCAGAATAGATGGTAAAGATGATTGTTCAAAAAAAGTTTTTATTTATAAACCGAATTCTGATAGATGGATAGAAACAACTCCCTTACCTGCCAAAAATGTGTTTTTTGGTTGCACTTCTATTGATAATAAAATTTATGTTATTGGTGGAACCTCTAGTGGTCCTAATTGGGATTCATATACGACAGTTTATGAAGGTGAGTTTATAACAAATAATTCTAAAAAGTAATTTCGACGGGTGATCCAGCCCTTGGGGTGGTGGGGCACCCAAAAGTTATTATATTATGTACTGATTATTGAAATAAGGGAATTTATAGCATTAGTAAAACATACAAAGTATGCGGGGAACTTGGGATACATATCGAACTTTGTTATATGAGAAATCGTAATAATTGGGAAAGTTTTCGTACTAATAAAGCCATTATTTAATGGCGGGGAACTTGGGATACATATCGAACTTTGTTATATGAGAAATCGTAAT
>JAJRSF010000048.1 GCA_024278935.1 Candidatus Zixiibacteriota bacterium
GAATTTTCTCATGGTATCTGTCCCGATTGTTATGATGACTACTGCGAAAAAAATGATATGAAAGATGAAAAAAAGAACGAAGAAGTAATAACAAAATAAGTATTATAAATTGCTCTCTATTGTAAGAGATAGAGGGGGGATGCAATTGGTAGGTGGGACTTTCACAGGTCCCGCCTTTTTTTTATAAAAGAATTAAACTCTGGTTGACAAATATCCTACCTTTTATACATTTATTCTCAAATTGAAAATTTCGTTACCGAGGATTTTATGAAAATCAAATCATTAGCATTGCGAACAAACCTTATTTTTGATAAATTTTCAGGTGAAGTTACCGACCGGGGGGAATATCTCGTTATCAAAACAGTTTCACGCCCGAACTACTTTTGGGGAAACTATCTGATTATGAAAGAGCCACCATCTGACGGTGATTTAAAAAAATGGTTAGATCTCTCCGAAAAAGAAATTGGTCCAAAAGATGAACGAGGGTTTATTGCTCTTACATTTGATAAAGTCAATGGAGAGCAAGGTGTTATACAGCCATTTATAGACTTTGGTTTTGCCGTTCAACAATCTACGGTATTAGCAACAGAAATTGTCCACCAATCTCGCAAACATAATCCAAAACTTATTGTACGTCCTTTAAGTTCAGATGATGATTGGGAAAATTATGTAGATATACATTTTCAACCTGATTGGGAGTATGGTGGCGACCAAAGTCAAAAACAGTTTTTGGCGAATGAAGCCAAAGAACACAAAGCGATGGTTGATGCTGATTTAGGTCTGCGTTTTGGAGTAGAGTTGGATGGGAAGTTAGTTGGAGAAACCGGAATCTACTGGGACAAACACATTGGTAGATTCAATAATGTTGGTACCCATCGAGACTTTCGACGTCAAGGTGTCTGTAGCACTTTGATATATGAAGCATCGAAAATAGTTTTTGAAACAAAAGGAATAAAAACATTGGTCATGGAAGCTGATTTTGAATCACATGCTGCCCACATATATGAATCTGTCGGTTTCAAACCAAAAGAGAAACTTATCTCACTTGAATGGTACGACAAAACAAAGTTCTAGGAGTCCGACTCCCACAACGATAAAGCAACTCCAAGGTTGTCATTGCGAGGCAACTTGTTGCTGTGGCAATCTCATCTTTTTATAATCTGTCACCCTGAGCGGAGTCGAAGGGTATTCCATTTTATCATTGACAATACACACTAATTTCTCGATTTTTAAAGTATGTCAGCATATAGAAAATAGGAGAGGTCGCACTCAACCCACCGCAAGCGGATGGGGCACCCGTGCAAAAGCAACTGAAAATAAAATTAAGGATCCAAATAAAATTATATTGGGATTAACTTTAACGATAACAAATTAGAGGTATTTATGACATTTAAAAATATTCTGTCCACAATAGGTGTTATATCATTTATTACATTGGCTTTTACTTTATCCCAATCAAATGAGAATAACAAAGTTTTAAAAACTGATTATGTCCCATCAAACGGTTTTGTTCCAGATGAAACTACAGCTATTACGATTGCTGAGGCAATATGGAATCCTATTTATGGTGAAAAAAGTATAGCTAGTCAAAAACCATTTGATGTAGAGTTAATAAATGATAGTACAGTTTGGATTGTTCAAGGTAATAGAGAATATGTAAAAGGATACAAGGGAGGGGGTGCTTATATTGCTATTCAGAGGAGTGATTGTAAAATATTAAGAGTGACTCATGGTAAATAGAAATATTTGTTCCTGCAAAATTAAAAGTTGATGTTAAAATACTTGAAGTAAAAGCATTGCAATAGTAGAAAGTTGTGGGCGGCAGACGCCCTCGTCTGCCCCTTGTTTAATACCCTCTCAAATTCCTTACAAATCTTACGCTGTTTCGTATTGTCTCCTGTTCTATGAGATGAATTTAATTTTTCAAGAGGAGCAGAGCATACAAAAAAACGCTATTTCGAAAAACGAACCCATTTTGCTGTAACTCTAAAACGTCTATGAGATTACAAGGGAAAAGTTGTTTTTGGGATTGTGGATAACTCTTAGGAATTATGTTAAAACGTTTCTGGACCCCGTGTCAAGCACGGGATGACAATATATAAATGCAATAAAAAAGTCGGGATCACAGGAATCCCGACCTACAAATATATACTATGATTCTATTCTAATCTTTTAAGCAACTTGCTCGGAGATATTCGCGGTTCATTTTGGCGATGAACTTAACAGAAATTTCTTTCGGACAAACAGCTTCACATTCATAATAATTTGAACAGTTGCCAAAACCTTCTTCCTGCATTTGAGCAAGCATATTGATTACTCTGCTTTTACGTTCAGCATGACCTTGCGGTAAGGCTGCTAACTGGGAGACTTTTGCCGAGACAAAAAGCATCGCCGATGCATTTTTACATGCTGCCACACAAGCACCACATCCTATACATGCGGCTGCATCCATAGCGGTCTCAGCATCATGTTTTGGAATTGGCAGAGCATTGGCATCCGGTGCACCACCGGTATTAACAGATACAAATCCGCCGGCAGCCATGATACGGTCAAAGGAAGAACGGTCGACAACTAAATCACGGAGTACCGGAAAAGCTCTGGCACGCCATGGTTCTATATAGATTTTATCGCCGTCTTTAAAGTGACGCATATGCAACTGACAAACGGTTGCACCTCGGTCAGGTCCATGAGGAGTTCCATTGATTACAAGAGAACACATCCCGCAAATACCTTCACGGCAATCATGGTCAAAAGCAATCGGTTCAATATTGTTTAGAGCTAAGTCTTCATTGACAACATCGAGCATTTCTAAAAAGGACATATGAGAGCTAATATTTTTTGCTTCATACTGTTCCATTTTACCTGTGACGTTTTTATCTTTTTGACGCCATACATAGAGTGTAAGATTCATTATTTATAACTCCTTGTTGCCAGTTCTACATTTTCAAAGACAAGGGGCTCTTTGTGTAAATTAGGTTTTTGACCTGCTCCGGTATATTCCCATGCGGAAACATACAGGTAGTCCGCGTCGTTTCGTACAGCTTCACCTTCTTCAGTCTGATGTTCTTCTCTGAAATGAGCTCCGCAAGATTCATCACGATCTAACGCATCGTGACACATCATTTCGGCAAACTCAAGGAAGTCAGCAACCCGTCCGGCTAGTTCAAGAGATTGATTCAGCTCTTCATTTTTACCAAGTACTTTTAAGTTCGTCCAAAACTCTTCACGAATTTTTGGAATCAACTCAAGAGCTTTTTTGAGACCAGCTTCATTACGACCCATGCCGCAATTTTCCCACATAACTTTTCCAAGTTCACGATGGAAAGAATCCGGCGTACGGTTACCTTTGATAGAAAGGAACTTGTTCATCCGTTCGTTAACATCAGCTTCAACTTTTTTAAATTCTGCATGTTCTGTTGTAACTTCAGAAACACCTGATCGAGCATAAAAATTGCCGATTGTATATGGTATGACAAAGTACCCATCTGCGAGACCTTGCATAAGTGCCGATGCACCCAAGCGGTTGGCACCATGGTCAGAGAAGTTTGCTTCTCCAAGAACAAAGAGTCCCGGGACAGTTGATTCTAAATTGTAATCAACCCAGAGTCCTCCCATTGTATAATGAGAGGCAGGGTAGATACGCATTGGAACTGTGTATGGGTCTTCGCCGGTGATACGGTTGTACATGTCAAAGAGATTACCATATCGTTCTGAAATTGTATCTTTGCCTAAGCGTTTGATAGCATCGGCAAAATCTAAATAGACACCAACTTTTGTTTCACCAACACCACGACCATCATCGCAGGCTTCTTTTGCCGAACGTGAAGAAATATCACGAGGAGCAAGGTTACCGAAAGATGGATATTTACGTTCTAAATAATAATCCCGTTCATCTTCAGGGATTTGAGCGGCAGGTCTGTCATCGCCTCGTTTTTTCGGTACCCAAATCCGTCCGTCGTTCCGAAGTGATTCCGACATCAAAGTTAATTTTGATTGATAGTCACCTGAGAGTGGAATACATGTTGGATGAATTTGTGTGTAACATGGGTTGGCAAAGTAAGCACCCTTTTTGTGGGCGCGATATGTTGCCGTGACATTACAACCTGTGGCGTTTGTCGATAGATAGAAAACGTTTCCGTAACCACCGGTTGCAAGAATTACCGCATCGGCAGCGTGTGATGAAATTTCGCCTGTGACCATATCACGAACGACGATACCTCTGGCACGGTCGTCGACAACAACTAAGTCGAGCATTTCCATACGGCTGTACATCTTAACGGCACCTTTACCAATTTGTCTTGATAAAGCAGAGTAAGCACCTAATAGTAGTTGCTGACCTGTTTGACCTCTGGCGTAGAAAGTACGGGAAACCTGCGCGCCACCAAATGAACGGTTGTCAAGAAGTCCGCCATCCTCACGGGCAAATGGTACACCCTGGGCAACACACTGATCAATAATTTCAGCAGAGACTTCTGCCAAACGGTAAGTGTTTGCTTCGCGGGACCGGAAATCGCCACCTTTGATTGTGCCATAAAAGAGACGGTAAACTGAGTCGCCGTCGTTTTGATAATTTTTCGAGGCGTTGATTCCACCTTGAGCCGCAATAGAGTGCGCTCGTCTAGGGGAATCCTGATAACAGAAACAGGAAACTTGGTAGCCAAGTTCGGCAAGCGATGCTGCCGCTGCTCCACCTGCTAAGCCGGAGCCGACAACGATAGCTTTGTATTTTCGTTTATTAGCCGGGTTGACTAATTTCATTTCAAATTTATGTTTGTCCCATTTTTCCGCTAGTGGGCCTGAAGGGATTTTTGCATCAAGTTTCATTTAGTGACCTCCTCCGGGAATGGTTATGATGTCCATGAGTACAGCAATCGGCATTGAAACATATCCGACAAAAATTATGAAAGCAAAAGCCTGACTCATAAGTTTTAGTTTTTTTAGAATGCTTGGATTGGTTAAACCAAGGGTTTGGAAAAATGATGATGTCGCGTGAGAAAGATGAAACGCCATCATAGAAATTGCGGCGATATAAATTGTCGCAATAAGTGGTTCGCTGAATCCGAGAATGACCATCGTGTAGACATCAAAGCGACCATCAACTAACGGAAGGCTCTGATATTCAGGATGACAATCTAACAATGTGAAGTGAGAAATATGATACGCGACAAACAGAAAAATTGTAATGCCGGTATAAATCATAGTTCTCGAAGCGAGGGTTGCTTCAAGGGTGTTCTCTTTGGCATAAGAAACTGGTCTTGCTTTTTTGTTTTCAAGCCAGAGGAAAAATCCTTTCCAAATATGAACCGCAAAGAAAAAAGCAATCACACCTCGGAATGCCCATTTGAGGGCGCCCAAACTTTGGAGCATTTCAGCATATTTGTTTAATGCTTCCTGTCCGATAAAAATCTGAAGGTTGCCGATAAGATGCATGACAACAAACCCGACAATAGATATTCCGGTTATTGCCATCAGCACTTTTTTACCGACAGTCGCTTGTGTAAATCCTGGAGGAGAATTAGTTGACATATTATAAATCCTTAATGAATCAAAAAGGTTTTAATTTAACTTTGTGAAAGAAAATACAAGGTTCAACTTATTTGGTCAACGAAAAAATAGAAAATAAAGCTATTATTTTGAATTAGTAGGGGTTAGGAGATAAATAGTGCGTGACAAATGTCTCTAGTTATGTAGGTCAGAACTTTCCGAGACCTAACTTCTGCGTCTTCAGGAACCCCTTCCTGACAATATCATATGCCAATTGAGTGCCGTACCCTTTGGGGTACGGTAATTTTCAAAGAAGAATAGAAACCTACCCCAAGGAGTGGGCTAACTAGTTTTTTCATTGACTTTAAATCCAAATTTGCGGATTTTACAAGTGCGAATAATTGAATCAAAGTAGGGAGTTTCTTTATGTTCAATATGATAAGTAAAATAGTTATTCTTAGTTCTGTAGTCTTATTGAGTTGTAATTCAGATAAAGATAAAATGAAGACTGTCCATCAAAAAAAGAATCAAGTAGTTGAACAGCATTTTAAGTTTGATAATGATAGCTACTTTGAAAAACGTCGCTCAATTGTTAATCGAGTATCCTTAAATGAAGACGATAGTTTAATATTTAACACTATTTTGGATGATTGGATTTCTTATCAATACCCTAAAACTTTTTGGAATTTATTGCAAGAAAAATACACAATCAATTCGGTCTTATTAACATATGAGGTTGGAAGCGAAAATAGTCAACATTATTGGATAGGGGTTATTGTTAATTCTAAAGATAAATTTTATGTAATTAATTCAATGCGACCTCGTATAAGTGATGATATTTTAACCCATGAAATCACAAAGGACTCACTAAATTCAATTCAAAATTATTTGGAGGATTCATTAAAATTAAGTTCATTTATCTCAAATTATAACATAGATATGTCACATGTAGCCTTATGCCTTATAACAATCAAAATGAACAACTTTGATAAAGATATCCTAATAAATGATGTTTCTAGACAATTAAAAAACAGAAATGATTCCCTAGGTAGTTATCTACATAAGATTTTTGCGAATGAGTAGATGTATCAATATATATTGAATTCTAACTGCTATTGACTCCCCTTTTTTAAGAGGGGTCGGGGGTGTTTCATAATTCCTTTATTCCCTAATATTTGCATCCCAGCAACCCAATTCAGCATATAATAACCAACAAAAGAGGAATTGACATATCAAACAGATTCGGCTATCTTCATATGCTTAAAGACATGTCACAAAGATTCACAAATAGGATGAACAAATGAAAAAAATCACTGTATGTATACTATCTCTTTTTATTGCTACTTCAGCATTCTCAGCTACAACTGTTTCTTTAAAATTATCTGGTGAAGGTGCCAAAAATGACAGCACTATAATTGCCGGTAAAAAAGTATCAGTTGATGTCTATTTAGAAAATGAAGGCAATTTCAAAGGGGTAACACTCGGCTTTAAAATTTTCTCAGATAATATCAAAAAAATATCCCATCCATCGGACCCTGGTAATGGGTTGAATAAACAGGGCGATGTAAAAGGTCATAACGGATGGCAAGGTACAACTACTTGGGACATGATGAACGGCTTGTTTGTAAATGAGACCAACTGGGATGGAACCCTTCCTGACTTACTCGGTGTTGGTGGCTTTAGCAAAACCGCGGTGTACACTCCACATAAATTTGAGAAGAAGCTATCATTTGAAATTCTTGTCAACGAAACAGGTACTATCGTCATAGACTCTGCTTTTTACAAACCTGCCGGAAGATGGATGTTTGCTCCGCCGTCAACCGTACCTGAATGGAACGGTCCTTATAGTTTTAAAGTAATCAAGTAAATTGAAAATTTATCTATCAATATTATTACTTGCACTTTTTCTACCACAAATAAATTATGCTCAAGATTCCACTCTTGTAGTTGAACCTAATTTTCGAATTTCAATTGAACAGAAAGAACTGTTCAGGACTTTTGAGTTTGATACAATAGCTGTTGAAATATCTCCAACAGAATCACCATTAAAAGGATTCGCTCTAAAGATTGCTACTCAAACGCAATTTTTTCATATAGATGAAATTATCCCTGGTGATTTTTATAACGACTGCGGATGGGAATTCTTTAACTCCAGAGAAATTATCTCAGACTTTTCCGCAGAGAACTATCTACCGGTTTGGCAGGTTATCGGGCTATCAGAACTCTTTGCTGATTCCATACGCCCAAGTTGTTATAAAACAGACAAAAAAAAACCGCTGGCAAAAATTGTTATCAGTCGTAACCAATTTTCACAACAGCCTGATTCATTAGTGCCTCTGTTTTTCCTATGGGAAGATTGTTCTGATAATACAATTTCAGGTATGTCTGGCAATGACTTGTATATCTCAAAATCTGTATTTCAAACATTTGTCAATCAGCCTCTGTTTCAACAAAATAAATTTCCGACTACCCAAGGCATCCCTGCTTCTTGTAGTAAACCATCTAGCTTAAACGCACCTAAAAAAGCTATCTCTTTTATACATGGGGGAGTGATACTTAAAGAATTTGTTTTGGAAGATTCTGTTATTTCAGATAAATAAGTTTTATCATCTGTGATGATGTTTCGGACTCGAGTCTTGCGAAATAAATACCGGTCGATTGAATCAGCCCTTGGTCATTATTTCCATCCCAATAATATGCGTAGGAACCTACCGAAAATTTTGATGCTGCCAGGATTTTTATTTCTTGTCCTAAAATATTGAATATAGACAATTTTAAAAACTGATCTTCTGTGTTTGAAAACTCTAAACGGGTCTCGCCATTAAATGGGTTCGGATGATTTTGCAAGAGTGAAAATGTCTGTGGAATTTCTCTCTCAATATGTAGTTCATAAATGTCGGTCGCTATATCAAATCGATACACTTTCAGAATATTGTCGTTCATACCTACAAGGTTCAATTGTGGTTGATTCATGCCTGTCTCAAACAAATTGATTTTTGCTAAGTCGATATCTACAAATGATGAGTCCGAAATCTGACCATTGAGATAATTAAGCATGACAACTTCATTTAATTCTCCAATACCAACAAGCATATCTTTTGTCTGATAGACATACGAGAAATCTATTCCGCCAACTTCATTATTGTACCAATTTTCTGTTGGGATTCCGTCGGCAAAAGAGTAGCAGGCGATATGATCAGCTTTGTCATAGTACTCTAGTAAATCAGCAGAGTAGGCATGAATTATAATTTCTTCAGTTGCAGAACTCGGAGCAAAGTTGTCGGCAAAGTAGGAATAGGTTTCTCTTAAGTCAGTTGTAGTGCCGATAAGAAATTCACCCGTCTCACTAAAAACTTTTTGCCGAATGAAGAAACTTTCATAATCACCAATATACCTAGTGTTCCCTTCTGAAATAATTTCTGATATAGTGAAAATATCTTTTGAATCTTCACTTGTTAAATTAGACTCAAAAACATTACGGTATCTGTAAGTTTCTATTATGGTGAAATATTCCAAATCTATAACGTAAGACCTTGAATAATTATCTGTTTGCCAATCGGGAAGGTTGGAAGCTATTTGATCTACATATGAAATTTCAACAATCAGATTACCGTTATCAAACCGTAAATCCGCATAAGTTAGTTCACTCATAGTATAGCTATTAATTGGGAACACAAGTTCTTCAATAGTAAACGTCTCATCGTAGATTGAAACTTTATGAATACGTGGCGACTGTGTCCATGCAACATCCAAAGAATATAAATAGAGAGTGTCAAAGTATTCAGAATACGAATGAATCGTCTTAAATATTTTTCCACCTATTTCAATGTCAGTAGACACATCGGCTATGATATTTTCATATATGATTTGCCCGACAACTGAATCGGTATAGACAATCCCGCTCAACTCATTATTGATATCTAGAATCGGTTCAATATGAGAAATATTATCACCGTCGGATATAACTTTCTCATAGATAATCTGATTCGGAGCTGCGAAAACTGATGTAGATAGGGCTGTCAATAAAAGGGTTATTTTTACCAATTTATCCATAGGCATTCTTTCATATTGTTGCTATAAAAAACAGACGTTTTATCGGCTTGTAAAGTTTAAACATTCCGTAATATAAAATAATTTGCCACACTCCTGTAAGTCGTTGTCTGGTAGGCTGTATTCTTCTACCATTTGCTGTTGACTTTAAAACATAACTGGCTACATTATGTAAAATATAATAAGTTCTTTTGACTCTAATATATAAAAGGAATACGCATGCGATTGTATGAATTTGAAGGGAAAAATCTCTTTAAGAAATTCAAAATTCCCGTAATGGACAGCCGTCTGGCATCAAGCCCCGACGAAGTCTATACTGCTGTTTCCGAGCTTAATATCCCTGTCGTTTTAAAATCCCAAGTCTTAACAGGCGGACGAGGTAAAGCAGGCGGTATCAAATTTGCCGATGGAGCAAACGAAGCCCGAACTCAAGCGACCGAATTATTTAATCTCACAATTAAAGATTTCCCTGTTGAAAAAGTTCTTATCGAACCAAAGATCGATATCAAACAGGAATATTATATCGGCATCACAATCGACCGTGCCAAATACAAGTTGGTCGTGATCGCATCGGGTGAAGGCGGAGTTGATATTGAAGAAACTGCTGAAAAATCACCGGACAAAATTGTAAAATTTCCAATTTCAATTAATGAAGATTTGTATACATTTGATGCCCTCCTTATCGCCAAAAAAATTGGCATCCCACAAGAACTAGTCAAACAAGGTGCTGCAATTATACAGAACCTTCTCAAAATGTTTAAGGCATACGATGCCAAACTTGCCGAAATAAATCCGCTGTTCTTAACATCGGATGGACAACTAATCGCTGCCGATGCAAGGGTCTCTCTTGATGATGATGCTACTTTCCGTCATCCCGATTTAGCCGAACGTAATGTCGAGCATCGTCATGAAGAAGGCGAAATGACCGAGCGTGAAAAACAGGCAACCGAATGGGGTATCCCATATCTTGACCTTGAAGGTAATATCGGTATGTTCCCGGGGGGAGCAGGTTTTGGAATCATGGGTAACGATTTCATCCATCACTTTGGTGGTAACCCGGCAAACTTTATGGATTCAGGCGGGGGACCATCCCCTGAACGTATCGCCAAAATGTTGGTACTTTTAGAAGAGAATCCAAATGTCAAAGTTATTTGTGGAGCTCGCTTCGGCGGAATCTCCCGTTGTGATGATTTTGCCAAAGGTGTCCTTATGTTTTTAAATGACCACGGACTTACCAAACCGATGGTTTTCCGAATGACAGGTAATATGTGGCAAGAGGGTGTCAGACTTTTTGAAGAAGCAAAAGCTGCCAACCCTGATATGTTTAAACAGATAGAATTTCACGGTATCGAAACACCGATTGAAGAAATCACCAAACGGGCAGTTGAAATTGCTCAGGAAGTAGGTGCTTAAATGGCGATACTCTGTGATAAAAATTCGAAAGTTCTGGTACAAGGTATCACTGGTGGTGCCGGAAAATTCCATACTGAACGTATGATAGGCTATGGTACGAATATCGTTGGTGGCGTCACGCCTGGTAAAGGTGGACAAGTTGTCTGCGAACGTCCTGTCTTTGACACCGTTGCAGAATGCGTTGAAGCGACTGGTGCCGATGTGTCCGTTATCTTTTTACCTGCACAATTTGTCAAAGAAGCAGCTATCGAAGCGATCCGTTCTGGAATCAAATTTGTAGTTGTCATCCCTGAACATATTCCGATTCATGATATGCTCTATGTCCGTGAAGAAGCTATCAAACATGGCACAACTGTTATCGGTGGCAACACTGCCGGGCTGATTACGCCGGGCGAAGCGAACCTTGGCATTATGCCGGATATTGCATTCCAACCGGGCAAAGTTGGGACTGTATCGCGGTCGGGTTCGATTACATATTATGTTGCTGACACGCTAACACGTACCGGCTATGGCGAAACATCTTGTATCGGTCTTGGTGGCGATCCTGTGTTGGGTTCTACCTTTGCGGAGATCCTTCTGAAATTTGAAGAAGATGAAAAAACCAAAGCAGTTGTTATGTGTGGTGAAATTGGTGGAGTCTATGAAGAACTCGCTGCCGAAGTTATCCCGAAAATGAAAACGCCTGTTCTTGCTATGATTGGTGGAGTGCATGCACCGATGGGAAAACGGATGGGACACGCAGGGGCAATTGTTGAAGGGAAGATGGGTACTGCTTTAGACAAGTTGAAAATGCTTGAGTCGGCAGGAGCGCATCCATGTAAAACTTTCTTAGACATCCCAGATATGCTGAAGAAATTAGGCGTCTAATCTTTTAGTTATTATTTGATACAATGTAAGACTGGCTACGTTGCTACTTAGTCAGTCTTTTTTTATAAATATTCTTTCTAAAAGACAAAACATTGAAACGTAGGGAATCTCTTATGCCAGTTTTAAAAGTTATAAAACATGTTACAATTTTTACTTTATTACTTTTGTTTTCTTCAAGTGTCTTTGCTGAAAAAAACGAATATCCTAAAAAACCGGATGAAGTTTTAAAAATAGCTTTAGAGGTAATGCATAAAAGAAATTATAATTTAGGTGCTGAGTATTATCATCCTGACTTTTTTAAAAGATCATCTAAAGGGATTTGGGATAATATTAAAGATAAAAAGCCAGATGATATTTTTATGGCGGATGTAACCATTAAAGAATTAGATGGGCTAAAATTTGCTGATGGAAAACTTGTTGAACCAACTGATAGGGATTTGTTTATCAGTACACTTATAGGTTTTCAAAAAGTAATGGATAAGATGGGTTCTAACGTGTATCAAAAAGCTACAATCTTAAAGACAGATATGGTTGATGATGAGACTGCGCATGTTGAGTATCAAATTCCAAATTTAAGCCATGATGCCAGTAAGGTAACTGATACAATTATTACAAAGACTGCTATTTTGAAATTGTTAGACGGTAATTGGAAAATTTTCAGCGAAGCAATACTTGAAGGTGACAAAATTCAAGAATAATATTTTAAGAGTTGAGTGAAGCTACTATTTAGAAGGCAGGTCTATGGAAGGCTTGCCTTTTTTTATTCACTTGAATTATTGATAAATTGTGCTATGTTGAGGAAAACATTTTAACAATACCTTAGTTTTTGGAGGGGTAATGCGTATAAAATATTTAAGTAAGTTCGTTTCAGTTATTGTTCTGTTAGTTGCATCATCTGTCTCAGCACAAATTGATTTACCATTTGATTATTTTTATGGTCGGTGGGTTGAAGGTCATTATCTTAATAGTAGTTTTAGTGGAACCGATTTAGACTTGTATCATGATGTTACTAATTATTCGTTTACTAAGAATTCCTGGCAAATAAAAGTTAATAATTTTGGGGATCATCTCCTGTGGGATAAAGATGGGGATTATACAAAGTCAGCAAGTTTTGATATCAAATATAGGGTAAATAATCATTGGGAAGTTGGTATTACAAATATTGTATTGCTAAGAAATGAATCAGAAAATAGACAATTACAAAATTACGAATCATATAAATATGAAAAATATTTAAGTAAAAAAGTGACTTTTATTTCAAATTATTCAAAAAAAAATAATATTCGCATTTCAGGTTTACATCTACCGTATGCATATATACATAATAAATTGCTTACTAAAGGTAATCTGATAATACAAAACTCGGTTTTTTTAAATCATTCTAATAGTTCCTTTGAATTTATTCGACTACAAAACTATAGTCCTTTTAATTTTCCTAGTTATTTGACAGGATCATTTAAATCCGATAATCGTTATGATGAGATGAAAAACAGTATTGTTTATGGGGTGAATGATGACAATAATATCTTACTTGAGATAAATCTTCGATTGTATAGTAATGATTCGCACAATACAACAAGTCGTTATTATTGTGATAGCTTAAATACACAAGATGAATTATTGTTGGAAATTGAGAAACGAGTAAACAGTAATACCTTATTATCTTATAATATTGAATATATAACAGGCAGTTTTGCTCCTTTTTATATTGAGACATCGATTAGTCAAGCATTCGTAAAAGCTTCAAATGAATATGATAGTGAACGAATCAATCTCAAAACAGATTCCAATATAGTTTCGTATAACAATGCCACACAAAGTGATTTACAAAAATTATCAACAACATTTGGTTTAAAATTAAACTATCTTTCAAGTGGGGAGTTTGATGGAAGAATTATTATAAATGATTATAATAATTATTATCGCAAAATGTTATTCTCAAAACAAGTTTTAGCTTCATTTAAAATAAACTATAGTGAGTATGGATTCAGTTTTGAAAATAAAAATCAATCATCAGCAATGGATATTGTACTAGGCTATGGTATCACTAATCAGTTGAACCTCGAAAGTATTTTTGCGTATAGATATTGGAAAAATGCAAGTAATAATAGATGGGACAATATAATTTCAAATGAAATTATCCAGTATAATATCGGTCTGAAATATCGATCCTATCTTTTTGATGCATCGCAAAGAAAATGGGCTTCTGATACTCAAGATGAAATTCGGTTTGGAAGCTTACTGCAAGCAAAGGAATGTTTCATCAATTTAGTATATTATCCTCCAAATTATTCTGGAAGCAGCGAAACCAATATCGATTTATTTAGTTTTACAAACCTTGAAAAAAGTAGTCATGCTAGATTGTTCCTTCAATCGAACATTGGGATAGGTAGAAATACAGAAGTTAGTTTTAACTATGATAGAACTTTGCGTGATGGGAATGATGCCATAGTTCAACAACTTGGAATAGTAAAACGGCTCTTAGGTAAGATGAACTTCACTTTGACTTTTGAACAAAATAATGGTTCAAACAGTTTACATCACGAAACATACGTTTTTGGAAATATTGAATTGTTATTATAATAAAGATATTGGGTATTGAGTAAAATACAAAAATTTCAATCCTGCTTGCTTTTTGGGGCGTTCTGTGTTACATAAGTTTATATGTTTGATATAGATAAGAAAGATAATACAGACACAACTGCGCAACTTGCAAAAATTGGTTACTGGCCGGCGACAGCATCGGTCTATCTTGCTGATAAAAAATATTCCAAAGCGGTCGCATTGTGTAATGAAAATCTCCACGGCAACAGTTCTCCACTTTCGGCTCGGTTTATTTATGCCAAGGCTCTCTATCATGCAGGGCAGTTTCAATCAGCTGAACAACAGTTGAACCAAATATTATCAATAGATTCTGATTATATTGCTGCTTTAAAATATCTTGCCGATATTAAATTTCAAAAAGATGATCAGTTTGGAGCGGTGGCAATGTATGAACAGATACTTTCTTTGGATTCAAATTGTTCAATGCTTTATTCTTCGATCGGAAAAAAGAAAGCTCAAACAAAAACTACCACGATAACTTTGAAACGTCATAAAGAGATTGTAAAAGAACCATCAAAAAAGGATTTACGGAAAGTTCTTTTTTACTCTGAAACTATTGGCGATTTATATTTGAAACAGGGCTTTCCTCGTCTTGCTGCCGAAGTATTTGCACATTTACATGAAAAAAATAAAAACCCGCGTTTTGCTGAAAAGCTTTCGCTTGCTCGGGAAAATATAAAAGAGAAGGAACAGCATAATGTCAAAAAAACGGATTGATGAAATAAAGAAAAATCTGGTCAAAGAAAATTTGGATGGGCTTATCGTGACGCATGCTGATTTTGTTCGGTACCTTACCGGATTTACCGGTTCAGCAGGCGTGCTTGTCATTACAAAAACATCGGCAGATTTTGTATCTGACTTCCGCTATAAAGACCAGGCATCAAAACAAGTCAAAGGTGCCAAAGTTTCTATCATTCAAAATGGTGATTACCTTGGAGCATTAAAAGAGTCGCCAAAATTAAATAAAAATAATTTATGTCTTGGGTACAGTGGTTCGTATGCGACAGTTACCGAACTTGACAATTTAAAAAAGACTTTCCCCAAAGCACATTTTGTAAATGCTGATAACCTAACCTACGATCTTGGCTGGGTTAAAGACAAAGATGAACTTTCTATGATTACCAAAGCGTGCGAAATTTCTGATTTAGCTTTTGAACGGATTTTAAATATGGTTACACCCGGAGTTCGTGAATCTGAACTTGCCGCTGAATTAGAATATCAAATGCGTATGCTCGGATCAGAACGTCCTGCTTTTGAATCAATTATTGCATCGGGTTACCGCTCGGCATTACCGCATGGTATCGCATCAACTAAAAAAGTGAAAAAAGGTGAATTTATAACTTTCGATTTTGGTGCAACTTATAAAGGGTATGTATCCGATATGACTCGTACAATCGTTGTCGGCAAAGCAACCAGTCGTCAGAACAAAATCTATAACTTAGTTTTGAAAGCTCAAAAAGCGGGAGTTCGTAAAATTAAAGCCGGAGTGACCGGAAAAGCAGTCGATGATGCCTGTCGCAATATGATTACAAAGGCTGGATATGGGAAGAATTTTGGACATGGAACAGGTCATGGTATCGGATTTTTTGTGCATGTCGGTCCAAGACTATCTCAGCTTTCGACTGATAAGTTAAAGGTAGGCAACGTAGTAACAGTAGAACCGGGCATTTATATCTCTGGTTGGGGCGGTGTCAGAATTGAAGATGATGTCATTGTGACAAAAACAGGTGGAAAAGTTCTTAACAACTCTCCAAAAAACTTGTTGGAAGTCTAACGCGAATTTTCTATTATACAGAGTTAATTTGAGAGAATTATAATGGTTATATATATCTCTGTGGGTTGGTAAATATCTTGTCTGTGAGGATGAAATGAACGAAAATTATATTAAGAAGTTAATTAAATTAGTAGAAGAGTCAGAAATA
This sequence comes from Candidatus Zixiibacteriota bacterium, assembly GCA_024278935.1. Classification (GTDB taxonomy): domain Bacteria; phylum Zixibacteria; class MSB-5A5; order GN15; family FEB-12; genus QQUK01. Next base: position 16,341 of record JAJRSF010000048.1, read on the forward strand.
GAATCACTTGAGATTTCAAGTTGGGGTAAGAAAGTTAAGATTACCCAAAAGCTGAACTCAGCAGTTGGCGGTCAAGCCCCTATGCAAATGTACGCTCCACCTGTGGCGGCAGCAGCTCCAGCACCTGCACCAGCGGCAGCACCGGTTGCCGATGCGGCTCCTTCTGGGAATGATAAACTGGTACCAGTAGTTTCCCCAATGGTAGGAACTTTCTATACGGCACCATCACCGGATGCTGACCCATATGTCTCATTGAATCAAAAGGTGAGCAATGGGCAAGTTGTCTGTATTGTTGAAGCGATGAAACTCATGAATGAGATCGAAGTGGAAGCAAGTGGTCGTGTGGTCAAAATACTTGTTGAAAATGGACAGCCTGTAGAATATGGGCAGACTATGTTTTTAATCGACCCTGAAGGATAAAAAATAACAACTACGGAAAGGAATCCGATGACGTTAAAACAGATGTTGGTTGAGATGCTCAACCAGAGTGCTTCCGATTTACATATCAGAGTCGGTATTCGTCCGCATATTCGTGTGAACGGTAAGCTTGTACAAATTGCTACCGAAGCAGTCACTATCGATTTGATGGATCAAATCGTATCGCAAATTTTAAATGACACCCAAAAAGAACGTTTCTATCGTAAGAATGAAATGGATCTGGCATTATCTGTTGCCAAACTCGGACGGTTCCGTATCAACCTTTTCCGTCAACGGGGTACATCCGGTATTGCTATTCGTGCAGTGAATACAACGATACCATCGTTTGATGATTTACATCTTCCTGAAGCTGTAAAAAAGATGGCACTCGAAAAACGTGGTCTTATGATTATTACCGGCACAACTGGTTCGGGTAAATCTACCACTATGGCAGCTCTTATAGAACATATGAATTCTCATCGTACCGATAATATTATCACTGTTGAAGATCCTATCGAATATATCTATCGAGATAAAAAATCAATTATTGCCCAGCGTGAAGTCGGAGGAGATACCGAAACATTTGCATCGGCTCTTCGCCATGCCTTCCGTCAGGACCCTGATGTTATCTTAATCGGTGAGGTTCGTGACCTTGAAACAATGTCTATCGCATTAACAGCTGCTGATACCGGTCATTTGGTTATAACAACTTTACATACTATGAATGTTGTCGAAACTATTACGCGTATTATATCGTTTTTCCCTCCGCATCAACATCAGCAAATCCGTTTACTCTTAGCGGGAACTTTAAAAGCAATCGTATGTCAACGTCTTCTTACCAGAGGTGACCAACCGGGTCGTGTTCCAGCAATTGAAATTATGTTTAATTCGGGTGCGGTTAAAGAATGTATAATTGACCCTGAAAAAACAGCCGAGATTCCTGAACTTATGGAGCAGGGAAGAGGGCAGTATGGTATGCAGTCTTTTGATCAGTCGATAATGGATCTGCACAAAGAAGGTTTGATTTCGTTTGAAGAAGCAATGCACCATGCTACCAACCCTGATGATTTCGATTTACGCTTGAGAGGTATAACAGGTTCTTCGGAAAGATGGCAGGATGATGGTAATGCTGAAACCGGAGATTCTGGCTCAGTAGATTCTGAAACAGGCTTCCAAAAGTTTTAATCTATAATACATTTATAACTGAATTTTAAACTGATGTGTTAGCTAATTGTCTGGCTATGCACTCTCTGAGTAAATTCGGCATGATTGGTTTACTGATATAATCATCCATCCCAGCATCGAGACATTTTTTACGGTCACCATCGAGGGCGTTTGCGGTCATCGCAATTATAGGGGTATGATACCCCGAAATATTTTGAAGTTCTTTAATCTTGGCAGTCGCTTCAAAACCACCCATGACAGGCATTTGTACATCCATAAATATTAAATCAAAATTGAATGCTTTTATGTATTCAACTGCGATTTTTCCATTTTCTGCAGTCTCAACAGTTAAGCCTTCTTTTTCTAAAAGCTTTTTGGCTAAAATCATATTTACTTTATTATCTTCAACAAGAAGAACGTTATGATTGATCTCATCTAACTTGAAAGTTTCTTTTTCTGGGATTATAGCTACTTCATCGGGAAGGAGGTTTTTTTCTGATAACATTACCGGGATTGTGAAATGGAAAGTAGTCCCCGGTCCACCGATATCAGATTCGTTGGAAGGACTTTCAATCCAAATTTCTCCACCCATTGCTTCAATAAGTTGTTTTGAAATAGTCGTACCAAGTCCGGTGCCACCGTGGGTTCTGGTTGTAGAACCGTCTGCTTGTGTAAAACTTTCAAATATTTTCTCAATTTTATCTTCAGGGATTCCCATACCTGTATCTGCAATGCTAAAGTGGAAACGAATCGGCTCAATATCAGTTTCGAGTTCTACATGCATAGTAATCTGTCCGACATCGGTAAATTTAATTGCATTGCCTAAGATATTTATCAGAATTTGTCTGATTCTTGTTGGATCGCCTAAGAAATATTTTGGAATCAGTTGGTTTATATCTTTACTAAGTTTTAAACCTTTATCAAGCAGAGCAAACGAAAATGTTCTGGTGGCACTTGCGATAGTTTCAAAAAGATCGAATTCGATTTCCTCCAAGGTGAGATGTCCTGCTTCAATTTTAGAGAAATCTAAAATGTCATTGATGATTTTTAAAAGGTTAACGGAAGATTCACTTACTATTTCCAGATATTCTTTTTGTTCTGCTTCAAGCTCTGTGTCTAAAACCAGATCGGTCATACCGATTATTGCATTCATCGGTGTGCGGATTTCATGACTCATGTTTGCTAAGAAGTCAGACTTAGCAATATTGGCTTCTTCTGCTTTTTCACGTGATGCTTCTAGCTCATTTATTAAAGATACGAGTTGTTCATTGTTCTGCTCGAGGAATTCTTTGGCGATTTCGATTTCTTGATTTTTTTCTTCAAGAATAACTTGTTGATTATTGATTGCTTCCTGAGATTTTGATTGAGTAATAATCGAAGATAAAATTCCTGAAACAGTCGTTAGAAAATTTATCTCTTTTTCGTTTTTTTTATGTCCATGGGCAAGATAAAGATTTAAGACACCTATGACTTCGTTCTCCCATAAGAGGGGAGTGGTGTAGTGACCGTGTTCAGTAATACCCTCATAAGTTATCTCATGATCTTTAGATAAACAACTGGAGAATTGAATTTCTTTTTTTTGTGCAGCCATACCGCAATGACATTTACCAAATGGCACTCGTGCACATTTTGTTAAAAGAGGTTTAGATAAACCTTTTTCTATCGTCAGTACAAGAGTGTCGGTGAATGGGTCACTTAAGAAAATAGAACCGACCGGGGAAAGTTTTAGAAATGGGGTTTTGATTATACAATCAAATGCCTTTGTTAATTGTTCTTTTAAACTACTTCCATCAAAACCAATTTTGAGTAATTCGTTTAAAGTATGCTGTTCGTCGATTCTTTGTTTAATATCTTGTTCAAGTAATTTACGTTCTGTAATGTCAGCATGAGTTCCAGCCATAAGTAATGGTTTATTCGTCTCATCCCATTGTACGACTTTGCCTTTATCATGCACCCATACCCAATGACCGCCTTTGTGTTTCATCCTATATTCAATTTCAAAATGAACCGTTTGACCAGAGATATGGTTATGGAAAGTTTTTTTAATTTCTTCTATATCATCAGGGTGACAATACTCAATCCATTTGTCAATATCTGAAGGTTGTAAGTCCTCGATAGTACACCCGATTATTTCTGCCCATCGTTCATTTATAATTGTATGTCCTGATTCTATTTCCATATTCCAGGTACCAACATTTGTACCTTCAATAATCATATTGAGATGTTTTTTATTCTCAAGCAAACCTTCTTCAGATTTAGTCGCCGCGATAACATGGGAGGCATGCTTGGATATATTTCTCAGGAAAGTATCGGTTTCTTCTTTGATGATGTCTTGCGAGAACAGAGCAAATACACCTATACATAACCCATGGTTGTCCCTTAATTTATAACCGGAAAAAGAAACCAGTCCTAATTCTTTTGCCCATTCTTTATTGTGCACTTTAGGATCGTTAATAACATCGTTCGTTAAAAACCTATTTTCATCAGCAGATGCAATTTGACCAATTTTGTAACATCCGAATGGAATTCGTCTATGTACTTCACCATCTATGTGTGTATATCTTCCTGAACTGGCAACAAGATGTAAACATTTTTCTCTATTGTTGCAAACATGCGGACCTTGAGTAACCTTTGCATGGATACAATTATTTTCGCACTGATCTCCTGGATTGATAAGCCAGATTCGTGCGAAGTCAGCGCCAACTATGTCAATAACAGCATCAGTTATCCAGTTCATCTTTTCAGAAAGAGCTCCCGGTTGTAGTGATTGATCATACAGTTTATTTAATTTAAGATTCCGTTCATCTAATAATTTCCTATCGGTTATGTCGGTTCTAATAGAGATATATTCTTTTGGTTTGTCATTATCTCCTAACACAGGTACGATAGTTGTCTCAACCCAATAGACTGTACCGTTCTTTTTTCTGTTACATACTTCGCCGAACCAAACTTTTCCTGATGAAATCGTATTATATAAATCTTTGAAAAAATCTTTAGAGTGATAGCCTGAATTAATCATTCTATGATTTTTATCTAAAAGTTCTTGTCTACTAAACCCGGAAGTTTCAGAGAATTTATCATTGGCGTACATGATATTCCCTTTGAGGTCGGTTATGCTGACTAGGGAGTGAGAGTCAAGAGCAAATTTTTGAGTTTCCAGTTCAATATTTGATTGAGCAAGTTCAATCTCGAATTCTTTTCTCTTTTTAACCATCGTATTAAAATGAGATGCTAATGCAGCAAATTCATCATGAGAATTAATTTCTAATACTCTGTCCAATTTGCCCAAGGCAACTTCTTGAGTAATTTCAGTTAGCGATTTGAGCGGAGCTGTAATAGATCGTGTAATGAGAATGATACCTAATAACGAAACAAAGAATGCAGAACCAAACAATAAATAAGAAATCAATTTTTCACGGTCAGCCATTTTTTCAATTGTAAGCAATCTTTGGTTGATGTTATAAAATTCATTTTGCGATATTTCATAAATGAAATCTACGGTAGCAGAAAATTTATTAAAAAGTTGGCTCCGATTTGAGTCTGTAGTTGTGAGTTCTAAGTTGTATATATACTCAATATAAGTTTGTCGTGAAGATAGCAACTCTTTGTTAGTCGATTGGTCTGTAAGAGCTATTCTTGATTTGGATGATACAATTAATGCCGGCGATGATAAGGTAACATCAACAGATTCAAAAAGTTTTGTTAAACTCTTTTGTTGCATTAAAGGTTCCTGTTGGTTTGATTTATTTCGAACAGACATTAATGCTCTCAGTTTACCTGCCGCTTCTTTTGCTGATTGAATGAGAACAAGGGTTAAAAATCTTTTTCCTATTCCTTTTGTTGTCGCAGATTGACCGATAATTCCTGTCGCATAAATAAGTTTTTCAACAATGCTCGTGTATTGATTAAAAGACTGGAAATCTTCTTTATGTCGTACATGTTTTCTTATTTCTATTATTTGATTTAAAGCTAAATTGATGTTATTTTTATCAGTAAAATTTAGCGATGAAAGTTGAATAGCTTCGTAATTGTTTTTTACAACTGAATCTACTTTTGCATGTTGTGTTTGAATTTCATGTAACTTTTCAATATTATCATAATAGAGAAGTGTGAGACCTCGTTCAATTTGTATTTCATGAATTAAATCAGAAATTGCCTGCAAGGCATTTAAGTTTGAACGCATAAATTTCGTTTTTGCCCCAAGCTCATATTCTTTATTAATATGAACTATTGACTGTATTAAAAATATTGAAAGTGGGATTAAAGCTAAAGCTATAATTTTATTTCGGACTCTCATGAAACCTCTAAATTCTATGATTGGCAACTACTTTTAATTATCGTCATAGTGCCTGAATTTTTTACTTGATTCATGTAGAAATCCGACGGCTGTGAATGCTAAGTTTGAGCATTTACCTTACGAATTAAGCTTTATCTATGCCGTTGAATATGTTGCGTAGGCTAATTGACTTAGCTTCAATAGGTTAGCTCGACTGTAAGTCTGGTGGTAAATATGAAAAAGTGTCCATATTTTGTTGTGGAAAACCGTTCTTTTCCATATATTCCGAGCTTAATTGAATAATAAGATTTTTGTGTAAAATAATAAAGGATTGCCCTTGTTTACAAAAGTTTTGATAGCCAACCGTGGTGAGATTGCTCTGAGAATTATTAGAGCATGTAAAGAATTAGGAATTAAAACTGTTGCAGTTTATTCGGAAGCTGACCGTGATGCTTTGCATGTACGATTCGCCGATGAAGATGTTTGTATCGGACCTGCATCACCAACAGAATCATATCTTGATATGCAGCGGATAATTGCAGCTGCCGAAGTAACCAACGCCGATGCTATTCATCCCGGATACGGATTTTTAGCAGAGAATGCCGATTTTGCTGAAGTTTGCGAATCGTGTGGTATTACATTTATTGGGCCAACACCAACACAGATTCGTCAACTTGGTGATAAAGTAAACGCCAAAGAACTTATGGAAAAAGCCGGGGTACCATGTACGCCAGGTTCCGAAGGAGTTGTGCCTACTTTTGAAGATGCTATCGGGATTGCCGAAGAAATCGGATACCCTGTTATTCTCAAAGCTGTCTCTGGTGGCGGTGGGAAAGGGATGCGTGTTTGTAACGATGTCTCAGAACTTGAGCGAGGATTTCATCTTTGCACAACCGAAGCTGCCAATTCGTTTAACAACCCTGATTTATATTTAGAAAAATTTATCATCGGACCACACCATGTTGAAATTCAAATTATTGGTGACAACCATGGGAACTATTTCCATTTTGGAGAACGTGATTGTTCTATCCAACGGAGACATCAAAAATTGATAGAAGAAACACCATCACCGCTTATGACCGATGACTTACGGGAACGTATGGGTGAAGCTGCTATTCGTGGTGCCAAGATGGTCGGGTATCAAGGTGTTGGAACTATTGAATTTTTAGTCAATGAAAAACGTGAATTTTATTTTATGGAAATGAACACACGTATACAGGTCGAACATCCTGTTACCGAGGAAGCCTTTGAAGTAGATTTAATCAACGATCAAATTCGTGTTGCAGCAGGCGAGAAGCTTACATACAAACAGGAAGACCTTGTGCATAAATGGGCTGTGATTGAATGTCGTATCAACGCCGAAGATGTCGAAAAAGATTTCCGTCCTACGCCAGGGAAACTTACCGGTCTGCATGTACCGGGCGGTATGGGTGTGCGAGTTGATAAAGCTGTCTACACCGGTTATTCGATTCCGCAATATTATGATTCGATGATTGCAAAACTGATTGTCAAAGCACCTACCCGTGAACTTGCAATGCTAAAAATGAGAAATGCTCTCAAAGAATTTATTATTGAAGGTGTGCCGACAACGATTCCATTTCATGAAGAAATTTTTGAACATCCTGCTTTTATAAAAGGGGAATATGATATTGCATTTGTGGAAACCCGTTTTAAGCAAAAAGATAATTTGAAATAAGATAATAAAAAACGTATAAATATTATAAATTAAGTATTGAGGAATATATGAATATACCATCAGAATTAAAATACACCAAAGAACATGAATGGGTTCGTGTCGAAGGTAAGGTCGCAACTATTGGTGTTACTGATTATGCACAGGCAGAACTTACAGACATTACATTTTTTGAACTTCCGGAAATTGGTCGTAATGTGAAACAAATGGAAGAAATTGGCGTTATAGAAACATCAAAGGCAGTTTCTGAAATCTACTCACCTTTGAGCGGAAAAATTGTTGAAATAAATTCAGCACTTGATGACACGCCCGATACGTTGAACTCTGATCCGTATGGTGGCGGATGGTTAGTGAAAATTGAAATTTCTGATGACGCCGAAGTGGGCCAATTGTTGTCTGCCGATGCGTACAAAGAACTGACAGAATAATTTTTTAAGGTAACTAAAAAGAATGTCTTATATCTCACATACCGGTGATGACCGGAAAAAAATGCTCGATAAAATCGGCATGAAATCAATGGAAGAACTTTTTGATCCTATTCCAAAAGAACTCAGGTTGCAAAACCGTTTAAATATTCCGGTTCTTTCTGAAATGGAACTCTTAAACGAACTAGAACAAATTTCAAATCTAAATGCAACCGAACTTGCCTGTTTTGCGGGTGGTGGAGTATACGATCATTTTATTCCGGCAGCTTGAGAATCTGTCTTAAGCCGTCCAGAATTTATGACCGCATATACGCCATATCAGGCTGAAGTTGCTCAAGGAACTTTACAAGTTATTTACGAATTCCAATCGCACATCTGTCGCATAACAGGGTTAGAAGCTGCCAATGCATCGATGTACGACGGTGCCTCTGCCGCTGCGGAAGCATTGATACTTTCGATCTCTGTGACCAAGCGAAAAAAAGTGGTTGTCTCTGAAACAGTCTCGCCGATGTGGCGTGAAGTTATCAGTACCTACCTTTCCGGTAGGGATGTTGAGTTGGTTTTTGTTCCATTAAAAGATGGTAACAGCGACTTTGAAAAAATTGCAGATGTTGTTGATGAAAATACTGCAGCACTTTTGATTTCTCAACCGAACTTTTTTGGGTTCTTAGAAGATGTCGATCAAGCTGTAGAACTAATTCATAAAGTTGGCGGGAAATTAGTAGTCGGTGTTGATCCGGTTGCTCAAGCTCTGTTGAAAACTCCTGCTGAATTTGGTGCCGACATTGTTGTTGGCGAAGGGCAACCTTTTGGAGTTCCAATTTCGTTTGGTGGTCCTTTGGTTGGATTCTTTGCTGTTAAAAAAGAACTTATCCGTTTTATGCCGGGTAGAATTGTCAGTCGCACAAAAGACGTTGATGACAAAGAAGGTTTTGTACTAACACTGCAAACTCGCGAACAACATATCAGAAGAGAAAAAGCAACATCGAATATTTGTACCAACCAAGCACTCTGTGCAACGGCTGTGACAATCTATCTTTCATTGCTTGGCAAAGAAGGATTCAAACAAGTTGCATTGTTGTCTGCTGAAAAAGCGCAGGAAGCATATAAAAAAATTATCGCACTTGATGGTTTTGATGCGTATTTTGATAAACCGTTTGTGCGGGAGTTTGCAATCAAAACTCCGATTCCTGCCAAACAAGTTATTACAGAACTTGCCAAAAATAATCTCCTAGCCGGTATTGATGCCGGGAGATGGTTTGTCGGCTTTGATAATTGCCTGATTATTGCCTGCACCGAAAAAAGAACTTCAAAGGAAATTGATCGGTTAACTGAAAGTTTAAAGGAACTGTCCAAAAGTGGAATACTGTCCAGCCTGTAAATCTGAGATTCAACCGAATACCGATAGTTGTGCTATTTGCAACCATGCCTTTGACACCAATATCAAAAGCGAATGGATAAAAATAGGTTCTATCCAAGATAATATTTCCGCAGGCTATGCCAAGGAAACTTTGGAATCATCAAAAATTCCTGTTGTGATAATTTCTAACTCCGGCATGTTCGGAGCGGCAGGTTTGTCGCTTAATCCATTTCATGGTGAAGCACAAGGATTGTTTGATGTTTCCGTCCCCGAAGAATACGCTAAAGAAGCGACCGAGGTTCTCAATATGATTCTAGGCGATAGCTGGACAAAGAAGGATTAAAAATATATGTACTGCCCACAATGTAAAATACGATTTGAAACCAAAGACTTTAACTGCCCGGATTGTCGCACGTTACTCGTACTGAACTTAAACGGTCATTCATCGGCGGTAGAGCCAGACAATAGTTGGGTTGTTATCGCAGGTGTTGATGATGACTTAAATAAAGAACTTGCCAAAGGTGCGATTGACTCCGGCAATATTCCATCTTTGGTTATAAATACTGAGAATGAAAAAGATAAAGAGCTATTGGCTACTTTGATTAATAATAATTCTGATTTTGAACTTGAAAGAAATATTATCATGGTTCCCAATGAATATAGAGTAGAAGCTTTGCATCTTCTCAAAGGTCTCTTTGGTGTAGAAATCGAAATTGAAATAAAAAGTTAAAGTTCGTTCATAAAATAATGAAAAGGAGCAACGATGAAGAAAAAGATTCTCATGTTCATGATAGCAATAATTGCTGTCATAGCTGTCTCTTGTGACAAACAAGCTGAAAAAGTTGTCGCAGAAAATGGAGATTATTATTTTGCAACATTTGCTGACGCCAAATTAAAAGCAGATGAATATGACAGAGGTATGGTACTTGATTTTTACACCGATTGGTGATCATGGTGTAAAAAATTCGACACGGTCGTGTTGATTGACTCAAGTATGGAAAACTATTTCTCCTATGAAATGATTTTTGTGAAAGCACATGCAGAAGCTGCTGATTCTCTCACTGCTAAAAAATATAAAGTAAGTGGATTCCCGACTTTTGTTGTGACTGACAGCAAAGGAAATGAAATTGATAGAATCGTCGGTTATTTACCTGCGGAAGAATTTATTCAAACTGTTAAAGATTATAAAAATGGTATCGGTACCTTAGATGATCTACTCTCAAAAGTAGAAGCATCACCTGATAGAGAAATGTATTTTGATATTGCCGATAAATATAAATATCGTGGCGCTCCTGAAGATGCTACCAAGTGGTTTGAAAAAGTTATCGCCGATGGTGAACCTACTGATTCACTTTCCGGTGAAGCAAGTTTCTCCCTAGCCGATATGATTTTACGTAAAAAAGAATATGACGCAGCAATTGAAGCCTTTACGGCAATCAAAAATAATTTTAAAGGGACTCAATTTGATGAAACAGCATCGATTTATATCCCTTATACCATAATGAAAAAAGGTGATACTACAAACGCTATTGCAGGATTTGAACTATTTATTAAAGAGTTTCCTAAATCTGAAGATGTAGAGTATGCTACCAAAAAAATCAGCGAACTGAAAGGTGAAACTGTAGAAGGTAAGTAGTAAATTAGAAAATGAATAAACCAAATTTAATTTATCAAAAATCTGTTTCGGGAAGAAAAGGATTCACTCTTCCTGAAACAAAAAAATCGTCATCAGAAATTCTTTCAAACATACCTGAAAAATTTCGACGTTCATCCGATGCTCCACTTCCTGAAATTTCAGAGAGTGAAGTGATGCGTCATTTTGTTGGCTTGTCGGTGAAGAACCATCATATTGATAAAGGTTTTTATCCGCTAGGTTCCTGCACTATGAAATACAATCCAAAGCTCAATGACAAAGCAGCCGGACTCAAAGGTTTTAGCTTGCATCATCCGCTGACACCAAATGAACTTTCTGCCGGTTGTCTGAGGTTGCTCTATGATCTTTCAAAAGATTTATCTGAAGTCGCAGGTCTCGATGCGGTAACGCTTCAACCTGCCGCAGGTGCCCATGGCGAGTTTACCGGTCTGCATATTATGCGTGCCTTTCATTTGAAAAATGGCGATACAAAACGTAATAAAATAATTATCCCGGATTCTGCCCACGGTACCAACCCAGCCACGGTTACATCGGTTGGATTTAAAACGGTACAGGTAAAATCAAATGAGTTTGGCGTGATTCCTCCTGAAGCAGTTGCTGAAGTGATGGATGATGAAGTTGTTGGTATGATGATGACCAATCCAAACACACTTGGGATTTTTGAAACACATATTAAAGAGATCGCAAAAATTGTACATGATGGTGGCGGTCTGATGTATATGGATGGTGCCAATCTCAATGCTAATATGGGGATTTTCAGACCCGGCGATGTTGGCTTTGATGTCATGCATTTTAATCTGCATAAAACTTTCTCAACTCCACATGGCGGTGGCGGACCTGGTTCGGGTGCTGTTGGTGTGACAAAAGAACTTGAAAAGTTTTTACCATTTCCGGTACTTGAAAAAAATGATGATGGTACTTTGTTCTTTAACTATGACAGACCTGATTCAATCGGAAGAGTGCATTCATACAATGGTAACTTTGGCGTCTTAGTTCGTGCCTATGCTTATATCAGATCTTTAGGTGGTGATGGGCTAAGAGAAGTTTCTGAAAATGCGGTTTTAAATGCCAACTATCTCAAAGAGATCGTGCGGGAATATTATGATTTACCTTACGATGTAACCTGTATGCATGAGTTTGTGCTATCAGGGAACCGTCAGAAAAAAATCGGTGTCAAGACACTCGATATTTCAAAACGTCTTTTAGATTTTGGGGTGCATTCACCTACGAATTATTTTCCGTTGATAGTTCCTGAAGCTATGATGATTGAGCCGACAGAAACAGAAACAAGGGAGACCCTCGATGAATTTGCTGCAATTATGAAACAGATAGCAAAAGAAGCCGTGGAAAATAAAGAACTGGTCACATCTGCTCCGCATACAACTATTGTTCGTCGTTTAGACGAAGTTGGTGCAGCTCGTAAAGGTGATGTTGCCTTTTTAGAAGAATAGAATATTTGAAATAACTTAAAAACCGATACTTATTTTTTGAGTGTCGGTTTTTTTATCTGAAAAATATGATACAAATAGAAAACCTGACATTTCATTATCGTGATACTATCGAAGCAGCCTTGCGGTCGATTCATCTTAATGTGCAAAACGGTGAGTCTCTTGCAATCATGGGAGCTAACGGTTCGGGGAAATCTACCTTTGCAAAAGTTCTCGCTAAAATTCTGATTCCAGATAGAGGGAAACTACAACTCGGCGATGATGGGACTGCTACTGTCGGCTTTGTATTCCAAAACCCGGATAATCAAATGGTGGCACTTACTGTTGAAAAAGAACTCGCCTTTGGTTTAGAAAATCAAGGTCTCACACAAGATGAGATGGAATTTAAAATAACTGAAATCTTAAAACAGTTTGAACTAGCTGAATTTCGGAAGCGAATTATTTCAGACCTCTCCGGCGGAGAAAAACAAAAAGTAGCGGTTGCATCGGTCATGATAACTGAACCTGCAATTTTGATTTTAGATGAACCGGATTCTTTTTTAGACTCGCATGGCAAAGAACTTCTCTTCACGCAACTTGAAAATATCAAAAAACTGAATCCGCAAATTATCATCCTGCATATAACTCAGTATGCCGAAATAGCAAAACTGTATCCTCGGATGATAGTTTTTTCTCAAGGCGAAATAGTTGCCGATAAAAACCCTGATGAACTTTTTGCCGATAAACAATTTCTGATTGAAACTGGTTTGTTGTATGATAAAAAAATTCAAAACTTTGAGAGCCTTATAAGAAGTGAGTCAGCAGAATCCAAAACGTTAACTGTTGAGAATCTATCTTTTTCATACACGGAAGAGAAAGAGTTACTACACAATATTTCCCTTTCACTTTCCCAAGGCGAAGTTATAGGGCTAACAGGTAATTCAGGTTCTGGTAAATCAACGCTCGCCTCGCTATTATGCGGATTGATACCATGTAGTTTTGGTAACATTGAAATCAGCCCACAACAAAATACCAAAGAATTGTCATCACAGGTAACGATGCTTTTTCAACAACCCGAAACACAGTTTTTCCTCCAGACTGTAAAAGATGAAATACGCTTTGGTCTGCAAAATAAAGAGATCGAATTTACAAATCAGCAGATATTAGACTTGATGAAACTCGTCGGTCTAGACTATAAAAAGCTAGCCGACCGAAATCCACAATCTCTGTCTGGTGGAGAAAAACGACGTTTAGCTTTTGCGGTCATTTTAGCTCTTTCCTATAATTTTATCATCTTTGATGAACCGACCTGTGGTCTTGATCCCCAGGGAGTCGGGATGTTTTCTGAATTAGTCGAAAACCTGAAACTGACAAATCATGGGATTATTGTCATCAGTCATGATTTTAATCTCCTAAAAACAGTTTCAGACAAAATCATCTATTTAAAAGATAACGGTTCGACTGAAACTATGGCTCAAGCACAGTTTTTTTCATAATTATTTGTAAGCCTCTTGACAGTCTGAAAGATTATAGTATCTTGGCTACGATTTGAAAATAACTTTCACCTTTTAAGGCAGTACAGTGAGACTGCTAAAGGAAAAAATGAAATTTCTACAAATAAAAAAATTCCCCAAAAAACATACAAATAAATCAAAAAATAAATTAATAGATATACTATATATGGAGCAATTATGCCTGAAAAAAATGTAGATATCATTATGGATGAGAAGAAGATAAACCGTGCCTTGACCAGAATTGCTCATGAGATTTTAGAGCAGAATTCTGACCCAACGTCACTGGTCATTATCGGAATTATCACCCGTGGTGCTATCTTGGCAAAACGTCTTGCGAAGATTATCGCCGACTTGGAAGGTGTTGAAATTCCGGTCGGACTTATGGATATCGGGTTGTACCGTGATGATATCCAGTCAAACTTGGACCAACCGATTGTCCAGCGAACTGACATCCTTTTTGCTGTCGTGAACAAAAATGTCATTTTGGTTGATGATGTACTTTTCACAGGTCGGACTATCCGAGCTGCTTTAAATCAGATTGTTGATTTTGGCAGACCTAAAACTATTCAGCTCGCTGTTTTAATCGACAGAGGTTTTAGAGAATACCCAATCAAAGCTGACTATGTTGGTGTCAATATCCCTACATCGAGAGAAGATAAAGTTCTTCTGCATGTGAAAGAAAAAGAGAAGTCCGACAAAGTTTCTATTGTAAGAGCAGATAAAAAAACTGCCAAAAAGAAAACTACAAAAGGAGGTAAATAATGAGCCGATTATCCTCCCGACATCTTTTAGGACTTGAAGATTGCCCTAAAGAAGATATCATGATGATTTTGGAAACCTCCAATTCATTCCGTGAAGTCTTAGAACGTAAAGTTAAAAAAGTACCCACCCTTCGTGGTGTCACAGTTTTAAATCTCTTCTATGAAAACTCAACTCGTACTCGTATCTCATTTGAGTTGGCAGAAAAAAGACTCTCGGCAGATACTATCAACTTTTCTACATCGACATCATCGGTAAAAAAAGGTGAATCACTTCGAGACACCGTTGAAAATATCGAAGCGATGAAACTTGATATGGTCGTTGTGCGTCATGGTTCTACCGGAGCGCCGTACTTTTTAACACAATGTATGGATGCCAATATTATCAACGCCGGCGATGGTGCCCACGAACATCCTACCCAAGCACTTTTGGATATGTATACCATCTGGAAAAAATATGGCAAGTTCGCAGGTTTGCGAGTTGTACTAGTCGGTGATATAAAACACTCACGGGTTATCCGTTCAAATATTTGGGGACTCAAAGCAGTCGGAGCATCGGTTGCTCTTTGCGGACCGTCGACATTACTTCCTGTCGAAGTAGAAAAATTCGGATGTGACGTTTATACAAACATTGATGAAGCCCTTGATGGTGCCGATGTAGTCAACGTCATGCGGATTCAACTTGAACGTCAGCAAGGTGGTATGTTTCCATCACAGCGTGAATACACCAACCTTTTTGGAATCACAAAAGAACGAATTAAACTTTTAAATAAAAACCATACTATCATGCATCCCGGACCAATGAACAGAGGCGTTGAAATTAGCTCCGAAGTTGCCGATGGGAAAAACTCCGTAATATTAGATCAGGTGACCAATGGACAAGCGGTTCGTATGGCAGTGCTGTATCTCTTATCTGGCAAGCAGGAAGAGGGAGACGAGTAAATGACGAGCAAAAAATATGATTTAGTGATTATAAATGGACGGGTCATTGACCCTGAATTAGGTTTTGGAAAAGATGCCCATGTCTTTATCAAAGATGGAAAGATTGCAAAAATCGAAGTGCCATCAAGCAAAACTGAAAACGAATTAAAGTCTTTTGATAAAGACCAAATTATTGATGCGACAGGTAAAATAGTAGTACCAGGTCTTATCGACGTGCATGTTCATCTCAGAGAACCTGGGCGTGAAGATGCTGAAACGATTGCATCTGGTTGTAAAGCTGCCGCAGCAGGTGGGTTTACATCGGTCTGCTGTATGCCAAACACTACGCCACGAATTGACAATCAGGAAACGGTTAAGTTTGTACAAGACCGTGCCAAAGTTGCCGATGCTCGGGTCTATGTCGTTGGTGCTATTACAAAAAATATCGAAGGAAAAGAACTTGCCGAAATTGGTGACTTAGTAAAAATGGGATGTGTCGCTATCACTGACGATGGTCACTATGTGCAGAACCCTGAAATCATGCGTCGTGCTTTGGAATATGCCAAGATGTTTGACATTCCAATTATGCAACATGCCGAAGATCAAAATCTTTGTGGTGGTGGTGTGATGAATGAGTCGTACGAGTCTACTCGACTCGGTCTCAAAGGTGCACCGTCGGTGGCAGAAGAAATCGCTGTTCGTCGTGATATCGCTCTTACTCGAGTGGTCGGTGGACGACTGCATGTACAGCATGTATCTTGTAAAGAAGCTGTCGATGCTATCCGTGATGCCAAAGCAAGAGGTATCAATGTTACTGCCGAAGCAACTCCGCATCATTTGGTGTTAACCGATGAAGAGATTGGTAAAGAGTTTAATACTAACTTGCGTGTTAATCCTCCGCTTCGAACTGCCGAAGATAGAGAAGCTGTTATCGCAGGACTTGTTGATGGTACTATCGACTGCATTGCATCCGACCACGCTCCGCATTCGATTGAATCAAAAGATTGCGAGTTCGACCAAGCTCCTCCGGGAATGATTGGACTTGAAACAACTATCGGTCTGATAAAAACTTTTATCATCGACAAAGGCTATATGAGTTGGGCAGATGTTATTCGTAAGATGACTTCCAACCCTGCCAAGATTCTTGGACTTCCGGGGGGAACCCTTGCTGATGGTTGCGATGCCGATATTACTATCATCGACCCTGATAAAAAATGGACAGTGAAAGCAGATAAGTTTCAGTCTAAATCTGCAAACTCACCATTTATCGGAATGAAACTCAAAGGTCAGGTTTATAAAACAATCCTCGGCGGACGAGTAGTCTTCGAACGGTAGATTATAATTTGTAGGGGCGGTTCGTGAACCGCCCTTTTTTGTAGGTTGGTGTTCCGATTCAAAAAATATAATTGTGAGAAACCCAACAAATTTGATTGATATCCATTCTTACTTATCCTAAAGATGTCGGGTTTCTCGATTTTGAAATCTAACGATTTCAAACCAACGGAACCGCGACCTACTTGATAACGATTCTTTTATGTAGGGACGTTTCGAAAAACGCCCTTTTTTCAACTTATTTTCATGCTTGCATATTTTATTCGCACAAACTATATATATGTATGTTCTATATTGTAGAATAAATAAGTGAGGATAAAAATGCTTACAAAAATACATCATATTCAAATTACGATACCAGAAGGAATGATTGATTTAGCACGTGAGTTTTATATCGACAAGCTCGGGCTTGACGAAATCAATAAACCGGATAAACTAAAACATCGTGAATCTTTTTGGGTATCACTTGGAGAAGTTGATATTCATATTTCTGTTGAAGATGGCGAACATCGTGAATCGACCAAAGCACACATCGCCTACGAAGTTGATAATTTGGATTACCTCAGCAAACGACTTTCGCATCTTGGGCTTGAAATCGAGGAAGATGTTATCCAGTTCCCAGGTTACAGTCGTATTCATTTCCGCGACCCATTTGGCAACAAAGTCGAACTAATCCAACCGAATATGTAGAAGTTTTTTGGGGAGATATATATGAAAAAATATGTTTTAATTATATTATTATGTCTAAGTACTAAAAATTCATTCTCTGTAGTAAATGATCAAAGCAATAAGCAGAATAATAACAAAATAAATAATGAATTATTTATAAACAATACCAATTTAGATTCTATATTTAGTGTTGTCACAATTCCATTTGATTCAACAAATATCTTCTTGATGGGTTTGTATCATCTTGATCAAAATCAACCTGAGTCAGCGATATATTATTTTGGAGAATTACTCAAAGAAGAAACAGATAGCTTAGTACTAGGTGAGTTGTTGTACTATCAAAGTTTAGCTTATTATAATTTAGACAATATTGATTCAGCATTTATGAACTTGAAAAAATCGGTAGTTTTTAATGATTATTTTAAGTTTGCACACTCAAACCTATCCAGTATTTATTTAGAAAAAGGATATTATAAAGATGCTCTTGAGCATAGTAATAGGGCTCTTGAATTAGATAGTAATTATGCTGATGCTTGGAATAATAGGGCAGGGGCATTAATACAATTAAATTTTATTGATAGTGCTGAAATAGCATACTTGAAAGCAATTGAAATAAAACCTGATTTCAAAAAAGTATGGTTTAATCTTGGAATAATTAAAATCAATAGCAATGAATTTGAAGAGGCAGTGCGTTGTTATAATAAAGCTTTAGAAATTGATAATAGATTTGTAGAAGCATGGATTAAACTTGCTGAAATTTCTGCATATGTTGGGGATTCTCTTATGTCGTTTTCATATTATGATACTGCCATTATTTATGCTGATAATCCTTGGTATCCATGGTCTCAAAAGAGTATGTTGCATCAAATCATGGGTAACCATGAAAATGCGTTATTATGTATTGATAGTGCGATAGTGTATGGTGAAAGACTAAGTAAGAGCGATAAATTCCTTTGGTATTTAAAAGCTTATTCTTTGAGCGTACTTTTTAGATATCCTGAATGTATAGAAGCATGTGATTCTGTTTTAAAATATGACCCTTATAATCAGGACGCATATTTGATGCGAAAAGATGCTCTTAATAGAATGGGTGTTGGTTTCTAGTATGATGGAGTATTGTTGGTATTCTATTTTATGTATTAAAAAAAGGCAGAACCGATAAACAGTTCCACCTACTATATTTTTACCGGACAAGAATGTCCGACCTACCTTGTATAAATATTATTTTTTAGCTCGTAATTCAACAGCTCTTTCTTTTATTTCCGCTAAATCACGCACCATTTCAGACCATCCATACCAAAGGGCATAATCCGGATTGTTATGGAATGCACCTTGGAAAGTTCTCATACGATGTTTCAAATGCATCTCAAATAAAATCTGTTCAATAACAGTCGGAGCATCATGGAATGTCAACAAATCAGGGAAGGCATACGAATATGATTCCGGTTGAGGTATCGAACCATCGGCATAGAGGCTTGCGATAATGCGAATTGCTTGGGCAAGAAGATGATCGGCTTCACGAATCATATCATCACCTTTAGCCATTTCAGCTTTGGCAAAGTTTTCGCTATGACAATCAGAACAGATGCCTATCATTTTGTTCCGTTCTTTGTCAAATGATGCTTGGTCTAAACGGGCACCATCGGCAGCCTTGACAACATCGAGACGAGCAGTCGGGTTACCTTCTGGGTCTAACACACCAAGTGCCTGCAAAATTGTCGCTTGATCGGCAGCCCATTGTGGGTCTTCAGGAAGAGGCAGACGTACAGCTAAAAATCCCCAAGCAGTGCGGACTTCATGGTCGCCGTTCGGCATATGACATGTCTGACATGTTGGAGCAACTGTTGATTCCGAAAGAGTACCATTTTGTTGTAATAAGAAACGGACACCATGTTTTGATGATGAGTACATTTCCCACTGTGGATGATCAAATCCCATATGACAGGTTTGACATGCTTGTGGTTGTTGTGCTTCTTTTACAGAAAATGTATGACGTGTATGACAGGCATCACAGGCGGCATGTCCAAATTTTGAACCGGCAGCTTTGAGTTCTTTGATCTCTTCATCAGACTTAAGTCCGATTTTGTGACAACCTCCACAACCTTTCATTCCGTCTACCAAAGTAGATGGCAAGTTATGCGTTGTTGGCATCGCTCTGAAAGATGCCCATCCAAGGGCATGTTTTCCTGCCGAATATTGTGAAACCTGAGTTTCATGACATTCGTTACATGTTGCCGGAGTTGGAAGTTGCACTTTGTCGACATCATCGGCTGATGTATGCTGGTCACCATGACAGGACGCACATCCGATTTCACTCTCAAAATGTTTACTGTTCTGCCAATCTTTGACAGCGCCCGGAGTAATTGTGTTATGACAATCAACACAATCATCAGCCGAAACATTGACTACTGCAAATAAAAGCAGCGCAATAATAGTTAGAAATTTTTTCATCTCATACCTTTCCTCTAAAGTATATTTATGATAGCTGTTTCAAATATTCATTCAAGTTTAAAATTTGTCAATTAAACAAGATAAATTATGTCCAGTTATCTTTGTTTTGCTATATCACATATATAGAAAAGTAAGGAAGATGTGATTGATATAAGTCAAAGAGTTGTTATTATTTAGGTTAGTAAAGATTATTTATTGCATGTAGGGGCAGACCTATGTGTCTGCCCAAATAAAAAAGGCGAACACACTGGTTCGCCCCTACGAAAATGAAAGAAGAACATGGCAAAAGTAAAAATTCTGTCTCAAGTTTCAGAAAATGAACAGCCGACACAAACTGTCCCGATGTTTACCGAACAAGTTGCCGCCGGGTTTCCATCGCCTGCTGATGACTACCTCGAGGGAAATCTCGACCTCAACACATATCTGATACAGCACCCCGTCGCAACCTATTTTGTGCGGGTGACCGGTGACTCAATGATTGGTGCCGGGATTCATTCGGGTGATATACTTATAGTCGACCGTTCGCTTGAACCTGTCAGCCGTCGGGTAGTGATTGCAATCGTCAATGGCGAGCTGACTGTTAAACGGTTGATTCGAAAAAGCGACCGAGTTATCTTGATGCCGGAGAATGATCGCTATAAACCGATTGAAATCAAAGATGAAACCGACCTTGAAGTCTGGGGTGTGGTAACCTCAGTCATCCACGGATTGATGTAAGTATAATAAGTATAGTAGTAGGTCGGCGTTCTAAAATTGAGTCTAGTAGGGAAGAACCCTTTAGCGGTTCTGCCATGTACCTAATAGGAGAAACAATCAATGCCATGTTTAGAATTATCAATGCCAAAAACCGACGCTGACACAAAAGCAAAACTAAGCGAAGCGTTGACCAAAGTGTTCGATGACTCGAACAAATTTCCTGCCGAAATCTTTGGCATTCGCTACCATGAATACGATGCGGGTCAATCGTCAAACGGCGGAACTGTATGGGATGGGCGGAGCGGGCGACCATACCTGCACATGCTTTTATACATTCCACGTATCGACCGTCCGACCAAACAGATGTTGGTCGAAAAATTTTCTCAAGCATTTGTTGAAGTTATCGGCAAAGCGGACTGGCTGCCGGTTATACATATCTGCGAACATCCGTATGACAATGTTGGTGTCGAAGGAAAACTTCTGTCCGACCTATACGACGCCTGTGCCAAAAGTAAATTCTATTATGACGTGGGAGATGCAGAATAAAATATGTCATACTGAGCGGAGTCGAAGTATGCACCAACAATGTCATTCCCAACTTGATAGGGAATCCAGTGTAGGTCGGGTTCCAAGTATTCGACTTGTCGAATGCAGAACCCGACAACTTATCTTTTTATGAAGTGTAGTTCCTCTTGATTGCTGTCTGGTCTAAGAATATATATGTCATCATCATTACACCCAGAAATGACATCAAATATTTGATTTTGATTTGAATTATTTAGCACACCAAAAATTAAAGATTCATTCTCTAGATTAGCTTTTAAACGTAATTTTTTAGGTATATATTTTACTTCGTAAATCAACTTGCCAAGACTATCGTAGAATATCCAATCATCAATTCTGTAATGATAATACATTTTACATGCTGACAAGTTACAGCAATCCAAATATGAGCCAACTTTGTACTGCCCCTCTCCTTTTAGTTGTCCATTTTGATAAAATTCTCTGAAATAACCTGTTTTAAACTCATAACAATCAATATCTCCTTCTAATGGGACAGCGAATTTTCCTTCACATCTTTTATTACCATTGTCGTAATACTTCACAATTAAAGTGTCTTTATCTGGGATTCCATCTTCTATATTACCAAATAGATATTCATCTGTTATAGAAATTTTTACTTTATTTTCAACTTCTATTTTAAATGGAATAGTTTCTTCACTATGTGTGCTTACATATAATAAAATAAAAATAATTAGTAATTTAAATATCTTGTTCACGATTAATATACCTCCTATTTACTATTAAAGACGTATTAATCGAATTGTTTGTCAAACATAATATACTCTTTATGTGATTCCGAAAATTTTAGGATACTATATATTGCAATATGGAACATACGCGACAAAATATCAACATCCCCATAGAACTTGGTATACGCAAAAACGATGACGCCCTTAACTCTGTCTACGCACTCGTCGACTGTAACAATTTCTACGCATCATGCGAGCGGGTCTTCAATCCGAAACTTGAGAACCAACCGATAGTGGTGCTTTCCAATAACGACGGATGTATCGTCGCCCGTTCCAATGAAGTCAAGGCACTCGGCGTTGGCATGGGACAGCCGTATTTTAAATTCAAAGATATTATCGAAAAAAACAACGTGCATGTCTTCTCATCGAACTATACTCTTTATGGCGATATGTCGAGGCGAGTGATGTCATCGCTTGCCCAGTTTGCCCCCGAGTTTGAAATCTATTCTATCGACGAAGCCTTTTTGAACCTTAAAGGATGTGACCGTGTTGACGGCTTCAAAAACCTGACCGAGTACGCCCGCCAAATCAGAGCGGCAGTTCTCAAGTGGACAGGGATCCCTGTCTCAATCGGAATCGCCCGTACCAAAACACTTTCAAAACTTGCTAACCGTCTTGCCAAAAAATCTGCCAAAACAGGCGGCGTCCTTGACCTGCTTGACTCGCCGTACATTGACCAAGCTCTTGAACGGGTCGAGGTCTGGGATGTCTGGGGAATCGGTCGAAAGCATGGCAAACGTTTGGTCGCACAGGGGATTGTCAACGCTCGTCAGTTGCGGGATGCCGATGACATGTTGATTCGCAAACAGATGGGCGTTGTCGGCATGCGTCTTGTCTATGAACTGCGGGGGATTTCCTGCCAACGTCTTGAGACAGTTCCCCCCAAACGCAAGGGCGTCGTTTCGTCACGGTCGTTTGGTCGCAAAGTGACCGATGTCAACGAACTGCGTGAGTCGGTCTCGGCACATGTTGCCAATGCCGCCGAACGTCTGCGGAAACAAAACTTGGCAACACGGATGCTGACAATCTTTGTGCTGACTAATCCTTTTTCAAAACAGGATGCCCAGTATTCAAATTCGCTTACGATAAAAATTCCGAACGGAACTTCGAACACATCGGAGTTGATGCACTACGCTATGCATGGCGTTGATAAAATTTTTCGGGATGGATACAAATATAAAAAAGCAGGCGTCATGCTTGATGATTTAATTCCCGATGACCAGATACAGGCGACTCTTTTTGATAATTGTGATTCTGTCAAAAATAAAAAGATTATGACGACGCTTGATACGCTCAATGAAAAACTTGGTTCGGGAACTTTGACTTATGCCTCGCAGGGAACAACCCGCCCTTGGAAAATGAAATGCGAAAAACGCACTCCGAAATATACAACCGATTGGGAGCAGTTGGTCGAGGTAGGGTAGGAGAAATCTGTCACGCTGAGCTTGTCGAAGTGTGTTCCATGAGATGTGTTTGTTTTTGTAAGATAACCCCGTAGGTACCGTCTCTCCGAGACCTGACAATTAAGCTTACATATCGTATACAGAATACCAAAAAAACATATCACGGTAAGTAAAATACTCTGAGCTCGTGAGATAAACTCGATACCATCCGCCGGGAATACGATTCCCTTGTTCATCTTGAGCATTCCACTCAATAGCATGCGCTCCGGCATCCAAGGTATCCTGCATAAAGAATACAGCCTGAGCACTTTCTACCGCAACTATAGACCCGCCACCAACATTTGTATAACCAATAGACTCATCGTTTCCATCTTTAATAGGAACAATCCATAGCGTAACTTCTGTTCTTTCGGGAACCGAAAAAGCGATAACAGTTGATGGCTTAAGAGGGTTCAAGGCACCATAACCTACCGAAGTTATCCCAAAATGGTTTTCAGGATAAATACCGTCTATCGGTTTCATTAGATAGGTATCTGTATTATATGGGTTCGAAGATTTCTCGCATGAAATAGAAATTATCGATAATAAAACTAATAATCCAATTAACTTTTTCATCTTCATTCCTTAAAAATAAATAGACATGAATGCTACCGAAGCAGTATTCAAAGTTGTGCCATCCGGGTTGCCAAAACGAGATGAAAATTCGTTTGACTTGGTCATATTCAGTTGTGCTTCAATGCCAAAACTGAATTTATCTTTAATAAAATACTCACCACCAAATGCAAGACCAAACACATAGTCCGTAATAGCCTCATTGTTGTCAGGAGAAAAATATAACATCCCAACTCGCACACCTATATATGGAACGACTTCTTCAGATTTTAAATTGTGTCGAAGCATTAGTCCGAGTCCAAGGTCAGATTGCCGTCCACCAATATCAACAAAGCTAACTGAAGGTATTACTACTACATAATTATTTGTCCAGATTGGAATCATTATATCAAGTTGGTTACTTTGAATCCCGGTAGAAATTCCAGTGAAGCCTTTACGGTCGACCTCTTGAGCTGACAAAGTTGCAAAGATTGAAAAAATGAATAGTAAAATAACTAAAATAGATTTTTTTGCAGAATACATGTATTCTCCCGATTTTTTTAAAAGTTTAGGCAAGAAGAATAGTAGATAATCTCGAATGTGTCAAGTTAACTCCGTAGGTCTTGACTGACAAGATTTGATGAAAAAAGTCAGGAGGACAGGTCTACTGACCTACAATACTGTGTTCGCAGGAAAGGAGGTTTGCTTCCCCTCTAAAAAGAGGGGATTGAGGGGTGTGTTTGTTTTACTAAGATAGTCTCGTAGATACCGTCTTGCCGAGACCTGACAAGGGACTGGATCCGTAATCAAGTTGGGAATGACATTGGGGAAATGGTTTTGTAGGGAACTGGCTTGCCTGTTCCGCCATACAAAATCTGACCCTTCGACAAGCTCATGGTGACTCGGAGGGGGCAAATAATAAGAATATCGAATAACGATAAAAAACACTTGACAAACGATAAAGTATTGCCGATAATCATACTGTAAGATGAAATTAACGAAAGAAGGCAATATGACCGAACCGACTAATTCCAAGGATTTGAAATCTCTCAAAGATTCCAAAGCACTCAAAGTATGTTACTTTTTTACAAACCTTTCATACTATCTCAGCTTGTTTTGCTTCGTTGCTGTTTTCTCAATGCTAGCAGCAGATGGTCTGTTTGGTGTGAAAGTTATTCAATATATGCAGTTGCCGATTGAGGTCACTTATGAAGATATTGGTCGCACCCTTCCGCTTGACCAGATTCAATCAGATGGCATTATGCCCGTCGTTGGCTTTAAAAATATAACACTTGATGTTTCCAATTTTGATAATATGGCACAAAATATGTGGATTCCGTTGATACTATTAATCGGTCTGATTTATGTTCTCTATCTGTTCCGTCTGTTTTTGAAAACTGTTCGTGAGAACTCTCCATTTGCCCCCGAGAATCCGCAACGACTCAAGCGTATTGGGTATCTTGTTACTGCCGCAGGACCAGTTGCCGGAATTATGAATAATATCTATGCCCGAATTTATATGCATTATATCGATTTACCGGGAGCGACTATCGAAGTGGCAAAAAATGATTATGCCTATTCAATCTTTTTAGGTCTTATGATAATCGTAATTGCCCATATTTTTGACATCGCTGTCAAGATGAAACTCTAACAAGACCTGACAGTCTAGGGGAGAAGACTCATGGCGATAATTGTAAATCTCGATGTTATGCTTGCGAAGCGAAAAATGTCACTCACCGAGCTTTCTGAAAAAGTTGATATTACTATTGCAAATCTTTCGGTATTGAAAAAAAACCGAGCCAAGGCGATTCGGTTTTCGACTTTGGAAGCAATCTGTAAAGTTCTCGACTGTCAGCCGGGCGATCTGCTGGAATATTCAGCAGAAGATTAGATTGAGAACTACAATCTTTCTGACCCTTCGACTTCGCTCAGGGTGACTTGGATGCAGGATGTAATAAGAGGTTGTAAATTAAACCCAGTAGGTACCGCCTTTCCGAGACCTGACAAGACGACTACTTTGTTAAATAAGAGCAGATTATACTCCTGTTTTATTTGACGTTGACTTTCCCAAAATATCGGTTATCTTCTTTGCTTACAAAGGAATAGCTATGCAAATAAAATACTTAGATTTACAAGCACAATACAAAACTATCAAAGAAGATATCGACACAGAAATCCACAAAATTCTCGACTCATCTGCCTACGTACTCGGCAAATCAGTGGCTGATTTTGAATCAAATTACGCTCAATACTGCCAAACATCGCATTGTACCGGAGTTAATAATGGCACCAACGCTTTGCTTTTAGCACTCAAAGCTCTCGATGTTGGACCGGGCGACGAAGTCATCACGGCTGCCAATACATTTATCGCAACCATTTCGGCAATCGTACAGTCGGGTGCCAGACCTGTTTTGGTCGATGTTGACCCGATCTCCCGCAACATAGATCCGTTGCTTTTGAATATGGCAATCTCAAATAAAACAAAAGTTATCATTCCCGTACATCTGTTTGGACGAGTAGCAGACATGGATCTGATTATGAAAATCGCCGATGAACATAATATCAAAGTTCTCGAAGATTCCTGTCAGTCGCATGGTGCCAAATACAAAGGCAAACGTGCCGGTTCGTTTGGACATGCTGCCGCATTTTCATTCTACCCGGGGAAAAATTTAGGTGCCTATGGTGAAGCAGGGGCAATCGTAACCAACGATGCAACCCTTGATGCGGAAGTTAAAAAATTACGGGACCATGGTTCTGCAAAAAAATATTATCATGACATTATCGGGTACAACGCTCGCATGGAAGGATTCCAAGGGGCAGTTCTCGGAGTAAAGTTAAAGCATCTTGATAGGTGGAACGCTGAACGTCGCAGAGTTGCCAAAATTTATAACAGTCTGCTCAAAAATGTTACGAAACCAGAAATTCACCCTGATTACCAACAGGTCTTTCATCTCTATGTAATCGAAACGGACAAACGTGATGCGCTTATGAATCATCTCAAAGATGAACATGGTATAGTCTCGTTGATTCATTATCCGATACCAACACATCTGCAGAAAGCTCTCGATTATCTTGGCTACAAAAAAGGAGATTTCCCGGTAACAGAACAACTCGCTGACCAAATTTTGTCTTTACCGATTTATCCTGAAATGCCTGATGAACATGTTGCTTTTGTGGCAGAGAAGATAAATGAATTTTATCTCTAATCTTACAGAGAAACAAAAAAGAAGATATGAAATAATCATTGCGATTGTTTTATTGTTTGTCATGTTTGAGATGCGTGGCTACAAGCTTGATGCTGACCCGCCGATAGGACTGTCATATTCGACCGACGTATACACCGACCCAACTCAGTACACACTTTTTGCCAAGCAAAAAGTGCTTACCGACGATTTTAATCCATACAATGAAAACAGGTTTGTCTTTTTCTTGAAATCTGCGGTGACTGTTTTAGCTCTTCTGATATTTAAAATCTTTGGAGTTTCTTTTTTAACTTCTAATCTTGTTGGCTTGTTTTACTCGTTTGGTGCTTTGCTTCTGTTTTATCTTATCTTGCGAAAGACAACCAACAGTCTGACAGGTTTTATTTACCTTTTTCTTATAGCGATTAATTACAATCAGATCTTTTTCGGACGACTTCCGTTTTTAGAACACGCCATGACATTCTATGCATTTTTGTCACTCACGCTTTTACTCTACTGCAAACGTTCGTTCTGGTATCTTTTTGCGGGAGCAAGTTTAGCAGTTGGTCTTTTCTTTGGTAAAATTATCGGGATAGTTTTCTTATCGCCGTTCGTAGGATATTTTTTATACCAATATATTATAGAAGAAAAAAAGAATCTTCGTGAGGTACTGTTTTTCTCATCAGGATTTGTCGGTCTATTTCTCTTTTGGCTTTTCTTCTCATATTTCCCTATGAAAGAACAGGTGGCATCGTATGTTGGCGAACAGGCATTCTCACTCTATGGTTCACCCGACGCATTAAAATCGTTCGATAACTTTGCATGGAAATATCTTTCATTCGGCAACGAGTCGAAACTTTTCACACGCATGCGGATCCCATGGTTGTTTGCGGCAATTTTCTTATCACTGTTTAGCTTTCGTTTTTTCAACAAAGGAACCCTTCGTGAAAAATTTGCAAAGTTTAACAGCGGACAGTTTTTTATAATTCTTATGATGGTTTCTTTTTATGGTGCCTTGATGATTTGGAACTACCGACCACTTCGCTACCAACTGGTACTAATATATCCTATCTATGGGGCAGCATCGATTATCCTTGCATCCTGTTTCATAAAACTCAAAGATGTCGAGATCAAGAAAACTTCGTTTGGCTATGTTCCATTAATCTTTTTAATATTTGCTCCGCTTGTCTATCAATTTTACAGTAAATATATTTCAGAGATGGATGGTTCTTTTTTCTATGATGATTACAAATTCATTACAACCGGATGGTCAATTCTGGTAACTCTGCTTATCTTTGGCGGAATAATCCTTTTCAGGAAATACCGACATATGATGCACCCCTATCTCAGTTATGCAATACCGATTCTTACAATTATTATAATTTATTTTGGTAATATCGGCGGCTATCTCTTTTGGACAGAACGTCCGACATTTACCGCTCGCGATAATTCGATTGATTTAAGCCTGGTCTTATCTGAAAATGCTGTTGTCTCTGGTCCGTATTCCGGGTTGTTGACGACAGAAAATAGGATTGGCTCGATTATTCATATGTTTGGCGTAGCTCACGCTGATACAAATCTCTTCAAAAATCGCCCGATAACTCATCTTCTTATTGACAGTGGCAATGAAACACGGGCAAAAGAAGATTATGAGAATATGATGGATTCGGCAAAACTTCTGATGACCTATCATGTTGGGCTAAAGAAAGTTAGGCTATACCGTATTGCTGGCTATACAGGTAACAATATTGCAGATAGCTACCAACTTTCACCATTTGAACGGCTCGTAGATGAATACGATAATGGCAATGGAGCAATAAATAATGATTTAGCAGTTGAAATTATCTCCGAAAGTCCCGATAATATAGCATGTTACACATTTTTAGCAGAGGCAGCAGAACAAGATTCAATTTTTCAACTTTCTGAAATGATGTTTAAAAAAGCGGTTGAGTTTTCACCAACAAATTATAATCTTAATGCACGCCTTGCCAAGTTGTATCAGGATAGATACAACCAAACTAAAAGTGAGATGTATAAGGCTGAAGGAAAACATTATTATGAAGAAGCAATTAAATTTGCTCCGACAACAGGCCGATTAAAACAGAAACTACGAGAGCTAAATGCGAGTTAAACAGATAAAGAAATTGATATAAATGGAAAATTACAATTTTATTGTTTCCACAATTGTTCCCGCTTTTAACGAAGAGGGGAATATTGAAGAGTTTTGTCGACAATATGACGAAATGGTTAAAAAGGCACCGTTTAAATCGGAAGTTGTTTTTATTGATGATGGTTCTTCTGATAATACTTTAGAAGTAATCAAACAATGTGCCGAAAAATATAGCTTTGTCCGCTATGCTATTCATCCGAGAAACCGTGGCTTAACTGCTGCTTTGCAGACCGGTTTTGATACTGCAGAGGGAGAGGTCTTTGTTTTCTATCCTGCCGATTTGCAATACAAACCTGAAGATATTCCATCGCTTATCAAACCGATTGCCGAGGGTGCCGATGTTTGCACCGGATGGAAACAAGGTGCCTACAATAAAAAATTTGTTTCAAGTGTCTATAACTGGATATCCCGAAAAATTTTCAATCTGAAAGTGCATGACCTTAACTCGGTCAAAGCGTTTAAGCGTGAAGTTGTCGAGCATATATTTTTACGCGAGGATTGGCATCGCTACATAGTAGTCTTGGCATCCAATGAAGGTTTCAGAGTTGAAGAAGCAAAGATACCACTTTATGACCGAGTATGGGGTGAGTCGAAATTCTCGATCTGGCGGATTCCAATTGGAGTCTTAGATATGGTCGCAGTGAAATTTCAGATCTCATTTTTGAAAAAACCACTTCTGTTTTTCGGCTTAATAGGATCAATTTCAATTTTCTTTAGTTTTCTTGTTGGGTTATGGGCAATATATTTAAAATATTGGCTTAATGAATTACAATTACCATTGTTGTATTTGGTGATCCTTTTAGTAGGGCTAGGGTTTGGACTTTTTCTCATGGGCTTCATGGCAGAAGGTCAGACTGCGATCAAAGAAGAACTCACTGATCTACGACGAAGAATGATCAAAAGAAAAAAGTAATAACTTATTTTAAGATTTAGCTGATACAAAAGAACATAAGAACGGAGCATAGATTGGCAAAAACACAAAAACCAAAAGTAAGCAGTTTAAAAAAATCAAATTCATTTGATCCTGAAAAATCTGTCTATTTTACACCGATTGTCTTTGCCTTGTTAGGTCTTTCGTTAATCGTTCTCTTTTGGGATTTTATCGCATCCGATGATATGCTTCGTGGTTCCGATACTATTCAAGCAGGTATGTTCTTTCGGTCAATGCTTGTCGATCATTTACATCAATTTGGACAAGTGCCTCAATGGAACCCTTATATCTTTGGTGGTATGCCGTTTGTAGAAGCGTTCCATGGAGATATTTTCTATCCTCTGTCAATTTTAAAATACCTTATGCCGATTCATCGAGCCTTAGGTTATGTACTCGTACTTCATGTTTTCTTAGCCGGTCTGTTTATGTATTTCTGTGCGAGACAATTCAAACTTCTCAAAATTCCATCTCTATTATCAGCAATCGGTTATATGTATGCTGCCTACTTGATAGGTATGGTTGCTCCGGGGCATGATGGTAAGATGTTTGTTACTGCTTTATTCCCATTGACGATTCTATTTTTGGATAAAGGTTTTGATGCACAGACATTTTTGAAATCACTATTTAACTTCTCTCTTATGGGAATTGTTATTGGTGTTATTATTATTTCACCACATATTCAGATGGCGTATTTCTCGCTATGGGCATTAGGCTTTTATACGATATTTAAAGTTGCTGTCTTATATAAAAACACAAAATCAATCTCGGCTCTTATTCGTCCCGGTTCATTAGCACTCTATGCTGTTATTATAGGTTTGACACTTTCTGCTATCCAGTTTTATCCGGGATATAAATACACCAATGAGTTTTCACCTCGTACAGATTCTAAGTCATGATGGGAATGGGCAACATCGTGGTCACTTCACGAAGAAGAAGCCTTCTCGTTAATCATTCCTGAATTTTCCGGCACACAGACATCTAATAAAGAGTATGAAAGAAAATCTTACTACTGGGGTAAAAATGCATTCAAAGATAATTCAGAATCTGTCAGTACCGTTGTACTCTTCTTAGCATTGCTGGGACTTTTTATAGTCAGAAAAAAAGAATCGTATTTCTTTGGAGGAATTGCACTCTTTGCACTTATCTATGCCTTAGGTGCAACTACGCCTCTGTTTCAAATATTCTTTTATCTGATACCAAAAGTAAAATCGCTTCGAGCGCCATCGATGATTATGTTTTTATTCTCATTCTCAATAGCTCTTATAGCAGGCATGGCTCTCCAAAAGATAATTGAAGAAAGCCGTTCATTTAAAGAGAAAAACTTAAAACGGTTTCAAATCATACTCTATGGATTCCCGGGATTCCTCTTTGTATTGGCACTGCTTTTCAGTATGGGTGGCAAAGGGATGTTGGATCTTTGGACATCAATTTTGTATTCCGGTGCTGCGACAAAGTTACCACAAGGATACAGCAAACTTGATCTTGCCTACGCAAATTTACCGTCTATACAATCCGGTGCATGGTTCTCGTTTTTGTTTGTTGCTTTAGCGGCACTTTGTATATGGCTGTACCAGTCAAAAAAATCAGGACTCATGGTTCTTTGTGCGATGCTTGCTCTTCCGGTTATCAATGGTGTCCGTTTTAATGATCGCTTTGTGGAAACATATGACCATCGCCCTGAATGGAATGGTAACCAGATGACAAATTTCTTCCAGCAGGATAAAGAAAAATTTAGAGTTATGAATTTTGTTCCAAACATAATCAGAGAAGATTATCTACCGCACTTTGGTATTGATGTTGTCGTTGGGTATCACGGTAACCAACTCAAATGGTATGACAAATTACTCGGTGGTCCTGCCAAGAAAAATCAAGCCAACCGAAATTTCCTTAATTTAGTCGGTGCTAAATATCTTCTTTTGCCAGCGAATCAAGCTTTCCCTGATGGCTATTTTGGTGACAAACCGGTCACTTCGGTTACAAAAACCGGACAGTTACAAATTTTTAAAAATGAAAACGCGTTCGACCGAGTCTATTTAGTTGATTCATTCAAAATCTTTCCAATAGTTGACAATTCGAGCTTTAATCAGATAGTATCAGGTGAGTTTGATCTGCAAAACGTTGTCCTGCTTGAAGAATCACCTGAATTAACATACCAAAAAGACTCTCTTTCGACAGATTCTACCTGGATTTCAGAATATAATACCGATTCTTTGGTCGTAAAATTTGATGTTTCGCAAAATAAAATACTTGTACTGACCGATAACTATTACGATGCTTGGCATGTCACTCTCGATGGAAAACCGGCTAAAGTCTTACGGGCGTACGGTACATTTAGAGCGGTGGAAATACCTGCCGGCACAAAAGAAGCAGTTTTTAAATTTGAATCAGAACGGTTTGCTGTAGGAAAACTAACGACGAACTTGACTATGATATACCTGACACTTATAATTGGTTTTTACTTTGTGTCTGAATACAGAAGAAAAAAGAAAGAAGTGGTAGCATAAATTATGTCACAATCAAAACGTGCATTAATCATATGTCCGACCTATAATGAAATTGACAATATTGAAAAAATTGTCCACGCTGTTCTTCCGTTAGATGCAAGAATTCATGTCCTCATCGTAGATGACAGTTCACCTGATGGTACCGGTGAAATTGCCGACAAACTTGCTGCCGCTGAAGAAAAAGTAAATGTCTTACACCGTGCCAATAAAGAAGGTCTCGGCAAAGCATATATTGCCGGATTCAGATGGGCGCTTGAACATGGCTATGATTATATATTTGAAATGGATGCTGATTTCTCACACGGACCTGAATATATCAGAGACTTCTTAAGAGAAATTCAAGAGCACGATTTAGTCTTAGGTTCTCGTTATATCTCCGGTGTCAATGTTATCAACTGGCCGATGTCTCGACTTTTATTATCATACTTTGCCAATAAATACACCCAAATTATCACAGGTCTGCCTATCAAAGATGCTACCGGTGGATTCAAATGTTTCCGAAAAGAAGTTCTCGAATCTATCAATTTAGACGACGTGAAAGCATCGGGATATTCTTTCCAAATCGAAATGACAATGCGGGCTTGGAAAAAAGGATTCAAAATCAAAGAGATTCCAATTATCTTTATGGACCGTGTAGCGGGTACGTCAAAGATGTCGAAAAAAATTATGCGTGAAGCAATCTGGATGGTATGGATGTTACGTGTGAAATCTATCTTTGGAAAATTAGGTTAATTAATTTTGAGCGACGTAAGCGATACGAATAATCCGATCGAACTTTCGATAATTATTATAACATTCAATTCGTTACCATCTTTAGAACCGTCACTCGTTTCGCTTACCAACTCTTCATTTCAAAATTTTGAATTGATTGTCGTAGATAATAACTCTACTGATAGTTCTATTGAAACTGCTCTGACATATTTTCCTCAAGCATCTGTTATCAAAAACAAATATAATGCGGGTTTTGCCAAAGCGTGTAACATAGGTGCTAAACAAGCAAATGGTGATATCCTTCTGTTTTTTAATCCCGACTTAGAAGCTGATGAAAATGCTTTGGATGAAATAGTTACATTCATACAAGAGACGCCAGATGCCGGTGCGGTCTCGGGGCGAATGCGATTCCCCGATGGTTCTTTTCAGGCGACATCTCGTAAATTCCCTGACATGACAAATATCTTTTTGTCCCGAGGTTCAGCTCTTTCAAAAATTATTTCTACTAATAAAACATATACTTTACCCGACTATGATGTTGTCACAAAAGTCGATGCTGTCGCGGGGACATGTATGGCAGTGAAAAGAAATATGTTTGAACAAGTTGGTATGTTTGATGAGCGGTTCTTTATGTATATGGAAGATACCGACTTATCGTATCGGTTGTCATTGCTCGGGCTGTCTAACTATTTTCTACCGCAAGCAGGAGGGGTGCATCTTTGGGGGAAAGGAAGCTCGGGCGGGAGAATAATTCGAAGCTGGTACCATCATTTATCAGTTTGGAAATATTTTTTGAAGCATTTTCCCGGAGGTTTCTCTATATTGTTCTTACCTTTTATTTTAACAATGAATTTTATTATTTCAATTTTTTTACCAAAAAGATAAGAACGCAAAATGCCCTATATGTTTGAAATTGTATCTCTCGCAATAAGTATGGTTACCGCAATTATACTCATTCCATTTATCATAAAAATTTCTCACAGATATAAAATCTTAGATTTCCCCGGTGAACATAAACGCCACAAAAAACCTGTCCCGCTTCTTGGTGGAGTTGTCTTGTTTGCTTCTGTTTGGTTGACCGTTTTTGTTGGCATATTTTTATTCCCTGATACTTTTAAAGAATTTTCGGATATGATTATATATATTTTCTTCGGTGCCTTAATGATCTTATTGGTAGGACTCTCCGATGATTTAAAACCGCTCTCTGCATGGATACAACTTCTCGCTCAAATCGGAGCAGGACTACTTTTATTTCTCGGCGGGGTAGATGTCGAGTTTCTTACAACGCCGTTCGGCGCAGTTGACTTAGGTAACTACTCTGTCATCATCACAATCGTTTGGGTGGTTATGCTGACTAATGCGATAAATTTAATCGACGGTCTTGATGGTCTCGCAACCGGTGTCTCACTCATAGGGGCAGTCACAATGTTAGTCATCGGACAGCTCTATCAAATCGGTGGTATACTTGTTTTTCTCTTGGGGCTGATTGGCTTCTTTGTCGTATTTCTTTTTTACAACAGATACCCTGCAAAAATATTTTTGGGCGATTCAGGCTCACTGCAGATCGGTTATTATTTTGCAGTTTTCTCACTTCTGTTTCCGCTCAAATCATTCACTGTTTCGGCTCTTTATCTGCCATTGCTTGCTCTCGGCGTTCCCCTTCTTGAAGTAATTTCATCCTTTACCAGACGCTTGATGAGCGGAAAAAATATTATGAAAGCCGACCGTCGCCACCTTTTTCATTATTTAGCACTTTTTGGACTGTCGCCATCTCGGGTTGTCCTCGTATTCTACGTTCTGGCAATCGTTTACGGTATGTGTGCAGTCGCTATGTATTTCTGGGACAGGGTCATAGTCTTTTCTCTTTTAGTCTTTTTTATGGTTGTTATTTTCAGTATTTTCTATATCTTTATAACCAAATTAAGCTCAAGGAAAAGTTCTTTTGGGCAATCTGAAACGAAATAATTTTTGGCGGAAAATAAATGGGTACCGGACCTTATTTAGAATTTGAAAAACCAATAGCAGAACTTGAAAAAAAGATTTCTGACATGAAAGATTTTTCAGTCGGAAGTGATGTTGAGTTAAGCAGCGAGATTGCATCGATGCAAAAGAAACTCGATAAACTCCGAACCGAAATTTATGACAATCTCTCCCGATGGGAAAAAGTCCAACTTTCCAGACATCCTAAAAGACCATACACGCTTGAGTATATTCACACCATGTCGACCGAATTTGTCGAACTGCATGGTGACCGATATTTTGGCGATGACAATGCTATGATCGGTGGCTTTGGACTTATTGATAATCAAAAAGTTATGTTTATCGGACAGCAAAAAGGTCGCAACACAAAAGAAAAATTACATCGCAATTTTGGTATGGCACATCCTGAAGGATACCGCAAAGCTCTCAGACTATTTTATCTCGCAGAAAAATTTAATGTTCCTATCGTTGTGCTAATTGATACACCGGGTGCATTCCCGGGAATCGCTGCCGAAGAACGCGGACAAGCCGAAGCAATCGCCCGAAACATTCGTGAGATGTCACGTATCAAAGTTCCGATTGTTGTTATCATCATCGGTGAGGGTGCTTCCGGTGGAGCTTTGGGTGTTGGTGTTGGCGATGTTGTCATGATGCTTGAGTATGCTTGGTATTCGGTTATTTCACCGGAAGGCTGTGCGTCTATTTTATGGAGAGATCCTGTCTATGCTCCCGATGCTGCCGATGCTCTCAAAGTGACATCACCTGATTTAATAAATTTGAAAATTGTAGATAAAGTTATCAAAGAGCCGCCAAGTGGTGCACATAATAATTTAGAACAAATCGCCCAGTCTGTCAAAGAGGCGATCTTAAGTGCTATCGAAGAACTTAAAGAAGTTCCTGTTGATATATTACTGTTAGATAGATTACAAAAATATCGCAATATAGGCGATTTTGACGAATAGAAATGGAGATACAAATGGCACTTTCTAAAGACCTCTTAGAAAAGCTGGTTTGTCCGAGCTGTAAAAATAAAATGAATTATGAAGAGAAGAATGACAAACTCATTTGTGAGCATTGTGCTCTGTCGTATAAGATTAATAATGATGTACCGGTTTTGTTAGCTGACGAAGCCGAGAAAATATAATAAAAGGTAAAAAGAATGAAGTTATCAAAGTTTTGCGATGAAAATCTTATTACATTCAACTTGAACGCATCTTCTAAAGATGACGTTATCAAAGAACTCGTTGATACGGTTGCAAGTTCGAATATGGTCAATAACGCCGAACAACTTTTCACAGATGTTATCGAAAGAGAAAATCTGGTCACAACAGGTGTTGGCTATGGCGTTGCTTTCCCGCATGCCAAAACAAAAGCTGTCAAAGGTATTGTGATCGCATTTGGTCGTTCAACAGAGGGTGTTGATTTTGATGCGATGGATCACAAACCGGTCAAACTATTTTTCTTGATTGCTGCTCCTGAAGATGCTATCGGCGCACATTTAAATGTCATGGCTCGTCTTTCATTTCTAATGAAATCTGAAGAGAACAGACAAAAACTACTTGAAGCAACCTCCCCGGGCGATGTTCTGGCATTGATGGATAACGTTGAATAGATAATTTTTTACCGGCAAGGATGCCACTGAAGTATGAATAAAATAAACAGTCTTGTTACCAAACATTTTCGTAATTTTCATTTTGTCTCGATTATTCTGATTATTATTATTTTATTCGTTGGAGATACGGTTATCAATCCGTATCTCAACCAGACAGTCTCGACGGTTTTTTATTCCCCATTTGCAAAAGTTAAAATCGGATACTTAGAACTCAAATCTGTCTCCGAAGACAACGCACTTCTCTCCCAAACATTGATAGACCTTTCTATGAAGATGGCGTTCTACGAAGAAGCTGCTTTGGAAAATGATCGCATGCGGTCGATTCTCAGTTTTAAACCTCCCCAAAATTATGCCTTAGTTCCCGCTAAGGTTGTTTCTATCTCTGGTGAATATACACCAATCACGGCAACGATTAACAAAGGGAGTAACGATTCGATATGGGTCGATCAACCGGTTATAAATCAGCAAGGTCTCATAGGCAGAATCAGTTCTGTTTCACCTGACTATTCTGTTGTACAATTATTAACAGACCCCGCCAACAGAGTAGCCGCGCGAGTTGTAGCAAGCAGAGAAATGGGAATCATAAAGTACAACATTAGCTCCGGGATGTATCTGGACAATTTTCCGATTCAAGGTGAGATTAAAGTAAATGATAAAATTATTTCATCCGGCTTAGGTGGTGTCTATCCTGCAGGCTTGACTGTTGGAGTCGTAACAGAAGTTATCAAAGAAGAGCTGGCAGCTTTTGATAAAGTCAAAATTTTACCGGCTGCTAATTTTTATTCGCTTGAAGAACTTTTTGTCCTAAGGGATACTATTATACAATGACAAAATTATTACCTTACTTCATCTACTTTTGGCTTATAGCGATGCATCAGGTTTTTCTAGCCGATGTGCTTTCTATCTTTGGTGCGAAAATAAATCTTGTTGCTATGATTGTGCTTCTTGTTGCAATGTATAAAACAGAAATTTCGGCAACATGGTTTGGCTTGTGTGTCGGTATAATTGGCTTTGGAGGTATTACAGAAATTTCAGCTTGGCAGGCATTGATCATGGCACTCTTCGGTCTGATAGGATTCAATATTAAAGAAACGTTGAATCTCGATTCTCTCTTTGCTCGGTTGTCATTAGTCTTTAGTGGTGTTTTGCTGCATAATATTATTATGATACTCATTGAACTAAATGAAAACATTTTAATTTCAATTTTAAATTCTGCCATAACCGGTGCGGTCTATACTACCTTGGTTTGTTCTCTGTTTTTTCTTATAAAAGACGGCATCTTTACTTTTGAGAAAACTAAATCTATCTTCTAAATTATGGATCAATTTAAACTTTCAATAGACAAACGGGAAAAACTAAGCTATATCTTTTTAGTACTCTTGTTTATCACTCTCTTGTTTGGTTTGGTCAAACTGCAAATTGTTGAACATACTGTCCTAGCAAAACAATCTGAGAATAATCGTATCCGCGTTGTATCTATTATTCCAAGACGAGGTATTGTCTCAGATAGGAATGGGCAGGTCATTATTGATAACCGACCATCGTATACTGTCTCTGTTGTGCCATCAGAAATTGTCAAAGGGAAGACTATCGAAAATTTGTCCGAACTAATTTCGCTTGATACAACCCAGATTAGAAAACGAATCCGTCGTAATATGATTAGCAAGTACCAACCAACTCCGGTAAAAAGAGATATTTCTTTTGAAGTTGTTGCAATCTTAGAAGAACAGTATAAAAAATTTCCGGGTGTTGTGTATCAGATGGAAAGAGTCCGTCAATACAATCGACAACTCGGTGCCGAAACATATACCGGCTATGTGGGTGAAGTTTCTGAAAATGAACTGAATAAAATTACCGATGCTGAACTTCATCTTGGGTCTATCATTGGTAAAAAAGGTATTGAAAAAAAATATGATAACGTCCTTCGCGGAAGAGAAGGTACAAAGTATATCGAAATCACTGCCTCTGGGCAACTGGTCGGAGAGTATGCCGGCAAAAGTATAATTCCGGCAGACCCCGGAGCGAACATAACTCTTTCAATCGATAATGACTTACAAATTGCCTGTACACAGGCACTCGATACTTTCTGTTGTGGTGCTATCGTTGCGATGGATCCACGCAATGGTGAAATTTTGGCGATGACTTCATACCCGGGTTATGATGCCAATATCTTTTCATCAGTTATTCCTGAATCTTTGTGGAATGAAATTCGTGATGACACTACTCATCCATTGTTAAACAGACCGCTCAAAGGGCTTTATCCTCCCGGTTCAACAGTCAAATTTGTTGGCGTAGGTGCAGGGCTCGAAGAGGGAGTTATCTCTGAAAATTCAAAGTTCAAGCCATGCATTGGTGGCTATCAATTTGGTAACCGTTTCTTCGGATGTTGGAAAGAGAGTGGACACGGAAGTTTGAACGCTGTTCACACATTGGAACAATCATGTGATACCTATATGTACCAACTTGGATTAAAACTTGGTATTGATAAATTAAGTGAATATTACCAAGCATGTGGATTCGGATTTAAAACCGATGTTGACCTACCGCAGGAAGCATCCGGCTTAAACCCAAATACAACATATTATGATAAAAGATATGGGAAAAGAAAATGGACTATTGGTTTAGTTTTAAACAACGTTATCGGACAGGGTGAACTACTGGTCACACCACTACAACTTGCTCGTTTTTTCTGTGGACTTGCCAATGATGGAATTGTGTACCGTCCTCACATCGTCAAAAAAATTGAATTCTTTGATCAACAAGAAATTCTTATACAACCCGAAGTTGCTTTCACACTTCCGTTTTCAAAAAACACAATGCGAATTCTCAAAGAAGGACTCACAATGGTTGTAGAGGGTGAGCATGGAACCGCTAAAAGATTGAAAAATAAATATTATACTATTGGCGGTAAAACTGGTACAGCAGAGAATTCCCATGGGGAAAACCATTCTTGGTTTGGTGCTGTGGCTCCGCTTGAAAATCCTGAAATCATTGTTATTGCGATTGTTGAAAATGCAGGGCATGGCTCCGAAGTTGCCGCTCCTCTTGTAGGACAAATCATTGAATCATACATGATGAAAAAATTAGGACTTCAAACTCCCGAAGATAAAACAGACAGCACCAATATCGCCTTGGTAGGGGAGACTGAATGACTATAAAATATTCCGCTCTCGATTGGAAACTTATTTTCGCAGCGTTGCTTTTAACTCTCATAGGTGTTGTGCTAATTATGTCGGCGCAACATAACGCATCAACGGAGTATCAACAAAACTATTATCAACGGCAACTTATCTGGTTTGCGATAGCATTCTTTATTTTTTCGGTAATAGTTCATATACCACCAAAATTATTTGATCTCTTAGCATACGTTATATATGGATTTTCGATTCTGCTTTTAATTCTTGTCTTGTTTGTAGGGTCATCAAAGATGGGAGCATCGAGATGGTTCTCTTTTGGACCTGTAAGTTTTGCACCATCTGACTTGGCAAAAGTTGCCGTTTTGTTTGCACTCTCACGGTTCTTAGCATACACCAAGTTATCGGTCGCAAGTAAAAGACGGATGGCGATCACTGCCTTTATGGTAGCTATTCCGTTCATGTTAATTCTCAAACAACCTGACTTAGGAACCTCGCTTGTATTTATAGTTTCTTTATTCGTCCTCTGGTTTTGGTCAGGACTCTCACCAATGTATCTCTTACTAATCATCTCTCCGATAATTTCGCTTGTGACTGCATCACATTGGTTGGCGTGGGCAATTTATTTTGTTCTCCTGCTCATATTTTTATTCTCAACAAGACCCGGACTCATGTTTGGTGTTATTACAGTTATTACCAACCTTGCCTTTGGTTCTGTCATGCCCTTTCTATGGATCAAATTAGCAGAGTATCAAAAATTACGAATTCTCACCTTCCTTGATCCTGGTCGTGACCCACGTGGAGCAGGTTATCAGATTATACAATCAAAAATTGCTATCGGCTCAGGCGGAATATTTGGGAAAGGCTTGCTCAATGGCTCGCAAACAAGACTCGACTTTCTACCCGAACCGCATACCGATTTTATCTTCTCAGTATTGGGCGAAGAGTTCGGACTCTTTGGAGCTTTGATATTACTCTTTTTGTTCGGCGTTATTTTTTATAGAGCAATCCAAATTGCGATACATTGTAGGTCTAAATTTTCATCACTCTTAGTGATGGGCTCCGCAGGCATCATCATGTTTCAATTTATTGTAAATATCGGAATGGTCATAGGCATTATGCCTGTGACAGGATTGCCACTTCCGTTTGTCTCCTATGGGGGAACGTCGTTGGTTCTCTTCTGGTCGCTTATCGGATTCATGGTCGCTGCCGAAGCACGCTGGCAAGAGTACTAAATTATGAACAGCCAATCATCTCTCAAATATCTTTTTGCCCTCGCCTTTGGAGCTTTGTGTATAAGCTTCGCACCGATTTTTGTCAAGATGATAGACTCGTCGACCTTAGGTCCGACAGCTATTGCATTTTGGCGTACATTGATTGGGGCAGGAATTTTGTTTGCATTTGCCGCTGTAAAAAGAGAATCTATTATACTTCCAAAAAAAGTAATGCTGTTTGCTTTGATTGCCGGATTTATTTTTTGCTGTGATCTTTTTGTATGGCATAAATCTATTCTGTTTGCAGGAGCAGGAATCGCAACGATACTCGGGAACACGCAAGTTTTTTGGATGGCACTTATTGGCGTTGTTCTGTTTTCAGAAAAATTATCACCATCATATTTAGTGTCAGTCTGCATGGCGTTTGTGGGAGTAATGCTTTTGATTGGGGTAGGTTCGATGCAGGAGTTTAGCAACGAATATATCTATGGCATAGTTTTTGGTTTATCAACCGGGGTCTTTTATAGCGGATATATTACAACGATAAAAAAAGCAGGGCATTCAGGGTTCTCGTTTTCGTTCTTAACTCTGATGGCGTGGGCGTCGTTGTTTTCGGCTCTCTTTTTGGGGATGGCAATGCTCGCTGAGTCTGACCCATATATGCCGGCTGATTCGTATACATGGATGGTTCTCTTTGGTGTTGCATTTGTAGCTCAATCGCTAGGATGGTATGTTATTTCATCGGTGCTTCCAAAAATCAAAGCGTCACAAAGCGGGATGGTGCTATTGTTACAACCTACACTTGCGACTGTATGGGGAGCTTTGTTCTTTGCGGAAAGTATGACGGCACTGCAAATTCTCGGAGCAGGGCTTACGCTTATCGCTATCTATTTTGGCTCGGTACGAAACTCTAAACAATAAAAAAGCGAAGTTCTTAATAGAACCTCGCTCTTTACGTTTATATAAAAGTAGCATCGCTACTTAGTCGACTAATACTTTTTCAAGTCTTTCAACAATATAATCTGCTTCTGCTTCAGTTAATACCAAAGGAGGCGAGATACGAATTGTATGACCATGAGAATCATTACAAAGCATTCCAAGTTCCAGAAGTCTTTCGCAATATCCCATAGCATCACCATTGTTCACTTCGATACCAATGAATAAGCCACGACCGCGAACTTCTTTTACATGAGATGAACGTGCAGCGATATCTTCAATCCGTTTTTTCAACTTACCACCAACTTCTGCAGAACGTTCAGCTAATTTTTCGTTGACGATAACGTCGATAGCTGCGTTTCCTGCGACACAAGCAAGAGGGTAACCGCCATAGGTAGAACCTTCTTGACCGGGTTGGAAACAGATGTCCATAAGTTTTGCGTTAGTCATGAAGATTGAAAGAGGAACTAAACCGCCGGAGATTGCTTTACCTAAGATAAGACCATCAGGGATTACATTTTCATGTTCAAAACAGAACATCTTACCGGTACGACCAAGACCAACTTGAATTTCATCAAAGAGTAAAATTATATTTTCATTATCACAGATTTCACGAAGACCTTGTAAGAATCCTGCAGGTGGTTGATACATCCCGCCCTCACCTTGCATAGGCTCTACTAAGATACCGCAAGTGTTTTTGGTGATAGCTTTTTTGACCGCATCAAGATTTCCATATTCAACACAGTTGAACCCTTGGGTGCGAGGACCATAGCCACGATAATATTTTTCAGTAGATGAGAAAGAAACTGTCGTAACCATACGTCCGTGGAAATTGTTTTCAAATACGATACTTTCCTGATTGCCGTCTTCGATACCTTTTTCTTTCCAACCATAGTAACGTGCAAATTTAATAGCAGTTTCAACAGATTCAACACCACCATTTTTAGGAAGAACCTTGTTACCGTTTTCGCCAAATTTCGGTGCAAGTTGTGGTGCAAGTTTAGCAGCTTTGTCTAAAAAGAGTGCAAGTGAATCGGTATAGACAACGTTTGAAATCACAGAAGCATAATTATTGTTTAAAGCATCGGTGACTGCTTTAACGATTGTTGGGTTATGATGCCCTTGGTTTGCGG
Source organism: Candidatus Zixiibacteriota bacterium (assembly GCA_024278935.1). Lineage (GTDB taxonomy): Bacteria > Zixibacteria > MSB-5A5 > GN15 > FEB-12 > QQUK01. The sequence continues at coordinate 59,912 of JAJRSF010000048.1, forward strand.
CGGAGTAGGCGGCAAGGCAATCTAAATATTTGTTACCGTCGGCGTCGTATAACCAGGCACCTTCAGTTTTGCGAACGACTAATTCGACCCGACCATAATGATGCGCTCCGCTTTTAGATTCCATTGCGATGACATCTTTGTCGGAGACTTCTGAAAAGCCGATTGTTTGTTTTTTTGTTGCTTCAGACATTGTACTATCCTTTCTATTTTTTTGTTTTTCAAAATTCTATAATTGAGATAGTATACTATTTTAAATTCTCTCGTCAAGAGGGGCGTTGGCACTTTTATTTGTTTGTAAGGTACTGATGTATCAAGAGTTAACTGTACGAGCAAAAATAGTACAGAAACTGAAGAATTAATTACAGAATTAGTTTCAAAAACAATCGAATATTCACTAAAAAGAACTTTAATTGAAATAATATCACGATAAAACTGAAAAATCTGCATTATAAGTCATGAAAAAGTTATTATAAGCGAAGTCAAAGTCATAATTTCTGTAAATATTACTTTGTTGTGCTAGGTGCTTTCATGCTTTAGCATGATACACCTGGCACTATGTAGTCCTGTCAGTTCACAATTTGCTTTTAGCAAATCAGGAACCGACAGAACGGTAACGGTAATATTCTGTCATTGCGAAGCCAACTTGTCACATTGTGACTTGTTGGCTGTGGCAATCTCATGTTTTACACACCACTTAATCCCCTCTTTCAAGAGGGGACAGCCTGCAGGCTGGGAAATCAATTATAAAAATCATTTCTTTTGAACTCCTTTCCGGCTTTAGACGGAATCCAGAACAGAAACCCAAATAGCACCATTCACTATTTTTATCAATACCTCATTAAATGTCAATCCCAATTCTACCAATGTCAGCATGGACTAGACTCAGAAACTAACATTGTCGGTTTCAAAATGGCATCAGTCCCATTTCAAAAATGGGTTCAGCCTCATATAAAACAAACATCTTTTTAATTGCTGTTTTTGTCACTCAAATTCTCTCTATATTATTATTGGTCATGGTGATATAGCGAAATGGCTTTGCCTGAAAAAATGGCTTAAAGCCATTGTCGTTTATTATAGTGGTAGTGTTTTTGTTCACAGTTTTTCTCTCTTTTATTAAGTCGTTCATGCATAAAGAGAATTTAGTTTTAGGGGAGAAGGTGTAGACAAATTGTAGAGTGTACTAATTTAAATGCAAGAGGTGGGACACATGTACTACCTTACTTTAAGTTGTTCGTTCCCCAATGGATGAGTTTTATAAGAAAAATAATATTTTTCAGCATTAGTAAACAAATTATTAAATTTTCTTTTCTTTTCTTTGATCTTATCCAAATTATCATCAGAATGGTAAATGGAAATTGCAATTTTTTTAACCTTACCTTCTAATGCTTTATAAATATGTAAGTCTTCATCAGAAAGAGAATGTCCGTAAATAACTATATTTTCATTTCTCGTTTTCAATTGTTCATATGCAAATTGTAAATAATCCGACCTTTGAATTGCGTTTAGCTTCTCTTGCCAACTTCCTTCTGTTACCATTAAAGGAACAGCTTCAATTCCATTTTCAAATTTATCACCAAAAATTTCTAACAAGTTTTTCGTTCGAGTTTTTCTCCTTTTTATAGTATTACCAAAGGTAGGTTTATACAAATGTATTCCACCATGAAGATATAAGATTTTTGTAATTCTTTCATCCCATATATCTACATTTGACAAATCAAAATCATCAGAAAAAAAATAATCCCTAAACCCATCAGGTGGGTACTTATGCATAATTGACCAGTAAAGAATTAGATCATAATTTGTAGTAAAAACAAACTCGTAATTCCTCAACTCGTTACGAATAATTTCGAACGATTCTGCAGGAATATCACTCCAAGGGATATGAATGGAATGAATAGAGTGAATTAAACAATTTTTGATTCTTTCATAAATTTCAATAAATTGAGTAGAATCTTGACCAAAAGTTTTCAAAACTTCAATTGCAATGTTTAGTAAAGATAAAATCTTTTCATAGTTATGAGTGTCGTATTTTTTGAACAAAGCAATTTCAGCTTCTAACAAATTAAAATCATGTGCACTTGAACAACCTATTTCAAACAATGATTTATAGCTATACTTACTCCATATTGATTGACTTAAACCATTTCCAATTAAAATCGAAGATTTATTGAAATTTTCTTTAATTTCATCCCATGTAAATAAAGAATCGTCATTATAGTGATTGCTCATCTAATTCTCCAACTATCATTTACCGCTAGTGGTAATTAAATACCTCGCCACATTTCTACTCAGTTTGGTTAACTTAAAATCGCATAATTTGTCTTGTTTGCCAATCACAAAAGATGAGATTGCCACAGCCAACAAGTCACAATGTGACAAGTTGGCTTCGCAATGACTGTGTTTACATTTCCTCTACAACTTTATAGTATATTCGTATTCCTTACTGTTCTATGAGAAGCTTTACATTTTATCAAGAGGAGAAGATGCACATAAAAAAACGCTATATCGAAAAACGAACCCATTTTGCTGTAACGTTATGAGATCGGTTCAATTACAAGGAAAAAGTTGTTTTGAGATGTGGATAACTTTTAAGAATACCTTTAGACTCCACTCAAGATGACTAATAAAAAAGGCAGGTCTCGGAAAGACCTGCCCTACTATATATATAAAAGTCTACTTACACATTAATCTCTTTGGTGCGGTCGGCGATGCGGGAGTCTATCTCCAAAATATTCGCAGCGTTCGCCGAAGTAGTCGATACATCGGTAGTGTACATCACAAATTGTGCTTTGCCATCGGAAGTAGCAAATGGTGCCGACAATGGAACCGCGACGCCTGCTTTTTCCTGCATGTATGTAATCTCACTGGTCAACTCTTCAAAGGTGTTAATCGCACGATCGTAGCCAACGATAGACATCAACTTGGTAATGATTTCGATATTCGATTTACCGTTTAATGGTTCGCCAATTGGATTGGTAAACTGTTTCATACCTGCCCAGTTTGTCAAGTGACCTTTCGACTCAAGGTATGATGACAACGGCAAGAAGACATCAGCCATCTGCACCGTTTCGTTTTTGAACATATCACCAACAACTAAGAAATCAAGATGGTCAACAAATGCATTATACTCAGGGTCCTTGGCAGGGTTCTCGCCAAAGATAAATGCTGCCCGAATTTTATTGTCACGCATCTTACGATTTATGTTCTGACCAGATTTCTCAATCGTACCTGAAATATCTTTTTGCCAAATCGCAGAAATTTCTTTCATCGCTTCTGTATCAGAAACAGGTCGTCCGCCCGGAAGAAGATGACGGTCATAGCCAGTGATTTTCATTCCTGTCTGATTACACTGTCCCGATGTTATCGCAATACCTGACCCATTAACACCAAGTTTACCAAGCATCAGCATAAGAGTGCCGAGTGCTTTGAGGTCATTGGTAGCACGGTCAATGCGACTATCCATATTATAGTAGGCGACAATTTTTTGCGATGAGTCCGAAAGAACTTCAACAATCTTTTGAATTGTCTCAGCAGTCACACCTGAAATAGATGCTGCTTCATCGAGATCATGTTTCAAAAGTTCAGCTTTTACTTGTTCAAAGTTTGTAGTCTTGTCAGCGATGAAAGACTCATCAATTTTACCGGCTTTAATAAGTTCAGCCATGATAACATTGAGAAGAACTGTCGATGTGCCACGCCGAGGGTCAGCCCAAGCCGATGCATATTGTACCAAATCAATTTCAGTAGAATTGATAACAATTGCTTTGGCACCATTTCGCATCCGACGTTTCATCTGCCATCCAAGTACAGGGTTCTCCGCAGTTGGGTTGCCACCGAGGAAAATATATAGGTCAGCGTTTTCAACATCTTTATTTGAAACAGTCGATGCTGTCGCACCGAGTATATTATCTAAAGCATGGTAGTCTGCCTCGGTGGTCAAACGTTGGAACGATGTAATATTATTTGTTCCAACTGCAGCACGAGCAAACATACCGGTAAGGTAGAGTTCTTCATTGGTAAGTTTAGGTGATGCCGTAATCAAAGTTTGGTCACGATCGGCATGTTCGTAAACATTTTCGATACCAGTTTTGATAGCATCAAATGCTTCATCCCATGAACACTCAACCATACGGTCACCTTTTTTGAGCATAGGTTTTGTTAGACGAGAACCATCAAGATAATGTTCATAGCCAAAACGACCTTTGACACAAAGTTCACCATGGTTCGGTTCAGAATCAGGAGGAGCGCCAGTGACAAAAAAGAGGTCAGGCGTTTTATGATTTATCATAATGTTACAACCAACCGAACAATAGTTACAGACCGAAACGGTGCCTTCCATTTTCCATGGACCGCTTCTGCGGAAAGGCATTTTTTCATTCAAAGCACCAGTAGGACAAACGTCGATACAGTTACCGCATGAAACGCAGTTTGTCTCAAGCAATGGTTTTTCCATCGCAGGTTTGACAATTGTTCTGAATCCACGATTGACAAAACCAAGGGCAGAGACGTTTAAGATTTCAGAACAGGTCATCACGCAACGTCCGCAACGGATACATTTGTTAGAATCAATTTTTATAAACGGATGACGAGTGTCAACTTTATATTTATTGTAAGCACCTACAAAACGGTTTGGATCGACTTCATATTCTGAACAGTAGTCACGCAAGTTACATGCGAGCGATACATCGCATCCGCATTCAGCACAACGCATCGATTCCTGAACAGCGTCGTCATCGGTGTAGCCAACTTCGACTTCATCAAATGATTTCACACGGTTGGCAACAGGTAGTTCTATCATATGGTGACGTTCGGAAGTTTCCACTTCCGGTACATCTTCTCTTGTAATAGTGTGGAAGGTATCACGCTTACTTTCAAAACTATAGCCAATTGGCATGACAACATTATCTCTAATGTATGAATCAATCGCATTAGCAGCTTGACGACCTGCGGCGATAGCATCGACCGCATCGGCAGGACCCGTGACAACATCACCACCGGCAAAAACGCCAGGGCGATCAGTGTTGAAGGTTCCTTCTTTGGCAACGATAGTTTTCCACGATGTAAGTTCGATTTGGTCGTCTGAATCAACACCGTCAAGATTTACATCTTGTCCAATGGCAGAGATAATCCAGTCTGCTTCAATCGCATGTTCGGAACCATCAATTTTGACAGGGCGACGACGACCTGAATCATCAGGTTCGCCAAGTTCCATGCGGAAACATTCGATAGATTTCATACGACCATCTTTACCTACGTTAATAGATGATGGAGCCGCGAGGAATTCCATTTTGATGCCTTCTTCATCGGCAGCATCGATTTCCATAATATTAGCAGGCATCTCTTTGCGAGTACGACGATAGAGGATCACCACTTCGTCAGCACCTAAACGTACCGATGAACGGGCGGCGTCGAGTGCAGTGTTACCACCACCAACGACGATTACTTTACCTGAAATTTTTGGAGCAGTTTTGAGTTCGACCTGTTTTAAAAATTCAACACCCGAGAGAACGCCATCGACATCTTCGTTTTCGACACGCATCGGTTTACCAACCTGCGCACCAAGTCCGATGAATACAGATTTGAATCCATCATCAAAAAGTGAATCAAGAGTAAAATCTTTACCGAGCGATATGTCAGTTTTTACTTCAACACCAAGCGATGTAATCCAGTCGATTTCTTTGGCGAGAACATCTTTTGGTAAACGATATTCCGGGATTCCGTAGCGAAGCATTCCGCCAAGTTTTGGAAGTGCTTCAAAAACAGTCGGGCGGTAGCCTTCTAAAATCAGATAGTACGCTGCTGTTAAGCCGGCAGGTCCACCACCAATGATAGCGACAGGGATTCCGTTGTCCGGTTTAGTTTCCGGTTGCCACATTTCGCCAATCATATCTTGGTCGGCGGCGTAGCGTTTGAGGAAATCAATTCCGACAGGTGCATCAATGACCGAGCGACGGCAATTGATTTCGCATTTGCGAGTACAGACACGACCACACACAGATGGGAATGGGAGTTTTTCTTTTATCAGTGCGATTGCTTCGGTCGGTTTTCCTAAGTTGATAAGAGACATGTAGCCTTGAATATCAACATCGGCAGGACAGCCCAAACGGCAAGGTCCTAAGCAGTCGGCATAATGGTCGGAGACTAAGAGTTCCAAACATGTTTTGCGAGCAGCTTTTACTTTTTCCGAACGGGTCTGGATTTTCATTCCTTCGCCAACTTTTGTCGCACATGATGGGGACAGTTTGTCGACACCTTCCATCTCTACAACGCAGAGAAAACAGGAACCATACGGTTTCAGTTTGTCGTCGTTACAGAGCGTAGGAATATTGTTATCTATATTTTGTTCACGGCATACTTGAAGGATAGTTTTATCTTCCGATGCGGTCACTTCTTTTCCATTGATTGTCAGTTTAACCATTGTTCACCTCAATCCTTCACCACAGCATCAAATCGGCAGACCGTAAAGCACTTGCCGCATTTAATACATTTGTCTTGTTCAATGATGTGTAGTTCTTTTTTGTCACCTAAGATAGCATCAGTCGGGCATGCTTTGGCACAAATTGTACAACCGGTACAAGCATCATTTATTGTATATTCTAAAATTGCCGAGCACACATGCGCCGGACATTTTTTATCTTTAATATGTGCGATATATTCATCTTTGAAATATTTCATCGTTGTAAGCACAGGGTTTGGAGCTGTTTGACCGAGACCACAAAGCGAAGCGTTTTTAATCTGTCCGCTTAACTCTTCGAGATTGTCTAAGTCTTCCATAGTTCCTTCACCAACGGTGATACGCTCTAAAATTTCAAGCATCCGTTTGGTACCGATACGACAGAATGTACATTTACCGCATGATTCATCTTGGGTGAACGAAAGGAAGAACTTGGCAACATCAACCATACATGTTGTCTCATCCATCACAACCATTCCACCGGAACCCATGATAGCACCTGTTTTGTTGATTTCTTTATAGTCGATTTTTACATCGCATAGGTCAGCAGGAATACAACCACCTGATGGACCACCCATCTGAACTGCTTTGAATTTTTTATCATCAACGATACCATCGCAGACATCAAAAATAATTTCGTTGATTGAACAACCCATAGGCACTTCGACTAAACCGGTGCGTTAAACTTTTCCGGCCATAGCAAAAACTTTTGTACCTTTGGAATCTTCGGTACCGTAGGCAGCATAAGCATCGCCACCGTTTAAAATAATCCATGGTACGTTTGCGAAAGTTTCTACATTGTTGATGTTGGTAGGTTTTTCCCAGAGTCCTGAAATAGCAGGGAAAGGAGGGCGGAATTTCGGCATTCCACGTTTACCTTCTATCGAGGCAATCAATGCGGTCTCTTCACCACAAACCAACGCTCCGGCACCTTCTTTAATTTTTATATTAAAAGTAAAGTTAGTTCCAAAAATATTATCACCGAGGAAGTTTTTCTTTTTCGCTTGAGCAATAGCTTGACGAAGGCGTGCGATCGCTTTTGGATATTCAGCCCGACAATAAATATAAGCTGCATCAGAACCAATAGCGTAGCCTGCGATAATCATTCCTTCAAGAACTGCGTTTGGGTCGCCCTCTAAAATCGAACGATCCATAAATGCACCCGGGTCACCTTCATCGGCGTTGCAGATAATATATTTTTTATCACCTTTGGCTCCACGAGTGAAATTCCATTTTACACCGGTAGGGAAACCACCGCCGCCACGACCTTTGAGTCCTGATTTGATTACATCGTCGATGACATCTTCCGAAGTCATAGTAGTCAGAGCTTTTTTGGCACCTTCGTAACCACCACGTTCAATGTACTCGTCGATAGAACCGGGGTCAATAATACCGCAGTTCCGTAAAACGATACGAGTTTGATTGTCGATAAAATTTTGTTTGTTGTCAGGTTTAACTGCTAACCATTCTTCGATTGTGTCATCTGAAAGAATTGCTTTTTCAACAATCTCTCCAACACGGTCAGGAGTGACTTCACTATAGAAGACTGATTCGTCGGAACCGTTTTTGATTTCAATTAAGACTTCGCTATAACACATCCCGATACATCCTGTTTCTTTTAAAACAAATGCATTCGGATTTTCTTTGAGTTCATCTTGAAAAGCTTTATAAACTTTTTCACCACCGGCAGAGATTCCACAAGTGCCAAGACCTACTTTTACTGTTTTCATATTTGTATTGGCTCCTATTTCTCTTCTTTGACTTTACGTTTATACTGACGTAAAATTTTACGGAGTTTAGGTGATGTTAACCGACCGTAGGTTTCATCGTTAATTAAAATTACCGGTGCGAGCGAACAGCAACCGATACAGGCAACCGAGAGAAGTGAAAATTTGCCATCATCGGAAGTTTCATCGTAATCAATATTCAGCTCATCGGTGATTGTGTCACCGATAGGTTTAGCACCGTTTACATGACAAGCGGTTCCGTTACAAACTTTGACAACATATTTGCCGAGAGGTTTTGTGCGGAACTGTGCGTAAAAAGTTACGACGCCATAGATATCTGCTGCCGGTATACCGGTGATATGAGATATATAGTCGATCGCTTTTTCAGAGATATATCCATATGTATCCTGTGCTGATTGCAAGAGAGGAATCAAAGCACCTTCTTGACCGTCGTATTTCCACAAGTCTACATTGAAAGGTTTAAAATTATCAGACTGTTGTTGTGACATAGCAGCCGTCTCCTAAATTCTATCAAGGAATATGACATGATCCTGTTTGAACCGCAGGATCCCGTCAAGATTATTTATTTCAGTTTTCACAAAACGGTCGATTTTATCAAACGTTTCGTTTTTCAGTAATGCAATTAAATCGTAGTCACCCGAAGTTGGGGAGACAAAAAGTGTGTTATCGAAACTTTCAATTTTATTTTGAATATCTTCGCGATGTGCAGCGTTTGCTTCTATAAAAAGATAGCAGTAAGTATTCGTTTCATCTAAAACAAATTCTTTCTGATTATCCGTTTCAATATTACAGACAGAGATTTCAGCAAAACCATCAAATGATGTTACTTTCGCTAAAGTCTTATCGTTATTATCAACTGCTTTAATCATCAGATGATAATGACCGTCGACCGCATCGTAATTTTGAAATATCGATTCATCCTGCAATTTTTCAATTGCTAGAGGAAGTTTTAGTTTGTCGTCAAACTTCACCAAATAGTAGGCAGAGTTGCTCATGAGAAATTCCTTTTAAGATTGTATCTAAAATATGATTTATTTTCTGAACGGTTAGTGGAAACAGGCTCGGTTGCAAAAGCGAGGCTTTGCCTCTGGTTGAGAAAAAATTCACAAATGCTTTTAAAAAAAACGTCATTTCTGACCTCTGGTAGTTAAAATGCCTGTTTTCATAAAGAAAACCATAATAGTATGGTATGCTTTATCTTGTCTGATTAACATACTAAATGATTGGAAAATAACAAGAAAATTCTAAAAATAATGGACATTTTTAGAGATAAAAGCATACTAAAAAGTACAGTTATGTTCATGGGTATTATGTCGGGTTTATTTTATAATTTAAAAGGTAAAGAATAATTTAATAACTAAAAAGTAATTACCGATAACATGAATAAGTTTAGTTACAAAAAAATGAAGGGTAAACAATGACTGCAAAAGAGTTCTACAAAAAATCTTTTTTATATCCGGTTTATGCACCGTTCATCGCACTTCCTTTCACTTTATTTGCTGCTAGAGCTATTACTAATTCAATTTTGCGTTTTATTGGAGGAGTAGCAACTTATACTCTTTTTACAGGTATAATATTAGCAATACCATATTTAATAACTTATGGCATCTTAAGGTATCTGATGAAAGACAAAAATACTTGTAAGATAAAAAAGATATTGAATATATCTCCTTTACTGTTACTTTTGGTAGAATTAATTACATTCATTCCAATTTTATCTGACAATCTATTCTCAAAAAATCCCTATATAAATATTGCTTATATCACATTCATCACTTTGGGAATAGGTTATCTATGGATTGGTATTGTTTTTTATATTGGAAATAAGCTCGAAAAGAAAGAACAAAATTTCGATTTTATTAAGCCTGAAGAGATCAATCATCTTTCCCACAAAGCCCCTTCTTCTTCTCTATAATTCATAGTTATTTAAATTACAAAAGACACAGTCCATGCTGTTTTAACTTTTGGATTCAATACCACGACTTACTATATTACTCCCATGAAACTGACTTCGACAAAACTCAAAGAATTCGCCCAAATAGCAGGGTTTGATCTTTGTGGTATAACAACGCCAGATCGGTTGCCTGAATCCGAAGCGAAATTCACAAAATGGATTGATAAATCATACCATGCCGACATGGATTGGATTGCTAAAAATCGAAGCCGTCGTTTTGACCCGAAAGAGCTTTTGGGAAATGTGAAATCAGTTATCATACTAGGAATCAATTATTATCAGCCGAACTCTGAATCGGTTCCAAAAGGGAAGGGTTTAGTTTCAAGATACGCACGGGGGAAAGATTATCATAAAATCATTAAGAAAAAAACTGAGAATTTGCTCTATCGAATAGACAAAGAAAACCAAGAAGATTGCGAACATAAATGGTGGGTTGACTATGGTCCATTTTTGGAACGTCCTTATGCCGAAAAAGCTGGGCTAGGGTATATTGGCAAAAACGGTATGCTCATCACCAAACAATTTGGGTCGTGGATTTTTATCTCTGAGATTTTGACAACTATCGAACTTGCACCTGACCAACCGACTGATTTAGAACATGGTAAATGCACAACCTGCACTCTTTGTATCGACGCCTGTCCTACCGATGCGATTGTGAAGCCACGTCTGGTTGATTCCAATAAATGTATTTCGTATTTGACTATCGAACGTCCAAAAACTATCCCCGATGAACTGGCATCGAAATTTGGTGCGATGGTTTTCGGATGCGACATCTGCCAGGATGTCTGCCCGCATAACTTGAGCCGTCAACGGCCTACTACTCACAAAGAGTTCGACTATGCCAATGGCGTCGGAGAGTTTTTAGATTTGCAGGAGGTGCTGAATCTTAAAGACCGTGAGGCATTTTTAAAACTCACCGCCGGTACACCACTCACTCGTCCCAAAGAAGATGGTCTCAAACGGAATTGCAAAATTGCACTAAATAACGAACAAGATTAAATCTCTTAGAAATACAGATTCAAGATTATGCTTGCATAAAAGATTATATAGGTATACGTTTATACTTGTCTGGGTAATCATCCATTGAACTATACATGAAAATTGAACATAAAAGTTGTAAAGGAAGACAATGATGAAAAACTTTTTCTGTTTTTTTCTTATTTGCATAACTTTTTTGACTTTCATCTCGTGTGGTACCCCTCAAAAAGAAATTATTGTTAAAGTTGTCGCAAAAGATTTTTTATTTGAAGTTGCGAGCACTGTCCCTTCCGGTTGGAACAGATTCCAGTTCACCAACTCCGGTCATGCCGAACATTTTTTTATCCTAAATTTACTTCCTGACAGTATAAACTTTTTAAGATACCGAAACGAAGCAAGTAAACCATTTGAAATGGTTTACGACTCAATTAAAGCAGGGGCGGCCAAAGAAGAAACGGGTGTCTTACTCGGAACTATGCTTCCGGCATGGTATTTTACTGAATTAAAGCAGATGGGTGGCAGCGGGATTGTTGGGGCAGGGCAGACTGCTCAAGTTACTCTGAATTTAAAACCGGGTATCTATGTTATGGAATGTTATATCAAAGAAAAAGGAGTCTTTCACACTGCCTTTGGCATGATAAGACCTATTACAGTTACTAGTGAAGTTTCAAAGACAAAAGAGCCAAAAGCAAACTATGAAATGACTCTGACAAATTTTAAATATGAAATCAAAGGGGAACTACATGTTGGTGTGAATACAATTGCTGTGCACTTCAACGAACATCCTCAGAATGCTTTTGGTAACGATGTACATCTTGTAGAATTAACAGACTCTACCAATCTTGATGAAGTTATCGAGTGGCTTGATTGGATGAATATCGAAGGGTTAGAACCACCGGCATCGGCGACATTTTTGGGTGGTACTCAAGAGATGCCGGCAGGGTATACATCATATTTTACCGTGACTTTTAATCGTGGAGATTTTGCTTGGGTAGCCGAAACTGCAGGCTCAAAAGGGATGGTGCATACTTTTACAATTAAGTAAGAATATAAATTCAGAACGTTAAAATCTTAAGGAGTAACAGATGGTTTCAATTTTTGATTTATGGCTTCCAATAATTTTGTCGGGTGTGTTTGTTTTTATTGTTAGTTCTATTATACATATGTTTCTTGGCTATCATGCAAGTGACTATGGGAAACTTCCTAAAGAAGATGAAGTCATGGATGCCTTGCGTCGGTTTGATATACCTCCCGGGGATTATTGTATGCCATGTTCCGGCAGTTCAAAAGATATGAGTTCCCCTGAGTTTGTAGAAAAAATGAAAAAAGGACCGGTCGCATTTATGACATTTATGCCGAGCGGCGAACTCACGATGAGTTCCAGTCTTATCATGTGGTTTTTCTACACTATTGTTGTCTCAATCTTTGCTGCCTATATCGGTTCGCGTGCTTTAGGAGCAAATGCAAATTATCTTGATGTCTTTAGGTTTGTAGGAACGTCGGCGTTTATGTGTTATGCGATGTCATTGATTCAAAACTCTATCTGGTTTAAAAGGAAGTGGAGTGCAACATTCAAGTCTATGTTCGATGGACTTATCTACGGACTCGTAACCGCAGGAACTTTCGGATGGCTCTGGCCGAGCATGTAGAATTAAGATTAGAAGTTTTATCTATAAATGTAAGGCAGGTCTTTCCGAGACCTGCTTTTTTAGTAGGGCGGAACCCTTTAGTGGTTCCGCCTTTCAAGTTTTAAACTAAACGCTTACTACCTATTCAAATAAAGTTGTGTATGACATAGTCAAAAGAGGATGGTGTCTCGTGACACTTTATCTATAACTTTTACGAGCAGTCAACTGAACGTAATTCGCCAAATATATAATCAATTAAATATATGAGGTCTGATATATCAACATCGCCGGATAAATCTAAGTCAATCGTTTGCAAATTGTATATAGGGGTGTTGTCAATAAATACGAACATCGCAAACTGAACGAGATCGGTAATATCAACCGCCCCTGATTCATTAATATCCCCGCAAATCGGAGGTGTGGCAGTTCTTCGCATCACTACATTAGAGAGCCTAGACCAATTAGGGGTTTCATCGGCAACTTTTATCGCAAAGTAATAATCTGTCTCTGGCTGTAAACCATAAACGAGAAAAGACTCGGCACTCCCGTTTGGCATTGGTGTTGGAGGATTAGTTGCTTGTATAGCAGACTCGAAACTTAGCTCACTGATCGGATTATGGGAATATCTAATATCATAATTGGTGGCTAAACCGATACTTCCGTCATTTCCGGTGGCTGTCCAATAGAGACTGACTGTAGTCGAGGTAGGAATAACTTTTTCAAGCGATAAGGCATGAACAGATGCAAACGATGCCAACACAAGAATCTGAATAAACAGGAACTTTAATTTTCCTACTAATCTAAATTTTTTACTAATGCTAGCATAAAACTGTACTACGTTAAATCGATTACGCGACTCTTCCACTATTTTAATCATAACCATCCTTGGCTGCAGAACTCAGATAAATAATTGACTGATTTTGATTTAAATGCTCATTTGATTTTGTAGATTCGCTAACTGAAGTAATAGACAAAATGTCTTGAGATTATAATTCTTTTTTGAACCCCGAAGAGATTCTACGAGGTTTGATCAGGTTTTTTATTTACAAATTCAATTGTTTTTTTCTTAGTGCCTTCTTTACATTTTTAAAAGCATACAAAATTAATCTTGCTTTAACTTACTAAAACACTAAATCAAAAATTATGACAAAAGTCAAGGATAACGTATTTTATGCGATTAATTAGGAGTTTAATGTCGTGTTGAGTGTTATTTACCAGAGGAGAGCTTGAAAAATGTTGGTTCCCGTTTGACATCAGAGAACCGTGAAGACAATGGAGAACCGTTTGACATCAGAGAACCGTGATGACAAACGAAAACAAGATGACTATAAGAACCCGCAGAGAATTAAACAAACAACTTGCGCTGCATATCCCTGAGGTCTAAGCTCTTAGTTTAATTTTAAAGTTCTTCGAAGTCCTAGAGCCGCAATTCCAAGAGCAAATAATAACAACGTAGATGGTTCAGGGATTGAACTAATTGGGTTGATTGGATTTGTTATTAATTCTTTGCTGATAGTCTGGTTTTGATAGGTAGAAAAAGAAGAAATTTTATAATCTCCTACTTGCACTTCTGTCCATAGAGCAGGGTTAAGTGAGTTCTGATTGCTCTTGTCAATATTTTGATGAGAAGGCATTACAATAGCTGAAACTTGTGAGGAACATAAAACCAGCACAAAGCAACTTATCCATAAGTATTTCTTCATATAAACATCCTAAGTATATAGTAAACATATTATTATGTTTACGCTGTAATTTTATAAAAAGTGATATTGTTGTCAACAAATACTTTTTATAACAGTTCTGTTTGCCCTGCCATCATTTGCGGGAACTGACGGAAAAGCTAAAAAGATGTTTGAGCGTGGTCAGTACGAAGCTGCTGTTAATCGTCTGGCAGAAAAACTTCGTAAAAAAGATGACCATCAAGACAATATCCGAATGATGGAAAAATGTTTGAAATATGCTTTTAAAACTTCGCTTCGGGAAGCTGATGATTTTGAAATGGATGGTGACCTCGATGCTGCTATCACCACATATACCCGTATCCGAAGAATGGCAGACAATGCTTCTATGCTGACTGTTCGCAAAGAAACCAAAATAAACGGCAAAAACGCAAAGAAGAATTTGTGTTCACCATTGTCGATATCTCCGACCGTCTTCGTGAACTCAAAATTGCCGCAACAGCCGATCATTACGAAAACGGACTTTTCTTCCAAGAACAAGCCGACTGGCGTAACGCAGCAATTTCATATCGCAAAGCAACTAACTATCGTAAGAATTATAAAGATGCCACATCACGCTACAATCTATGTCGTGAAAAAGGAATGATAAAAATCGCGGTCATGCCGTTTGTAAATAAATCAGGCAAAGAAGAATTCGGAGCGATGGGTGATTTTATCGCATCGGAAATTATCAGCTCTGCCTTAGATGCTGACCCGGAATTTATCCGTTTTATCTCTCGTGGATATCTCGATCAACTTCTTTCCGAACAAGGTTTACAAAAGAGTGATGTTATCGACAAAAATTCTGCTGTAAGAATCGGAAAACTATTGGGAGTGCATGCTTTTGGATTTGGCAAGGTATTCTCAATAATCCCTGATTCACCTCGAGATTTACGTTCTAATTATAAAAAAGTCGGCACAATAAAAGTGTATGCTAAAAATTTGAAACAATCTGTCACCGTTCCGGCGTATTGTAACTATTCAATAATCGAGCGGATGCGTTCGGTTCGGGTACAGGCAAGTTATCAAGTAATTTCTGTGGAAACCGGT
Organism: Candidatus Zixiibacteriota bacterium; assembly: GCA_024278935.1. GTDB lineage: Bacteria > Zixibacteria > MSB-5A5 > GN15 > FEB-12 > QQUK01. The sequence continues at coordinate 75,442 of JAJRSF010000048.1, forward strand.
GAGATTGTGTCATCGGAATCTTTATCCGAAGATAGAAAAGATGAGTGTACTTGGATTGTCATTAACAAAGGCACCGAAAAACTGATCCCGAGAAACCATAAGAGAATGGTCACTCCGGGTGGACAACGAAGACTTGCAGGTGCTGAAATGATGGCATCCGATGCGGCGACCTCGATGGCAAACAAGCTGGCGCATAAGTTAGTACAGAAATACGAGTAAGATAATTATCATTGGCAGACGAGGGCGTCTGCCATGCACTAAGTAACACCGATTGCAGGTATATAATTGAACAAGGAAGAAATTTGATTTCTTCCTTGTTTTGTATATGGGAATATCGTAGTTTTTCAAAATGGTAGACTCATATATCAATTTCGTATTATCAAATCCGCTTTTGTCGGCTTCTATTCAATTTGCAATTTTAGGCACATTGGGTGAAGTGATTTCTTTTTCATTTAAAAAGAAGAAACTTGCCCTGCCTTGCAATCTCTGGCAATTAGTCGCAAAAATATTAGCATGGGCTTTGCTTGGAATTATTATCAAGTACGGTTTTGCCGGTATGAAAGGTTTTACCAAAGCACTTTTGGAACATCAGTTATTACCGCAGATTTTCGCATCGGGAATCGGATGGGCGTTTGCTGTATCTGTTTTGACTAATCTTTTCTTCGGTCCGCAAATGATGTTTATCCACCGTCTTGAAGATAACCTGATTATGTGGGAGAAAAATTACGAAGGTCTCACCAAAGCATGGTGGACACTTATCTGGTTTTGGATTCCTGCCCATACTCTTACATTTTCATTACCGCTTGAATATCAAATCGGTTTGGCAGCAATTTGGGGGATGGTCTTAGGGATTATTCTTGGGATGTCAAAAAAATAAATTCTCAAAATAGCTTATATCATTTTATTCTGTTAGTTCGCTAAATTAAACTAATTTTTTGTAAAAATTATCATGTTTATGTCATTTATCCAAGAAGTTATTTCGGTCTGCGATTTAAGGGGGACTAACGTAATTAAGGCTGATAATTCATTGAAAACTTGGAAGTCAAAAAATGAGTATTTCTCGATGATAATCAGCGAAATCCCGCTTGCCAAGTCCGAAATTTCTATATACATTTCCGCCATGATAAAAATAGCCCCCTCCGTTTTAGCGGTAGACTTTGCAAAGCTTGGAGAAGAGATAAAATCGGCAGATAATTCATCGGCTGATTGGCATCATCTAGATATTATGGATGGTCATTTTGTGCCGAATATCTCATTTGGTCCTGCTCTTGTCAAAACAGTTGATAAAATTTCCGAGAAATATCTTGATGTACATCTCATGCTTTCGGAGCCTGAAAAATATTTTGAAGATTTCAAAAATGCAGGTGCCGATGCTATTACATTTCATATTGAGATTCATTCTGACCCTCGAGAACATTTGCAGGCAATTAAAAATTTAGGTATACATGCCGGGATTTATCTAAACCCGGATGCAAAAGCAGAGCAGGTGATTCCATTTTTAAAACATTGTGATTTGCTTTTGGTCATGTCGGTCTTTCCGGGGTTTGGCGGTCAGTCATTTATTGAATCATCGCTTGATACGATTGCACAATGTCGGAAACATATTGATGAGAATAATTTGAATTGTCTTATCTCTGTTGATGGTGGTGTGACTGGTGGCAATGCCCAAAAGGTTGTTGATGCCGGAGCTGATGTGTTAGTTATGGGATCAGCATTTTATAAATCGAAAGAACGAAAAGAATTAGTTGCATCCGTGCATAACTTACAAAGAAAATAGTAATTTTAAAAATATATTGTGTCAGTATATATCGATAAGGAAATCAGACAGATGTTTGAACAAGCTCGCGGTTTTACAGAAGAAAAACTTTCAGATGAAATAAAAAAATCTCTCACTGCGTCGGCACGAATTTGCCGTGGCAATATTATTAAGATGACAACACTTGCCATGTCAGGACATCCGGGTGGTTCTATGTCGTCGCTTGATATTTATCTGATGCTTTATATGCTCACAAATATTGACAGCAAAAATGTAAGAAAAGATGACCGTGACCGAGTTATTATTTCGCATAGTCATACATCGCCGGGTGCCTATACATCACTGGCAACTGCTGGCTTCTTTGATATCGACGATGCTATCGCAGGCTTTCGTTTAGCAGGTTCTCCTTTTGAAGGGCATGTCGAACGTTCAGTCCCGGGAATCGAATGGGGAACAGGTAACTTAGGACAGGGGCTTGCTGTTGGAATTGGCAAAGCTCTCTATGCTCGTATGTCTGACCAAAATTTCCAGACTTATGTTTTTATGGGTGATGGTGAACTACAAAAAGGTCAAATTGGCGAATCACGACGGATCGCATCGAAGTATAAACTTTCCAAACTTACTGCTATCGTAGATTATAATAAACTGCAAATTTCTGGTGATATTTCGGAAGTGCTACATCAGAATATTGCCCAAGAATGGAAAGCTGATGGGTGGCAGGTTATAGAAATCGACGGTCATGATTACGATCAAATTTATAACGCATTCTATAAAGCGAACCATAACAATGATGCACCGATTTTGATCCTCGCTAATACTGTGATGGGCAAAGGTGTTTCATTTATGGAAGACAAACATGGCTTCCATGGTGCGCCTGTCAAACCTGACCAGTTAACCGATGCTCTTGCTGAGCTTGGTATGGAAAATGATTTAGAAAAATATCAGCAGATGCGGACTCCTGAATTTGCACAACAACTTGCGAAAAAATATCCACTCAAAATTTCTGATTATCCACAAGTGAATAAAGGCGAAAATATAAATTACGCAGCTGATGCAAAAAGCGACAACCGTTCTGCCTTTGGCAATGCTTTAGTTTCTGTTGCCGATGCAAACGTTAGTAATAAAGATTTTCATATAGGTGTCTTTGATTGTGACTTAGCAGGCTCTGTTAAAACTGCCGGATTTGCTAAGAAATATTCTGAAAACTTTTTCCAATTTGGTATTACCGAACATTCAACAGCAACATCGGTCGGTTCTCTTTCTGCTGAAAATGCAATTGGTATCTGGGCAGACTTTGGAATGTTTGCAGTTGCTGAAACGTATAACCAAGCTCGTTTAAGTGACATCAATCATGCCAATGTAAAACTCTTTTGTACTCATTGTGGTATCAATGTTGGCGAAGATGGTATGACTCATCAGTCGATAGATTATTTTGGTTTATTAAATTCGACCTTTGGATGGAAAGTTATTACACCTGCCGACCCGAACCAGACTGATAAAATTGTTCGCCATGCTTTGGCAACCCAAGGAAACTTTGCCGTTATCATGGGGCGTTCTGTTCTACCGATTATCACCAATGCAGATGGCACGCCATACTTTGGTGAAGGGTACGAATATCGTTATGGACGGATGGAACAAATTCGTTCAGGTGAAAAAGTCGCTTTGGTTACATCGGGTAATATGTTATTTGCCGCGATGGAAGCGTATGATAAATTAAAAGCAGATGGTGTCAATATTTCTTTGTATTCGATTTCTGATTGGTCAGATTTAGATGCTGATGATATTATGAAACTTTCGACTTATGCCAACGTTGTTACTATAGAAGACCATAATATTAAAACCGGATTAGGGACTGCTATAGGTGATGCTATGATTACAAGCGGCAATGTTACATCAATGACAAAACTAGGGGTCAAACATTTTGGTTCATCGGGCAAGCCTGCTGAGTTATACAAAATGCTTGGCATGGATGCTGATTCAATTGTAGGAACAATAAAAGAGTTGTCATAACTTATTTGTTGTAAGGCGGAAGATAGGTATAAAATGCTAGCAGGATATATTACAGCTAACAGAACTTCATTGGCACGTATTAAAAATGTCAATGGGGAACCAATAATTAGTCAGTTTACTGAATTTGATAATTCACTTTTTAAAGGTTTTGATTCAATCCTTTCGCTTTATTTACGGCAAAATAAAGGAACGAATTCTGTTGCCTGTTTTGGGATTGCCGGACCGGTTATTGAAAACACAGTAGTAGCAACTAATATTCCGTGGAAAATTGACGGGGCGATGATTCAGGAGAAATATAAATTTTCTCAAGTTAAAATTTGTAATGATTTGGTTACTACAGCAAAAGGGTTGTTTGAACTTTCCGATGATAAATTATTTACTTTAAACGAAGGAAGAGAAATCGCAGGAAGTAATTATGGGCTTCTGGCTGCCGGGTTTGGGCTTGGTGAAGGACTGATTTTCTATGATGGAAAAAGGTATCATCCCTATGCTTCAGAGGGCGGTCATGCAGGATTTACTCCTGGAAATCAACTTGAAGTAGATTTATGGGAACATTTATATAGTAATTTAGGTTTCATTGAAGTAGAAGATGTATTATCTTTAAAAGGACTGATTAGGATTTATGAGTTTATGCTTTCATCCAATCGGGCAACGAAGGCGGATTGGTTTAAGAAGGCTAAAGATAAAGCATCCAAAATAATTGAATATGGATTGTCAGGGCAGGATGAGATAGCGGTTAAGTCGTTAGATTTATTTGTTGATTGTTTAGCGTCAGAAACTGCGAATTTGGCATTAAAAGGAATGACACTTTCGGGGATTTATCTTGGTGGGATAATAGCACCACAAATTATTACGGCACTTGAACAAGGAAAATTTATGGAAAGATTTCTACTTAGTAGTAAGATGGAACCTCTTTTGGCGAAAATTCCTGTGAAAGTTATCATTGATGAGAAGATTGCTCTTAAGGGAGCTGGAACTATAGCATACGAGTTATCAAAATGAACAAAAAAAAGTTTATACTATTTTTAAATGGTCAATACAAAACAGAAGATATAGAGTACTATAAGAATCTTATTGGAGATAAAACATCTGTCGCAGTTGATGGTGGCTATGATTTTTTCATTCAGGCAGATATTAAACCGGACTATATCATTGGCGATATGGACTCAATCGACACGATGGAAGAGACAATCTCCGATGATATCGCTGTCTTTGAATTTCCCGTAGATAAAGACCTTACCGATGGTCATGCAGCTTTAGATTTTTGCATGAAAGAAGATTTTAGTTTAATAGAAGTTGTTATGCCGGAAATCGGCGAGCCTGATCATTTTATTGGAAATATTCTGCTTTTATTCCATAAAGATGTTAAAAAGAAAATACGTGAAAAACGTGAAATCATATTTTTGAGCCGTGATTATGAATATCGGATTTTAGATAATTCCAAACTCGAAATTTTAGATGCTGCCGGCGATACTTTTTCAATCATGCCTATTTCAAAATCTATTATGCTCTTTTGCGAGGGTACAAAGTATGATGTGAAAAATCTAAAAGTAGATTTAGGCGAAACAAGAGCATTACGTAATAAAATTGTTGCTAATGAATTGATGATAAAAATCTCTGGTGAAGCGATATTTATCCGCAAGAAATCGTCATTAATTGAATAGAAAAGATTGATATAAATTTTCCAAGCAACTTCTTGACAAGCAATATAGTTTAGCTATATTCCCAATCTGAATCAGTCGACCAGACTGAGAGCAAATTATACTGGGATATCGTCCAATGGTAGGACATACGGTTCTGGTCCGTAGTATCTGGGTTCGAATCCTAGTATCCCAGCTTTAAAGCAATGATAGTTAACAAATTAAGGGTGAGAGTTTGTAGGGAGAGGAACTTTAGTACTATAACTTTCTTATATATACACCTCTTTTGAATAATATACTTTTTTAAAAAAATCTTATTTTGTAAAGCTGTTTCAGTGCTTAAAATAATAATCAAAATACCCTTTCGCATCTGTATGGCATCAAAATATTCCGTATTTTATATTGCAAATATAAGAGACACTTTCAAGTACTCGATTAGGTATAAAACTGAAAGCCTTAAGTCTTTAGGGTTAAGGTTCATTTAATATGTGGAAAGTCTGGGTTAAGCCAGCGCATCTGATTAGTTATAAAAACAATACCACAACAGAAAACATAAAACACACAACAATGCTAAACGGAAGAATCGGTGGGCTTGTAGTCGTGATTTGGATTAATCTCTTGACAATGCAGGAAAAAAGCCTTAAATTCATTATCAAGGTAAAGCATGGCACCACATTTTCATACCAGTGATATAAAAATAATATAAATACTAAACATTAGTATGCCTTTGGACGAGAGGTGATTTATGTTGTTTACTACAGCTTCAATCAATTAATAAATCTCACACAAAATAATCTAATGTTGTACAAACCTGATAGAATCTAAGTGCAGTATAGTAGTGAATAGCAAGTTATGCTACTCGAACAATTCCCGTAATTAGGGAAGGGGGTGATAATTCAAAAATGATGTCATTGTTTACCTTAACCGCTAGAAGAAAACAAAAAGAATTAGGAGAAATTAGGAGATCAATTTTAAGACACAATTGCTAAAGAATTAAGGGCAGGAAGAGAGAGTCTTGATCAAAATTTTATATAAGCACAAAATTTGATTTTGACCTCTCTCCCCACATATTAAAAAGATAAAGCAATCGGAATAGATGTCAAAATAAAATCTCAGTCAATTCTCTTTTCTTTGTAATTAGAAAGGAAGGAAAATAAAGATTATCTTATGGACTTTTTAAAAAACATACAAATTTTATTAACTAGAAATTATGGAGATTTTACATAATGTTAAAATATTTAAGGATTTTTTTCATTGTACTTTTCGCCATATTTGCAATGACTACAGTAACGTATGCAAATACGTTTGTAGTTGATGATGATGGTGATCCAGGCTCAACATATGCAACATTAAATGCTGCAATTCAAACAGCCGAATCATTTCTTGGCGTTGATCATGAAATTGTAATCATGGCCGGTACTTATTCTGATATCGGTTTAAAAATATCAGATCCTACTAAAATTGCTTCAATAGTAGGTGATTCCGGAACTGATAAAGCTGATATTATCTTTCAGTCTCCAGTAACAGCTGCTGGAGTTCCAACTTCACCTGCAACAACATTTTTAGATGTTCAAGGGACTACAGACCTTGTAATCTCAGGATTTACTGTTTTGGGGTATGAAGCTGGTCTTGGAACTTGGGGATCAATGGCTAATGGTTTACAAGTTTCAAATATGACATTTGACAATAATATAGCAGCTATTTATGTTGCATCAAATGGCGGTTTATTTGATAATCTTGAAATTATGAATGGTTGGGAAGGTTTTCAACTGTTTAGTATGATAGGTGGAGAAGCTATTGATGATAATATTCTGTCAAATAGTAGTATCTATAATATTAGTAGAGCTCCTGCAGTGTTTTTTGCTATTCAAGATGCATTTGTAGGATTACCTGCCTTATCATTAAATAATAACAGCATACTTAACTGTAACATATTTGATAACTCTGATCAAGGTATTTTAGTTGCCAATTCTGGTGCTGGTATAGCAACTGGAAATATTATTGATGGTAATAATATATATAATAATCAGTGGAATGCTGTATGGATGATTGGTTGTGGTGGTGGAACTATTACAAATAACACCGTCTATGGAAACGTTAAAGGGTCCATAAATCCTGACAGCACTTTACTTACGCATACATCCTTAGCAGCAATTGAAATTACCAATAATACTTTAAACGCTATTGTTCAAAATAATACTGTTTATGATAATGGCGGTTTAGGTACAACTGGTGACGGTACTGCTTATGCTGATTATGGTTTGCTTATCAGTGATACAGGAACAGCCAATATTGGTGATAACTGTTTCTGGGGTCATGCAGGGGTACAAGCAGCTGATAATGCTGCAGGTGGCTCATGGTGGCATGACAACTATTTCAGTGACATTTCTATTACTGTAACTCCTTATACTCTTGATGGAAGTGCCGTTGAAATTGATTACTCACCAAAATCTCGCTCAAACACTCCTGTTGCTGCTTTAGGTACAATGGAAGTATGGTCTTCACAAGTTGTAGACTTTACTTGGGCATTGCCTGATGTTTGTGATCCAGCAGATGTTATTGATTTTGCAGCTTACGAATTTACTGTAAGTTGGGATCCATTACTTCTTGAATTCCAAGCAGGTGATAACAATGAATTCTTCGGCGGAGCAGGTTTATATGTATTTACTGCTGACGATGCTGCTACCGGTAGCATTACATTCTCCGGTGTAGATATTGCAAATCCAAATATCGATGGTGGTATTTTGGGTTGGGCAGAATTTCAAGCAATTGGCGTAGGTTCAGCAACAATCACTATTGGATCTACATACAGAGATGTAAACAATGTTGAGATTCCTGTTCAGAGTAATTCTTTGGTATTGACATTAGAAGATACCGAAGCTCCTTCAATTACAGTAACAGCAAATGATCCTGTTACTGGTACTGACACATATTCTGAAGGTTCTGCTGTTGGTGGTAATGTTCAGTTAATTGTTGAAGGTTCTGTCTCTGATAACTTTGATTTAAGTTCTGTTTATTATAATATTGATGATCAAGCTGAAGTAGCTTGGACTTATATTACTGCCGTAAGTGGTGAATCTGATGTTTATGGTGGTGCCTCACCTACTGATTTCTATATAGACCTTACGGGTGTCACTGAAGGTGCTCGTCAATTAGTTGTTCTCGTAGTTGATGCTTCTGGTAACAGAGATTCAGTCTATTACGATTTCACTATAGATAGAACCGGACCGGACGTAGCTGATTTAGCATTAACAGATGCTGATGATTGTGCCGATCTCGGGTTTACAAATGATGATGAAATTGCTGTAAGTTGGAGTAATCCTGATGGTTCAGCTGTTGAACATCAATTTTACTATTCTTTAGCACCTGGGTGGACAACTCCAGTTGCTTTAGAAAATCCAACGACCTTTACTCTTGATGGTACTGAAGGATCCCATGGTCTGTATGTACGTCAATTTGATGTATTTGGAAACTATGGTGCCCAAATGGGTCCTGTTGCTATTACTCTTGATAAAACTGCAGCTTCTCCAAATGGACTGACTATTGATGGCGGAAATACCGTAACAGCTGACTTAACAGTAGCTGTATCTGCAGCATTATGGCATACAGCTGGCGGTTCTCTCTATTATATGTTATCTGAAGATAAGAGTGCAATCGTTTGTGATGCAGCTGGTTGGGAAGATATTGTATCCCCATATGTATACGACTTTGATTTAGCAAACACGGAAGGTGTACACTGGATATTCCGAGCAACTAAGGATATTGCTGGCAATGTAAGTGTTATTGACAGTGCCTCGATTATTTTTGATGAAACTGCTCCAGAATTCACTTCTTTTGTTGTAGAAGATGTTAATGGAGATAACTGTTCTGATAGTTGGACAGTTAATGTAATTGTAGAATATGATGCTGATGCTTCTGAAGTCTTTCTTACTATGACTTCAGGTAGCTATAGTGGATCATGGGGCTTAGACGGAGATTCACCTGATACTATTTCTTATACAATAGTTGGTGGTACTTGTGATGATATTAACACTATTTATGGTGCATTAGGCGATCTTGCCGGTAACAAAGGCACTGAACTGTCAGATGAGATTGTCGTCGACTGCGGTGCTGTTGGTGCTATAGCAGTTGCTGTCAGAGACCTTGATTACGATGGTACATTCCCACCTCATGTCAACTGGTCAAACAATGCTGAAGTAAATGTTGAAGTTACTGGATTAGATGCTGATGTAGTTGAATTGTTAATTTCTGAAACAGGTGCATTTGCCGGTGAAGAAACTATACTCACAATAACAACTGCTGATCCATTTAATTTTAATTATACACATAGTGCTACAACTGAATGTGCAGCTTCAAATATTTATATTATTGCTCGCGATTGTGCAGGAAGAACTTCTGCTGTTTCCAGTGATGATATTATATTTGATTTAACCGATCCTGCTATTGCCGATCTTTTGGTAACTACAGAAAATCCAACTGATGTACTTTCATCTGATATATCTATGACACTTACAGATAATTGTCTTGCATATAGAATGAAAGTATATGAAGATGGATATGACGGTGCTGCTACATGGGGCGCTGTTGCTTCTATAGCAACTGTAGCTCTCGCAGGTGATGGTGACGGTACAAGAACTATTTTTGTTGAGCTTGCAGATCCAGCCGGTAACGTTGTTGTTGCTTCTACAACTGTTGAAGTTGATCAAACATTACCTTCTGGTGATTTTACTGTTCAACAATTTGGTAATCCATACACAACTCCAGGTTACACAAGCTCATTAACTGATATTGAGATTGTTGGTATCACTTGGGATGTTGATGCAATTGATATGGCAATAAGAAACTCTGACGGTTCTGGTAACTCCGGTTGGGTTCCTGTTGCTACAACTTACGCACCGGATACATTAGCAGCTGGTGGTAATGGTACACGTACTGTTCAAATGATTTTCCGTGATGCTGCAGGTAATTATGATCCATGGGTTACACCAATTGAACATACAATTGAATACTTAGGTACAGCACCACCTGCTCCTGCAACTGCTACCGGTACTCCTGGTGGATCTGTTGCTCTTGAGTGGGATGCAGTAACTGCTGCTCAGATGTATTTAGTTAAATTCAATCATTCAGGTGAGTATCCTACATATGATACAGCATTAACACCTGCTCCACATCCAACAGATACAATTGAAGGTCTATTTGCATATTTAGGTTCAGATGTATCTTTTGATTTTGCTGGTCCTACAGCAGATATCTATTCGTTCTCTATCTGGACAATTGATTTAGCTGGTAACCTTTCAAGTTCTCCTAATAAAGATGTGGTTTCAACTAACTATATATTAGGTGATATGAACCTTGACGGTGATATGACATTTGTTGATGATTTTGGTAAATTCTCAACATCTTATCTCTTGTCAACAGGCGATGCTGGATTCTTAGCCGATGCTGATTTTGGTCCTACGAGTGATAATACAGGTACTGGTTTACCAATACCTGATGGTGTTATTAATCTAGAAGACCTTATCATTATGGGTATGAACTATGATACTTATAATACTTCAGCTAATTTTAATATTTCTAATGGTGATGAAGGTAAACTTGTTGCTCAAGAACTTGAAATAATCGCTGACGTTGGTGACTATCAAGTTGAAGGTGAAGTTACTGTTGTAATTAGTACAAATAGTTCAAGTGTCATTAAAGCTTATAACCTTATTTTAGATTATGATGCTGAAAATGCTGAATTGATTTCTGTAGAAGCAGGAGAGATTCATGAAAATGCACCGCTTGACTTCTTCTTTGTAAAATCTGATGAATCCACAATTAATATTACTGGTATGGTTATGGGTTCTACGTTTGAGGGCGAGGAAATGGTTAAGTTAACGTTTAAAACAAAATCGGGCAACTTTAGAATCGAAAGTAAAGATTTGATTGTCAGAGACAATAAGAATAATGAAATAGATGCGACTTTTAACAGTCTCAGAAAAATTATTCCTGAGTCTTTTGTTTTAGAACAAAACTATCCAAATCCATTTAACCCAACTACTACAATTCAGTTCGCACTTCCAGAAGCGTCTGATTATAGTTTAACAATATTTAATATTACTGGTCAAAAAGTCCATCTCTATGAAGGACATGCACCAGCAGGAAAAGTGACTATTGAATGGAATGCTAATAGTAACAGCTCCGGTGTTTATTTCTATAAGCTAGAAGCCGGAACGTTTAGTAGTACCAAGAAGATGGTCTTGCTCAAGTAAGTATTTATTAACTTGAGTTGGTAAGACAGGTCGAGAAGAGGAGCCCTCACTCCTCTTCTCACCAAAATTACCAACTAACCTTTTTTGGAGGATATTATGCGTTTTAAACACTTGTCTTACCAAGTATTTATAGTCTGTCTCGTTTGTTTTGTATGTTTAATTACAACGCAAACTTTCGCTACTGAGATTTTTATCGATCCCAGTGAAACATATTTAACCGGGTCAATCGGTGAAGAATTTCAAGTAGAACTTAAGGTAGATGGCAATACTCTAGGATTACGATTATTCCAAGTCTTTATTAAATTTGATTCTTCTTTACTTGATACTGTATCTACAGAATTAGGTCCGCTATTTAATAACTCTGGGTTTTCGACATTTGTTAATACAAAACTTGTATATGACAGCACAACAAATGATTCGGTGCTGAAAGTCGAAGGTCTGTTATTAGGTGCTTCATCTGTTGTAGACGGTCCTGGTACGGTAGCTATACTGAAATTTAATACCAACGATGTGGGGGTTGCTGATTTATCTATTTTAAGTCATATATTAACTGATATAAACAATGACACAATTCCTTCAACAAGCATAGGTGGCATTGCATACATAAATACACAGCCAGATGCTTTTAATCTTCTCTCTCCTAATACCGCCGAAATAATTAGTAAGTTCCCCGGGGAATCTATAGAATTAGTCTGGGAGCCTTCAAGTTCAGTTTATCCCGGAGAAAATATTATATATGAATTAGAATACAGCCCTGATAATACTTTTCCTGTTTCCAATACAATAATTGTATCATCACTAACTGATACGACTTATAATCTTCTTGTGGGTGGCTTGGAAAATGGATATATCTTTTGGAGAGTTCGAGCTATAGGGGATATCAATTCGTATGTAACAACTTCATTACCTGATCCAAGCTATTTTGATTTTATTTTTAATACTCAAGAACCGAATGAATTTAATCTTATTAGCCCGGCAGCTCAACGATTAGAAAATTTAATTGGCGATGATAATATCTTATTTGATTGGGAAGATGCTGTGCCTGGAAGTCCCGGAGATATAATAGAGTATACTTTCTATATAGGTTCAAGTCAGGTATTCCCATCTACTCCTATTATTGAAATTCAAACAGGTACAAGTTCAAACATAGCAGTTGCTTCAATATCTTTACCGATATGTGATGAAGTCTTTTGGACAGTAGAGGCAACCAATCAACATGGATTGTCACAATGGGCAAATTCGGTTAATTCTATTACTTTTATTTATAGAGGTGATCTTAATTGTTCCGGTGGCGGTACTAATGCTGTTGATATTTCCGATCTAGTAGCTATTGTTGATTTTATATTCACCAATGGTCCTCCACCAGCAAGCGAACAAACTGGAAATCTAGATTGTTCTAGCCCGGAAATTACCGATATCTCGGACCTTGTATTTCTTGTAGATTTTATCTTCACTAATGGTCCAATGCCAAGTTGTGATTTTGATTAAAATGTTAGTCCTGTCCTTTAAGTCTGATCATTAAAAAGACCGAAACATTCAATGATATCGTATATAAATTGAATTCGTTCGGTCTTTATGATGATAGGTACTTATCAAGGAAACCATTCCTGAAAATAAATTAATTCCCCCTCTTAGTAAGAAAATAATCTATTTTAAACGGCATCCTTGCATAAAAATATTAATTTTAACTACAGTTTAGGATGTACTAAACTTAGTTATAAAATAATATATTTTCTCTAAAAAGCAACAATAAATGTATATTATTTATATGAAATTGTACAGCTATACTGTACGTGAATTTGAAAAAAAATGAGCTTTGACACAAATTATTTTGGCAGAGTAATCGTAAATACTGTGCCGATACCGGCTTGGCTTGTTACTGAGATAGAACCTTCATGATCTTCTATAATTCCATGACTTATTGACAATCCTAAACCGGTTCCTTCACCCACTTCTTTTGTAGTAAAAAATGGTAAAAAGATAGATTTGAGATCTTCTTCAGCAATCCCGGTTCCATTATCATCAAAAGAAATACATATATTGTTATCTTGTGTATACGATTTTATTTTTAAGAGACCGCCTTGTTCCATCGCATGCATTGCATTAAAAATTATATTTAAAAATACTTGTTGAATTTGTACTTGATCAACTGCAATTACCAATTCATCTTCTGATAATTCTAATTTGTATTCAATAGCTGATTTATGTAATAAATTATTTATCAGTAAAAATGTATTTTTTATAATAGAATTTATATCTGTAGGCTTAACTTGGTGGTCAGATTGTCGTGTAAAAATAAGGAGATTGCTAATAATATTTTTTATCCTACGTGAAACATGCAACATGTTTTCTATGATTTCATTATTGATTGATCCTTTTGTTGCTTCAATCTCTTCTAAAGACCCATGTAAAACTGTCATTGGGTTATTGATTTCATGAGCTATAGCAGCTGCCATATGTCCCACATTTATTAATCTGTCTTTTCGTACCAATTGTTGTTGCACATACTTTTCTTTTTGTTGTGCCTCTATCAAATCTGTTATGTCAGTTGATATCCCACAGGTTGCATATATCTCTCCCTTTGAATCGAAGAGAGGAAACTTGTCTGAAATATATGTGTGTATTTTATCATTTTGTAAGGATGTTTCATGTATCCTAATATGTTTTTTCTCCACAATTGCTTTTGTGTCATTTTTAAAAAAGATATCCGCTTGTGCTTTAGTAAATATATCATAGTCAGTTTTACCTTTTAGGTTCTCGGTGTTTAATTTGAATTTTTTAGTAAAAACGGAATTAACATATAAATATTGATGATTTAAATCTTTGATGTAAACAACAGCATTGCTCCTATCAAGGATCTGATCGGTTAGTTTTTTACTTTCTATTAGGGCAGTTTCAATAGCCTTTTTTGAAGTAATATCAATGACACCAGCTATTGCTCCAATATAATTGTTTTCATCATCAAAGATTGGTGCAGTTTCGATCATTGTACTGATTTTGTTACCTTGTTTTGTTATAAATTCAAAATCATGTTGTTCTTTAATGCCTTCTTCACGTCTTTTGATATATGTTTTTGCGATTTCAATACCCTGTGCATTCATAAAATCAAATAGGTGTTTTCCTATCATTTCTTCGATAGTATAACCAAGCATATTTGCTATACTTTTATTAACTAAGGTGGTATGTGATGAAGCATCAAGAACCCAGATACCTTCTTGAGCGACTTCAAAAAGATCTCGATATTTTTTTTCACTCTCTTTAAGTGCTTTTTCTGATTGTTTGCGTTTGGTTATGTCCAACAGAGTACTCTGCAAGGCGATAACGTTACCACTTGAATCAAAGATTGGTTTTGAATTATTCAAGACTGTGATAATCTTGCCATCTTTACGTATTAGACGGTGTTCCAAGTTAACAAGGTTATCACCATCATCCAAATTCTGATGTGCATCTTCCACCTCTTCTGCCTCTGCATCTACATCGGAAATACTCAATTGCAGTAATTCCTCATGAGAGTAGCCCAACAAATCAAGACCAGCTTGATTAGAGTCGATGAAATTCTTTTGAGCATCAAATAGATAAATAGCTGCTATCGAATTTTCGAATAATGTGTGATATCTTTTTTCACTTTCTCTCAAGGCGTTTTCTATATTTTTTAAATCAGTAATATCAATTATTGAAACATATGCATTGGACCAATCGTCAACAGAGTTATCCATAGAGATATTAATCATAACGCTTATAGTTTTGTTGTCAAAGGTTTTGATTGTCGTTTCAGAACTGAATTTTTGATGTCCTTCGATAAGATAAAGCAACTCATGTTTGAATGTTTTTATCGCATTTATAGTAAAAACTTTATCTAAAGAAGAAAAAATTTCGTCTTTATCTTTGGCTTTGAGTAGGCTTACTGTTTCATCATTGAAGTCAACAACTTTTAATAATGAGAGGCATTTCATGATTTCTTCAGGATGTTTATTAAAATACTTTTTAAAGTCTTTAATTCCATTCTCTTTTAATGACTCTATATAAACTTTGATATCAGAAAAGTCTTCTCTCCAAATACTCACAGGAGCTGATTCAAATAGATTGCGATAATTAGCTTCTGCATCTTTTAGTTTACGTTCTGCAGCATTTCGCTCAGTCACATCCTTTAAAAATCCACAGGCACCGACAATTATTTTATCTTTATATATAGGAGCAGCATTAACTTCAATCTCAACGATTTTACCATCTTTTTTTATGAATTTTGTTAACAGATTATTAATTAGATGACCTTGATTGACTTTATTAAATATTTTTTTTATTTTTTCGAGTTCATCTTTGGGGAAATAATTCTTAACGCTTTTTCCAAGCAATTCATCTATATCATATCCGAATGTTCTTCTAATAGCTGGGGATGTATATGTAACAATACCTTTGAGGTCTCTCATAATTACTACATCAAATGATTGTTCTGTGATTTTTTTAAACTGTTCTTCACTGTCAGTAAGAAGTTTTTCAGTCTCTAATTTACGAGTTATGTCCTGACCAAACCCGATAAACGTATTCTCGTTAATTTTTACTGCGTTTATTGATAAGTGAAAATTTCTTCCGTCTTTTGCGATGCAGTTTGTTACGGATTCCATTTTACCGGTTGAAAGTAATGTGTTGAAATCTTTTAAAGTCTCATCAACAAAATTCGGATTAATAATATCTTGGATATTCATTTTGAGTAATTCTGATTCTGTGTATCCGGTTAATATACAAGCAGACCGATTTACTTCTTTGTAGTTGCCTTCAGAATCAACAATGAAAACCCCATAAGGAGCATTTGCTAAATATGCGTGATATTTTTTCTTACTTTCAAGAATAGAGTATTCATATTTTTTTCTTTCGGTAACATCTCTGATTAAACAGATAAAATATTCGTTTTCATCAATTGTAGTTTGGATACAATTAATATCGACATAAATATATTCATGGTTTGATCTTCGTAAGGGGATATTGCTTAAGATACTGTTTTTAATTTGTAAAATAGTTCTTAATTTCTTATTAATACCTTCATTTGTGATTTCATCTAATCTCATTTTGATAAGGTCGGAAGTTGAATAGTCAACCAATTGTGCAATTGTCTCATTGGCATATAAAATTGTATTATAGTCTTTATCGAGTAATATTAAACCTTCGTTCGAAGATTCGAACAATGCTCGGTATCTTTCTTCGGATTCTTTTAATTCTAGTTCGGAAACTTTATTCTCCGTAATATCAATTATTGAAGATACTAAATTGATAGGATTCCATTTTTTATCATACGTGATAGTTCCTTTGTGTTGAACCCAGCAATAGTGTCCATCTTTATGAATCATCGTATGTTGAAGAGAGAATTCTGAAGCATGTTGAGATTGTAGCTCCTTGATTGATCCTTTTATTTTTGATAGTTCTTTAGGAGGAAATAGATTAGGCGGAGAAAATTCTTTCATGCTAGAATTTGAATTTCAAATCCAAGTATTGAGCACAACGTCTGAGAAATTAAAACTGTATCTTGAGACAAGTCCCAATCAATGATACCGATATTCCCAGATTTAATTATTTGTTTGTAATATTTTGTCTCATCCATAGTAATGTCAAAACAATCTCGTTAGTAGATATATCTCTTAATAAGTTATAGGTCTTCAAAAAAGTACGCCATCTCGGTTTGCAAAGCAGTTGTAAGTTTTGATAATGTTGCTATTGAAGGTGCTGTCTCAGCATGTTCAATTTGATAAATAAGGCTTGGTGAAATTCCAGCTATGTTTGCAAGTTGTCTCAGGGAAATCTTTTTTTCTTTCCTTAAGACACTTAACCTAGAAGAAATTTGTTTTATTGTAAGCTCGTACAAGTTTGATACTAATCCATATTGTTTTTCTGCTCGTGTTAATACATCAAAAAAATCTTTAGTCTCAAATGGCTTGGTAATAAATTCAAATACATTTTCACGTATAGATTCAAAAGCGCGCTCGACTGTTGGATAGGCAGAAAGCATAATCACACAAACGGAGCTGTCAATTTTCCTGATATCTTTTAATACTTCAATACCATCTTTCTTGGGCATGACAATATCAAGGATTATAATCTGAAACTCCTGTTTTTTTACAATTTCAGTAGCAGCAAGTGGGGCACAGCAACATTCAACGGTATAATTTCTTTTTGTAAGGATTCTCTTTAAAAAAGTGCAGATATCTATATCATCGTCAATTATGAGTACATTTATCTTTCTATTTATTACTTTCTTAGTCATTTTATTCTCAATGTTCACGTTCTAGCCCCAAATTTACGAATAACCATATTTGTTATTTATTATTTGTAATGATAATATATAAATACTAAACAGATTGTCAAGGTCGATTATTTTCAGGAAGGAGTATAGACTTCGCAAAATAGAAAGCATTTTGAGAGTAATTTGATTTTATGAAATATGGGGAGGAAGTTTCATCTTAAATATAGCGTTTTCAGAAACAATCTAATAAAAGAAAAATTATCTGTGTGATACTATTCTTTAAAGTTAGATAAGCTTATATTATGTTTTTTGATTTTTTTGCTTAAGTTTGAACGTTCAATTTCAAGTAGTATTGCTGCCGCACTGATATTATATGCTGATTCTACTAATGCTTCGAGAATGAGTGTTTTTTCAAAATCTTTGAGACGTTCTGATAATTGTTGAGCAGAGGAATTATTACTAAAATTATTATGTTTCAAGTAATTGTCTATATCTTCTTGCACAATTAAATCAGAATCAGACAATACAATTAATGATTCTATTGTATCATAGAGTTGCCTGACATTACCTGGCCAATCATACTGAAGTAACGACTTGATTGTTGAATTGTCAAATATTTTAGGAGGCAACCCTTTATCAATAGTTAATTTATCTACAAATGTTTCTACCAATTTTGGAATATCTTCT
This sequence comes from Candidatus Zixiibacteriota bacterium, assembly GCA_024278935.1. Lineage (GTDB taxonomy): Bacteria > Zixibacteria > MSB-5A5 > GN15 > FEB-12 > QQUK01. The sequence goes on from JAJRSF010000048.1 coordinate 94,018, forward strand.
TTTTTCTCCCGAAGGGGAGGTAGATTGATTGTAATTCCCTTTAATCTAAAATATAAATCTTCTCTGAATTTTTCTTCTGATATCAATTGAAGAAGATCTTTATGTGTCGCACAAATAATTCTTACATCGGTATTTCTAATTTGGGGAGTTCCGATTTTTTGATATTCTCCAGTCTCAAGCACTCTTAATAGTTTTGCTTGAGTTGTTATATCTAAATCACCAATTTCATCTAAAAATATTGTACCTTTATCGGCATATTCAAACAACCCAACACGATCAGATATTGCTCCCGTAAAAGCACCTTTTGCATGTCCGAATAATTCTGACTCTACAATATCTGGAGATTTATGATTGCAGTTGAGAATCCCTAAACGATTATTCTTTCTTGCACTATGGTTATGAATAGCTCTGGAAACTAGTTCTTTCCCGGTACCTGTTTCGCCTAATATTATAACCTTTGTATCTACTGCAGAAACTTTGTTAATTAATTTGTAAACTTCAAGCATGGATTTTGATCTACCAATAAGATTGTATGATTTCTCTGCATTAGTCGCTAAGTCGATTTGATTGAGTTTTGATCTGTAATTCTCTACAGCATTACTTACTGAACGGATTAACCTGGTTGATGAATTCCCCTTTTGAATATAGTCAAAAGGTTGCTCATTACGATCAATTGAATCCTCGTTGTAGTCTCCTGGATAGCCTGTATGGAAAATTATAGGAATAGACGGGTTGATCTGTTTTATAACTCTCCCGGCAGAGATACCATCCATTATAGGCATTTTGATGTCCATAACTACAACGGCAAAATCTTGATTTTTACGGATATGTTCAATGGCTTGTTCACCTGAAGATGCCATAATCGTCTCGTAATCATCTGAGAATAAATCTTCAAGCACCTCTAATACGAGAGGGTCGTCATCAACGAGTAATATTTTATTTTTTAACATGAATTACTTTATTTCTTCGATCTTTTAAATGCTAGCTCAAAAATAGTATTACAATTTTCTTCACTAGAAACTTTAATTGTACCATTATACATTTCAATAATCTTTTTGACCATACTTAACCCAATCCCGGTTCCTTTTGTCGGTTTAGTTGAGAAAAAAGTATTAAATATTTTACTTATATTCTCAGAACTTATCCCTATGCCGTTGTCTGTAAATGTAAGATGTACGTCTTGATGATCGGCCCAAACTTTTATTAATATATGACAATTGTCTCTATTTGTCAAAGCATCCAAACTATTAAGAAGTAAATTATTAAAAACTATATAAAGTTGTTGGTAATTGGATTCGATGACAATATTAGTATCAGTCTCACTTTTTAATGTGACATTCTGTTCTTTAAGCCTTGACAGATTGGACTCGATTACTTCATTTATTACTTTTGAAATATTAACCTGTTCAGGTAGATATTCAGAATCTATCTTTGTATATTGAGAAATCAGTTCAGTCATATCAATCGCTCGGTTTGTTGAACTTTTAATTTTTTCAGAATAATTGTCGAATTTGATTTTATCATATTGATTTTGATTGTTCATTCTAAAAAGTTTATTTAATGAACCATCAACAGGGAAGAGAGCGTTTCGTATTTCGTGAGCAAACCCTCCGGCAATATCTTTCGCTTGTTTGTATTTCTCTGCTTCAATAAGTTGTAACTGAGTCTCTTCGAGTTTTTGATGGGTTGTTTCAAGCTCTGATTTCTGTGAAACTATCAAGTTAAGATTCTGTTTAGTTCGTTTTTGATATATACTGACAATAACTAACCCTACAAAGAGTCCAGATAGAAGCATCAAGAGATATAGTTGGTTCTTGTGATAAAAAACGGAGACCAGTTCTAAAATAGTTTTTTTAGTGATTCGTCCGAGATATGATTTATTCCTTGTACTGATAAGTAAATCTATCGTATTGCCGAGACTATCGATTCTTGCGATTTCATAAGAACTACATCGGAAGGGGAATTGTAAAATCTGTTCAAAATCATAATTATACAGGCCATCATAAAAAACATATACTGGGTTTTCTTCTGAACGAATATTTATTACACCAATAAGATTTGTTTGAATAGAAAGTGAGTCCGATATTGCGATTAATGATAAATTAGTATCATAAATTTCATAAAATTCATAATTATGATTTACAAATAATGACATAGCATTAGTAGGTCCGAATTCAGCTGTCTTTATCGCACTTATCTTCTCAGGAGCCGAAGTTGTGAATAAAGTAGTACCCGAACTATTTAGTTTTGATATTTTTCTTTGGGGGGAAATTGAGTTATCATCTCCAATTTCTATTGTGTTTGCTATGTGAGTAACATAAAATATATTGTTTAATGTGTCAGAGCATAGAAGTGGAGTATGGAATGAATAATAACCTGAAATCTTATTTGAAATGATTTCACCAAATTGATTTACTACTGATATGTATGAGTATCCGTCAGTGTAGTTTTTATCTTCTTTGCCATTGCCGGGGTTAATAGTAGCAAATATAATGGAAGGGTTTTCTCTGTTCTCACATGAGTATAAAATTTTTGTTTGAATAGGACTGGAAACTTCTAATTGCCATTCAATCTTCCAATCGTTTAAGTCAATACAAAAGAGAGTTCTTGCAATATGGTTGTAGTTCAGATAAATAAATACTTCTAAATTTCCATCATAGTCATAATCTTCGACCAAGCAAACAGCAGAACTTCCAGTCAACTTCTTTCCTGTTTTAATTGATAACAAAGTTAGGTATTGGGGTGGGGATTCTTTATGGATTTGACTTCTAAATAATTCAATAGAATTATTATACAGACCAACTCCGACTATAAAATTATCAGATAAAATCGTATCAGGATATATCATCCAATCTGCAACTATTGAGCGCACTTGGTCGTCGTCATTATTTGTGGCTGAAGGATATGACAACTTACTAAACCAGGAATTAGTTCCGAACATAACAGTCGGATTATTAAGCTTAATAAAGTGTGTGCTATCAGTTAGAGAATTAGCCGTTTTTAGAATTCTTGACAGATGGTCAGTTGGATATGATAAGCTATAAAGAGAATCTGTCCGGATTGTTTGAAAACGGTAGGGGAGGTATGATGAATCCAGGTTTGATTGAATAGTAAATCTTTCAACATCACCAAATGATTTTGTCGTAGTACAACATAGTAAGATGAAAATAACTATCAAAATTTTCCGCATTTCATGATAATATAATTAAGAAATACAAAATGTCAAACTACGATAAGCATATATATACTATGCTATCTGAGCGGGTTGTTTTGACACGGTAGAAATCATTCGTTTTGTGGTGAAATGGCACACTTGGCGCGGGGAGACTTGGGTCTAAGGCTGTAATTGGTTGTACAGCAGGTTGTTCAGTTGTTTGTGTCGTTCGGCATGGAACTTGTTATACCAATATATTAGACAACAGAGAGACAGGCTCTTTTAGATAGGTAGTGTAGGAACTATGAAGATTTAAACATAGGGGAAATATATCATCCTATTTTGGGGGGAACGTATGCTGTGCTACAGCATTTAAAAGACCCAGTTTGTGTGATACGCTCACACAGCTGGGTATAAATATTGAACGGAATATGTTTCATGAAGTTTAAGCTTAAAAAAAATAAATGGTATGCTTGGCAAATGTTTACTGGGTATACTGAAGAAAAATATCATTCACCAATAAAAATTTTGGATATTAGTCAGTCCATGGAAGCTGATTTATTAGTCCTAAGTTTTTATAATGCGTGTCTTAAACAAGGTTCTAAAGATTTACGCTACGAACTGAAAATTCTTGCTCATTCAGCATAGTGTTTAATATGTGAAGTAGAAGCTGATGAAAAAAATAATTCCTATAGGACGGCAATTATTGAAGAGATTGATTACCTTTGGCTCAAAAAATATATTACAAAAGATGAGTTAGACCAAAATCTTTGTATCTCTGAATATTTGGATAAATATTATTCAATCTAGCCTTACATATAGTAAAAATCCTCGAACGATTATGTTCAAGGCTATAACTTTTAATATGCGGAAGGCGGGATTTGAACCAGTACAACTTGAGAGGATTACGCCGCAAAGTTAAATAGTCTGATTATGCGGCAGTTCTAAAAAAGTCCACGATAGCCAGCTTTAAAACAGGCTGAAGCCCGGCTTATAATAATTCCAACAATTTATTACGAACTAAAAGCAAAATCTTTTAATCGAAAGATATATCTTTTCCCTAAATTATAAATCATCTTATTTACTCACACTTAAAAATCTATATGTATCCTAAGTTAAGAGCATAAATACGGTACGTCTATATCGTATTTAATTTGTTGTTGTATTAACAAATGACTGTAATGTTTTGAGTTATAGATACGTAAGTAAAAGGGAATACCTTTTACTTACGTAATGAAAGCATAGTAGTTATTCAGAAATCGCTAAATTCTTACTCGTAGCTTGGGAATTTCCAGCCAATAACATTTCGACTAAATTTGTGAGCTTAGAAACTTGCTTAGATAGATTTTTATTTTCATCAATTTGTTGTTTTAACTTTTCTATCTCAGATTTCATGGTAAGATTTTCACTATGTAATTGTTTTATTGCCGCAAGAGAGATACCTGCCGGATCAAGAGCGCCGATCGATGTATTGTTATCGCCAACGTTAAAAGTTTTATAAAAATCTTGTGCCATAGGACCAATATGTTCAATCGATTCATCTTGAGTTTTGTAGCTCCATTGGTAGATAGGTAATGAAGCAACTTTTTCTAGGAGGTCTGAATTGTTTACTTCTCTAATATTTCTTTTCAGATTTTTGTCTGATCCATTTAGCCACATTGAACCACCTGATGGAAGATATGCGCCTGATGGGGGAGCAGTAGCATCCCATACTGTGTCACAGTTTGTAAGGAAGAAAAACCCACCGGTTGCTCTGGCGTTAAAAGTGTTTGCTCCGGTAGAATACAATGGCTTCGAAGCAACTCCGGCAGCATCAACACAACAATCAGCCCAAACAAATGAACAACTATGAACTGCTTTTGCATTAGAACCGGCAGCAAATGAATTATCACCAGTTGCAAAGTTATCTATTCCACCCGGTACAGTAGCGAGATTACCGGCGATATTACCGGAACCACCGCCAATAGTACCACCGGTACCAATCGTAGAAATAGTATTGCGTGCACCACCTGCGATAGTTGCTTCGGCAGCTTGCATTAAATTACCAGTACCACCACCGACGACTGAAAGTCTTCCTGAATTTGTAATATTATTTAAGTTACCACCGGCTATGACAGAACCTTCGCCACCATTGGTATTTCGGGTTCCACCGCCAATAACAGCAGAATCGGCAATCAATAAATTGAATAATCCACCGCTCACAGTTGAGACATATCCGAGAGCTTCATTTGATTGCCCACCACCAATAGTTGATGCCCAGTTTGCACTATAATTATCAGAGCCACCACCTACAGTAGCATATCTTCCTGCGGCTGTGTTAAGATTACCACCACCGATAGTTGAGTGACTGGTGAGTGTCTGGTTAAAATAACCACCACTAATAGTAGTATACTGATCATTGATTTCGATACCATCGTTTGAACCAGCTTTGTTACGACCACCACCACCGATAGTTCCATAATTATCATACACTTCATTACTACTGAGAGGGTCGGCAAGGTCAGCTCGCCCACCACCTGCAATGGTAGACATTTCAGCAGCAGCAGAATTTCCATAACCACCACCGACAGTAGAGTAATTTAAATTTGTAGTATTAAGCATTCCACCTGAAATAGTTGCATGCCTACCGACGGCATTGTTTTGTTGACCACCACCAACAGTGCCACCAAAATCTAAAGTAGAATTAAAATAGCCACCACCAATTGCTCCGACATGTCCGTTCATCCTGTTAGCGAATCCACCACCAATAAATCCACCGACAGTTGGTGCATCTATTGTATTAAATATTCCGCCTACGATGGATGAATACCAGAGCGAGTTAATTACATTGTTTCTCCCACCGCCTATAGTTCTAAAGCCACCGCCTACAACTTCCATATTACTGATACCACCGGCTATGACATCGTAACTTCCTAAGGCATTGTTTGAACAACCACCGATTATTGCTGAAAAGAATCCATCGGCATGGTTATCACCACCGGCACCTACTGCCGCACTTGCACCAAATGCGGTGTTTGAAGCACCGGCACCAATCCAGCCAGCTATTGATAAACATGGTGGTGAATTAGCAAAACCAAAACCATCTTTGAGTAAAGCTCCATCAAAAATTCCGGTTGTATCTAAAGATGGTGCTGTATTATTTATAAGTTCAACTTGGTTCATCTGTCCACCGGTAATTGAACCATAGTCAGATAAAACAGAATTATTATCACCTGCAGCAAACGCATATTGACCTGTCACAATATTATTTGGACCTGGAGTAAATCCGGGAACTGACAATGCCATTGCCGCATATGGTGTCGAGCTTAAAATAGATCGAGGTGCTAAAGGTGAATCTGCACCGATCTGTATTTCTAAATATAACTGATCAGAAAATATTGATGGATCAAATGCCTGAACATCACCCAAAACTACGCTGTATAACCCATCAGTAACTGAGACTGAAATTGTTTCTGTCCAGAGCATGTTACCAATAGTAGGGTCATCCCAGAGAGAATATGTTATCGTGTAATTACCATCAGCGACAGGCGTACCGGTGGCATCAGTTAGTTTCCCTTGATGATTTAATAACATTTTCATAGCTGATACCTGGTTTGGTATTAAAGCTATTGCAAAAGCTGAAATCAAAAGAATTCGTAGAAAGTTCTTCTTCATGAGATTCCTCCTGTTTATACCTATTTATGTTTTTTTGTACTTTTTAAAAGAAAACGAATTAGGATGTTTATTTTGCGTTATATAAGATAAAGTATATCTAGTTAGTCTTGTTGTGTCAAGTAGAAATCAATGCAGGAAAAAGAGTACTTCTTAGGTATAAAAAAAGGACGTTAGCAGGTAACGTCCTTACAAAATAGATAACTTCAAGAATTGACTTGGTTATATAAATAATTATTATTGGTCGACTTTGGGTAAATCAATCTCGAGTTGTTTATCTTCACGAAATCCTAAAACATAATCGGCCTGCATGATAGTGTGAATTTCGCGGGTGCCTTCATAAATTGAAGCACCTTTGCAATTTCGATAGAAACGTTCGACCGGATATTCATCGGAGAAGCCATAGGCTCCATGCACCTGTACGGCGTTGGCTGCCGATGTTTCCGCTTCTTTACAAGCGATCCATTTTGCCATCGAAGTTGCTTTGGTCGAGCGGAGTCCCTGGTTTTTTAACCAGCCGGCTTTCATCCATAAGTATGTTGAATACTCATAGCCCGCTTCCATATTGGCAATCATCTGTTTGACCAGCTGATGTTCTTCGATATTGACACCAAATGTCTGACGTTCTTTAGAATATTTTACCGATGCATCACGGCATGCTTTGATAAGTCCGCAAGAACCGGCAGCAACGGTGAATCGTCCTTGGTCAAGACAGAACATTGCAATTTTAAATCCGGCACCTTCTTTGTGTACTAGATTTTCTGCTGGGACTTTGACATCCTGCATCGAAATAAATCCGGTATTGCCTGCTCGTACACCAAGTTTGCCATGTAATGCTCCGGTTGTTATACCATCGTATGTACGTTCAACAATAAAACAAGAGATACCCGAGTGGTCACGATTTTTCTTTTTGTCTAGATCAGTCCATGCGAAGATAAAAAATTGGTCTGCAACATCGGCGAGTGAAATCCACATTTTTTCACCGTTTAAAATATATGAGTCACCATCTTTGACAGCAGTAGTTTGTAGCCCGATAACATCGGAACCTGCGGCAGGTTCGGTAAGTCCAAAGGTTGCAATTTTTTCACCCTTCGCAGCAGGAGTAAGATATTTTTGTTTCTGTTCTTCGGTTCCAAATGTTAAAAGAGGGAGTGAAAACAATCCGATATGCACCGATAAAATTACCCGTGCCGATGTGTCCCCATATTCCATTTCTTCCGATGCTAGCCCGAGCGAAATATAGTCCATTCCCAAACCGCCATATTGTTCCGGGATACAAAATCCAAGCAGGTTTGACTCTGCCATGGCAGGTAAAAGAGCAGGGTTCATCTCTTGTTTGCGGTCATATTCTGCAATTGACGGGATAATAACTTTTGAGGCAACTTCTTTTGCCATATCTCTGACAGCGAGTTGGTTTTCGGTAAAAGAAAAGTCTATCATGATAACTGCTTTCTATTTTTCAACATTATAATTTCTGAAATATATATAGATATAAAGACTGATATAGTCAATATATATAAATTTGATTTCCGTAGTTAAAACTTGTCATTTCGACCCTAAAATATGTATCATGGGGAAACCTAAGGAATAAAATGATAGAATTTGATATAGCCATTACAATATCGCTTGCCCTGTTTGTCGGGCTGATAGCCCAATCGATCGCCCATCATCTGCGAATACCAGGAATTGTCCTGCTCTTGCTGACTGGTGCATTGCTCGGTCCCGAGGGATTGAAATTAGTTGACCCAAAGTTGTATCATGAATCGCTTCAAATGTTGGTTGGTTTTGCGATAGCCGTAATTCTATTTGAAGGCGGGCTGAATTTAAACATCAAACGAATTCAAAAAGAATCAAAAGCGATCCGCCGACTGATAACTCTTGGTGCTGCAATTACTATTGTTGGTGCAATGTTTGCTGTACATTTTGTCTTAGACTGGAGTTGGGAACTATCATTTTTATTCGGAACGTTAGTTTCTGTCACCGGACCAACAGTTGTCAACCCATTACTTAAAAGAATAAAATTACGAAATAACATAAACACAGTTCTTGAGGGGGAAGGTCTTTTAATCGACCCTATTGGTGCCTTGGTGGCAATCGTAGCATTAGAAATTGTGGTGCATCCATCGGAAGGTTCTTTAGTTAATGGCATTATACATCTTCTGTTAAAATTAGGATTTGGAGCGGTTGTCGGAATTGTTGGTGGCTTTTGTATTGCTTATATAGTCAAACCAAAAAAAGTTATTCCATCGCATTTGAAAAATATTTTTGTACTCACATTTGTGTTGGCTCTCTATCATCTTTCAAATTATTTTCAACCCGAATCAGGTATCGGTGCGGTGACTGTTGCGGGTATCGTAGTCGGTAATGTGAAAAGCAGAGTTCTGCACGAACTGGTTGAATTTAAAGAACAGTTGACTTCGATGTTTATCGCGATGTTGTTTGTATTGTTAGCTGCCGATGTAAAGTTTGCCGATGTGCAACTGCTTGGCGTGTCTGGGTTGATTGTTGTTGGGTTGCTGATGTTTGTCATTCGACCTATCAATGTTTTTATCTCGACTGTCGGAACTGGTCTAAAACTGAATGAAAAAATGTTTCTCTCCTGGCTTGGCCCACGTGGGATTGTTGCTGCTGCGGTCGCATCGTTTTTTGCGGTGACATTAGATGAAGTCGGCATGGAGGGCGGAGCGTTGCTACGAGCGTTGGTCTTTATGGTTATTGCTGTAACCGTAACTGTGCAGGGGATGTCCGGTTCAGTCATAGCACAACTTCTTAAAGTAAGTCGTAAGGCAAATGTCGGCTATGCAATTTTAGGTGCCAACCCGGTTGCTTTAGAATTTGCAAGAGGTCTGCAAAAAACTGAGGAAGATATTATTTTTATAGATTCAAATGCTGAGGCTGTCCGTAATGCAGAAGAACTAAATTTCAAAATTCTCTTTGGCAATGCCCTCGATGATAACCTGCTTGCTCGTGGATCGGTTTCTTCTATGAAAGGATGTATTGCTTTGACACCGAATGAAGAAATCAATCTGCTCTTTATCAAAAAAATACATGATGAGTTAAAAGTTGAAAATGTTTATATGCCGTTGCATATACATGTGGGGCATGTGACTACAGAGATGGTTGATGAAGCCGGGGGAGAGATTCTCTTTGGGGTTGAGCGTGATTTAGATTTATGGAATGTTCGCCTTCGCAAAAAAACTGCCAAAGTTGAATGGTGGCAATCGGCAGCCGATGAATCGTTTGAACTTGTTGACTCACAAAGCCAGGATGCTGTCATCAATAAAATTTTACTTCCGCTTGTTCGTACGCGGGATGGAAAAACTGAGCCGGTTGTTGTTGGTACAAAAATAAAATCAGGCGATGAATTACTCTTTTTAGTCTTTGAAGAAAAACGCCAGGAAGCAAACGACTGGTTTGCCCATGAAGGCTGGGTATTCATTCATCCTGACCATGAAGAGCTGGAAGAACCTACTGCGTAATTAGCTCGGCAACTTTATGCGATTGTTTTATACAATCATTTAAGCTAATTCCATAATATGCATTACCGCTAATAAATAAATTACCCTGTTTACTCAGTTCGCTCTCAAGCTTATCCATAATGTCAGAATGACCAATTTTAAATTGAGGGATCCCTCTTGCCCAACGATAAATTTTTACCAGTTCTGGTTTACCGTTGATACCGACAATACTGTCTAGGTCATGTTCGATTGCTCGGACAAGTTCTTTGTCGGAGAGGTTGATAGATTCATGGTCGCCATCGCCACCAATCATAGTACGGAACTGTACCATGCCGTCGGGAGCTCGGTTGGCAAATATCGATGATGTCCAGATAGAGCCTAAGATTTTGAGGTTCTCTTTTTTAGGAACTAAGAAGCCAAAACCATCAAGTTTGTGTTTGATGTCATCTTTTTTATATCCTAAACAAACTACAGAAATCGGTGCATATGGAATAGAATTAAAAGTATGGGCTAGGTCTGTTGAAAGTTCCGCAACTAAGTCGGCAGCTTTGTAAGTCGGCGTTGCTAATATAATATTTTTACAACTGATAACATCGCCATTTTCAAAAGTTACTGTATAGGTATCATCTTTTTTAACAATATTTTTTGCAATCATTTTGCAAGCGATGTCGTCTTGATAGTTCTTTTGGAATTGTTCAATGACAGTGTAGAGTCCACCTTTAAAAGATGTCAACCATCCACCGGGTCCGCTTGGTGAACCGGATTTTTTCTTTTTCGCTTTAGCTTGTTTCGCTTTTGAAATCATAGCTTTAAACAAAGAACCGTACTCGTCTTCCATTTCCCGCATTATTGGGAAACATGATTTTAATGAAAGCCGGTCGGCAACTCCACCATAGACACCCGAGACCATCGGCTGTACGAGGTAGTCTGCAGCTTGGACGCCGATGCGACGCTTGACAAAATCATAAATAGATTCGTCGATTCCCTCCGTGCGTTTCTTTGCAAACGGTTACATCATCACTCGTAATCTTCCCGAGACAGGCAAGATGCTTGAGGTCATAAATTTTGGTGGTGACATTGGTACCGAGCGTAGTTTGTTGTCACGCAGAATAAAACGGTGAGATACATTGTCGTTGGCACGTTCTAATGAATCTGTCAAACCTAACTGTTCAACCATTTGTAAGGTAATTGGTTCGCGGTCTAAAAATCCGTTAGGTCCCCAGTCTAGCGAGAAGCCGTCGATGTTGTCAGTCCCGATTGTTCCGCCGAGTCGAGAGTCAGCTTCAAATAATTTCACAGATAAAGATGGTTGCTTTAATTTTAAAAAATGTAATGCGGATAATCCTGAGATTCCACCGCCTATAATAGCTACGTCATATTTATTTTCAGTCATCAAGATGCTCCAATATAATATTGGCTAGTAGTGAGCCAAAGTTACGGTCATCGTTAAACATTGGCATGCGACGAATATTTGTATGGTCGCTGACAAGTTCTTTTAACTCTATATCAAGTTCAAATAAAGTTTCAATATGGTCACAGACAAAACTGATTGGGACTATAAACAATTTTTTACCTTCTGATAACAGCCGTTTGGTTTCATCGACTGTGTCAGGTCCGACCCATTTGACAGGACCGGTTCTGCTTTGGTAGGAGAGGACATAATCTCTTTTTCCTGCGACTTGCTGAGCAGTAAATTCAACTTGGGAAACATACGGATCATTTTCATCAACGAATTTTTCCGGAATAGAATGTGCAGAAAATAAAATCGTTTCGTCTTCAAGAATATTATTGTCAATGTATGATTTCAAAAGTTCTAGATAGGCAGTATTGGAATGGAAGTCATTGATGAAAACAGCTTTAACATTCGGATGTTTTTTGAGAACTCGTTTTGCTTCTGTAAATGATGACCCGGTTGTTGCTTTGCAATATTGGGGATACATAGGCAGAAAAATTATTTTATCAAAGTTCGCATTGATAGCATTGCTGATTGCATCTTCTATCGTCGGTCTAAAATATCTCATACCAATGAAAATTTCAAATGGAGCTTTCATCGGTGAGATAATAAATTCGAGATGTTCTTTTTGCGACTCAGTCCATTTCAGAAGGGGCGATGAACCGCCGATTTGGGCATAGTTCTTCTGTACATTCTTATAACGCAATTTACTTATAAGTTTAGCGAATGGTTTTTGAAACAGAGAACCACCGGGGAGTTGAATAATCTCACGGTCTGAAAATATGTTATACAAAAAAGGTCTGATGTTATCAAGAGAGTCCGGTCCACCCATCCCTAATAGTATAACACAAACTCTATTTGAATTTACATTCGACATACAAACCTCTTAGATAGTTCTTGAAAAAGTTGGTTTTTTACTTCCGCTATCTTTATTTAGATAGGCATCAAAGACCATAGCGATGTTTCTTATACATGTCCGTCCGACCGATGACATCCTTAAGCCCCCACTTGGTGCGTCTAAGCAATTGTCGACAAAGACCTCTGAAAGTTCTTTATGCTCTTTCATGAAATATTCATGGTATTGTATTTTGAACTTGTTATAAAACTCATTAAAATTCAATTGGAAATTACACATAAGGGCATTGATAACATATTGCCTAATCAAATCATCCTGATTTAATTGCATCCCACGATACACGGCAAATTCAGATTTTTCAACTGACTCCATGTATTGAGTAAGTGATGAATACGATTGGAAAAATGAATTGTCAATGTACCCGATTGAAGACATGCCAAAGCCGACCATTTCAGGTGAGGCTTGTACGGTGTAACCCATGAAATTTCGATGAAGCCGTCCGTCGTTTTGAGCAACAGAAAGTCCATCATTTGGCAAGGCAAAGTGATCCATTCCGATTTGCAAATATCCTGCATCGGTGAACATCTCAATAGCCAAGGCAAAAAGTTTGTACTTATCTTCTGTCACAGGAAGTTCAGATTCGATAATTTTCATCTGATTCGCTTTTACTGAAGGAAGATAGGCAAAACTATAAAGTGCCACTCTATCAGGTCTGAGTGAAATTGCTTTTGCAAGAGTTGTTTTAAAACTTTCAAGAGATTGTTTTGGCAAACCATAAATCAAATCGATATTGACACCATCGAAGTTTAGCGACTTGCAATAATCGACTTTTGCTTTCACTAAATCAAATGATTGGATCCGTCCGATAGCAACTTGTACATCGTTGTCAAAATCCTGCACACCCATAGAAATCCTATTAAAGCCACGTTTGACTAATGCGGCAATCTGTTCATCGGTAGTAACTCGAGGGTCTATCTCGATAGATTTTTCACAGTCATCGGTAAATACAAAATGTTTATCAAGTGTATCTAAAATTTCATTAAACTGATCGATAGTCAAATATGTTGGTGTGCCACCGCCAAAATGTAATTGGTTTACATTTTTACGATTTTGTAAATGCTTGGCAGTGTTCTCAATTTCTTTTTTCAAAGTGTCGATATACAAACGTACTTTGTCGGAATTTCTTGTGATGACTGTGTTGCATCCGCAGTAGTAACATCTGCATTCACAAAAAGGGATATGACAATAAATTGCGAAAGCATCATCTTGGTTTTTTGATGCATTCTGCAATGCTTGTATATATGAATCAGCTCCTACATCGCTTGACCAAACAGGTGCAGTCGGATAGCTGGTATAGCGGGGACCCGGACGGTCATACTTCCTAAGAAGATCTATCGGAATTGAAGTTGCTTGTTTTGGGTTGTTCATTTTTTTTACCTAAAATTTTGTACTGTTTCCACTACGGCTTGTACCGACTCAATCGGTGTCTTTGGCTGTATGCCATGCCCTAAGTTAAAAATTAATCTGTCTAAATTGTCAAAGTTTTGTAATTGTTGTAATGTTTTTTCTCTGGCATGTTCCGGTGTTCCGAATAAAACCGATGGGTCTAAATTCCCTTGCACCGATTTATTTTTCAATACTGATGCTGCTTGATTTATATCCATGCGGTAATCAACGCCGACAACTTCGCAGTCGATTTCATTGACCAAATCAAGATATGGAGCGAGATTGTTCACAAACATAATCCGAGGAACGTTTCTATCTTTGAGCTGTCCGAATATTTTGTTGGCAGGTTTTACCGTGAATTCATAAAAGTCATCACGTGATAAGATACCATCCCAGCTTCCGAACAACTGTACACAATCGGCACCGGCATTAATCTGTTCGTTTAAATAGCGACCTGTTATATCAGCAAGCATATCAAACAAATCAGTTGCTGCCTCACGGTAGGTATGCATGAATCTTTTTGGTTTATCAAATGCTTTTGAACCTTGTCCTTCAATCAAGTAACAAGAGATTGTAAATGGAGAACCTGCAAAACCAATCAATGGAGTTTTTGGTAGAGCTTCTTTGATTGCTTTGATTCCATTAAGAGCAAATGAAAGTTCTTTTTTAATATCAAAGTCGTGTAGTTTTTTTATGTCATCAGGTGTTGAAATCGGGTCGGCAATTTTTGGACCACCTTGGTCCGGGAATGATACCGATGCACCTAATGGATCTAAAAATGTTAAGATGTCTGAAAATAAAATAGCAGCATCGAGATTAAATCGGTCAATCGGTTGCTTGACAACTTTTGTAATCAATTCGGGAGATTGACATAGTTCTTTGAATGTTGCTTTTGAACGAACTTCAAGATATTCAGGAAGGTACCGTCCCGCTTGTCGCATAATCCAGATAGGAATAGCCCCGTCGTTTTTGCCGTAGCATGCCTTGATGAAATTGCTGTCGTTTAGTGCCATGAGTGTGCTTCCTGTCTGATAATACCTGCTAAAGTATTTGCGGCGTTGGATAACATATTTTCAGGATGAGCTGCTGAGATAAAGCAGACTTCGTATCCTGATGGTGGGAAATAAATACCTCGGTTGAGAACTTTTTCGTGAATCCGATTATAATGCGTGATACCTGCGTTGTTAATAGCAGATGCGGAGCGAGGAAGTTCCGGTTGAAAAACTAACCAGAAGATTGATGCTACTCCTGCGATATTTACTTTGCAGTCGCGAAGTTGTTCGGTGATGTCTGTGACAAACCGACGATTATTCTCTTCGAGTTTTTTATAGATAGTTCCATCTTCAAGTTTCTTAAGTGTCGTATAACCGGCAACAATCGCAAGAGGATTCCCCGATAGAGTACCTGCTTGATAGACAGGTCCGAGTGGTGAGAGCATGTCCATAATATCTGCTCTTCCACCGAATGCACCAACCGGCATTCCGCCACCGATAATTTTTCCATAGGTAAGTAAGTCTGGAGTGATGCCGTAGTAAGCTGCCGCTCCGCCAAATCCTAAACGGAAACCAGTGATGACTTCATCAAAGATGAGTAAGGCACCATGTTTTTCTGATAAGGCACGGATCAGTCTGATGTAGTCGTGTCGTTGAATCAACAAACCATTGTTGGCAGGGATCCCTTCAATAATAACTGCAGCAAGTTTGTCGCCATGCTCAGCAAAAAATGTTTCGAGTGCTTCTTCATCGTCTAATGGAAGTACTGCTGTTTGTGATGTAATAGATTCCGGTACGCCAGCCGATGATGGTGTTCCAAAAGTAGCGAGTCCTGAACCGGCAGCAACTAAGAGATGGTCAGAATGTCCGTGGTAGCAACCGTCAAATTTTAAGATCAAGTCACGTCCTGTAAAACCGCGAGCAAGTCTGATTGCCGACATGACCGCTTCGGTACCTGATGACACAAAGCGAATTTTTTCGACAGGTTCAACATTGTCAACGATGAACTGAGCTAAGTTGAGTTCATGCTCGGTTGATGTGCCATAGGTCATTCCATCTTCGCACTGGTCTTGAACCGCCTTGACAACATCCTTGTCAGCATGTCCTAATATTAGCGGTCCCCAGGAGGATGAGAAATCTATGTATGAGTTGTCGTCAACATCGGTTATATAAGCACCTTCACCTTTTTTAATAATACGAGGTGTGCCACCTACCGATTGAAAAGCACGCACCGGAGAATTAACTCCGCCGGGTGTGACGAGTTCAGCTTTTCTAATTATTTCTTTTGATTTATCTGTCTTAAGCATTATGCCATCCATTTGTTAAAATATCCCGTAAATGATATGTAAGAATTATCGATGCTCCCGCTCTTGTGATTGCGGTCAAGTTTTCGATTACCATTATGTTTTCATCTGCTAAATTTTCTTTTGCTAATAATTTTACTGCGGTGTATTCTCCTGAAACATTGTAGGCAGCAATCGGAAGAGAAGTGTTTTGGCTGAAGTCTGAGATAATATCAAGGTACGCCATAGCAGGTTTAACCATGACAATATCAGCACCTTCGGCTTCATCGAGTTCAAGTTCTGTCATTGCTTCGGAACGGTTTCTGAAATCCATCTGGTAGCCTTTGCGGTCGCCTTTGCCCGGGGCAGAGTTAGCGGCGTTTCTGAAAGGACCATAATACGATGATGAATACTTGGCGGAGTATGCCATGATAAGTGTATTTTTAAAATCGTTCTGCTCAAGAGTCGTTCGTATTGCTCCAACCCGACCGTCCATCATGTCCGATGGTGCCACTATGTCGCATCCTGCTTGGGCAAGTCGTAATGCCATTATCGAAAGAATCTCTGCTGACTTGTCATTGTTGATAACATCATGTTCGCTCACGCCACAATGACCTGTGTTGGTGTAAGCACAAAGACAAACATCGGCACCGATAAGTAAGTCGTTGCCAAATTGTTTTTTGAGCTCTTTGACCGCCTGGATAACAGGGTTCTTGTTGTCGGTAGCAGTTGATGCCAAGGCATCTTTTCTGTCGGTCACTCCGAAGAGCATTATATTGTTGATACCAAGTTTTAAGTCGGCTTCGATTGATTTTGTCAACGAATCAGCTGACTCACGGTAGATACCCGGGAGACCGTCGATTTCATCTTTTGTATTCGTTCCATCGCAGACAAAATATGGTTGTATAAGACGATTCACATTGAGAGTTGTCTCGGCGACTAACTCACGAGTAAGGTTGTTTTGTCTTAAGCGTCTTGGTCGTGAAAATAGTTCCATTATATATACTCCAAAACAGATTCAATTTCTGGTTTATCCAATAAAATATTTGTTTTCCAATTATTGTTCTCGATAGCATCTTTGGTAGTCTTGCCAATAGCAATTAGTTTTGCCTTGGGTGAACCAAATTGTTTTTTGTATGAGCGAACTGAAGATGGTGCTGTAAAGAGAATGTAATCACCATCAGTTAATATTTCAACTTCTGAACTACTGATTTCTTTCTCTTGAGATTTATAACTTATAAGTTCGTTATATGAAATTTGTGTTTGTGCTAAAAAGTCTCTTGCACTAAAATTTATTTTTTTGCGCGAACGTATAAAATTTCAAGTTTTTGAGTTTGATATTCAGATGAAAATTCTTCAAACAAAAGTTTGCCATACGCTTGAGATGGTTGGAAATCAATCTCCAAATTATAAGAACGGATTGCATCGGCAGTTTTTTCTCCAACTACAGCAATCTTAACATCTTTAGGAATAGCATCTTTTGCCTGCTTAAAAAATGTATGCACGCCATTGGTAGATGAGAAAAAGAGCCAGTCATACTTTGTCAAATTTGGAATTTGAGTTTCATCATTGAGAAGAGATATTATTTCAGTTACAGGAAGAGGTACAATATTAATGTTTTTCATCTCTGCTTTTTGACGTAAAGATTCCAACTGATTTTTATCTCTTGTGATTCCAAGGTTGCGCATGATTGACCTATTTCAATTTCTCAAATGCTTCGTTGACGATATCTTCAATATTGGAACCTGTAATGTCTGCTGTTCTAGGCTCGACCCATTGGTCATTTTCTAAAACACCAAGGACAGCTTTCAGACGATAAGAATCACCGTTAACTTCTGAGTAAACACCAAGTGGCAAAGTACATCCTAATTCATATTTTGCCAGTAGCCCACGTTCTAGACTGGCTGATTTAGCATCGGTTTCATTATTCATTTTAGAAATAACAGCTTCAACTTCAGGGAGGTCATCACGGATTTGAATTCCTAAGATACCTTGAGCAGGAGCAGGAAGGAAAATCTGCGGGTTGAGTTCAAGAGCAACGAGGTCAGAAACATCCAGCTCTAAACGTTTCACGCCTGCAGCAGCAATCATGATCGCATCGTAGGCACCTTCGCGAAGTTTATTTATCCGAGTCGGTACATTACCGCGTAAATCTTTGATCTCGAGTTTACTATTGTATTGGGCAATTTGACATTTACGTCTGTTTGACGATGTACCAATAATACCGCCATCTTTAACAGGCAGGACACCTTCGCCGGTATGAGATTCTTTCCGAATCAAAAGCATTTCACGACTGTCAGCACGATAACCGACTGCACCAAGTTTGAGAGGTGTCGGTTGGGTCGTCATCAAATCTTTGAGTGAATGAACAGCCAGGTCGATTTCTTTTGCGAGGAGTGCTTCTTCAAGTTCCTTTGTGAAAAATCCTTTACCTTCCATTTTATCAAATGAAAGATTTGTAATTTTATCGCCGGTTGTTTTTATTATTTTAATTTCTACGGTACAGTTGAGTTCGTCTGTTAAAATATCTTTTATAAAATTTGCTTGGTATAAGGCTAAGTCGGATCCTCGGGAACCAATTACAAGATGTTGTTTATTCATACCGCTTCCTTGTTAGATGAATTATCTAGTTTTTCAAAATTAAGATTTGTTTGCGCTTGAGCCATTCTTTCAGAAAGAACCTTGGATGGTTGAAAGGAGGCATTACTTATAAGTTTTGTTACTAAGCTTTTTATCGCATTTTGTTCTTTGTCATTAAGTGAAGTAACTTTCTTTTTAAAGAGATCATCCATCGCATTGTGAGCAAGTTGGATAGATTCTTTAAACGATGTATGGAAAATTGGCTTGATAGAAACTTCGAGTTGAGAACTGACAAATTTATAGACAGCGTCTTTGATAATATTATTTGCTTTGCCTGCTTCGACAAATTTTTTCCGAAGGTTGCCGTTTGCTTTAGTCTTTAGTACAGGGATATCAATAAGTGTGATCTGCTCATGGCAGGTTATGTCATCAGAAAAATCGCGGGGGATAGCTAAGTCGATTGCTAATACAGGTTGAGAAATTTTTGGAAGTTTGTCAGCAAAGTCTAAATCAAAAATCGCGTGCTGACAGGCTGTTGCCGAGGCAATAGCATATACTTCTTGTGGGTTTGCTTTGAAGTCTTTTAATGAAATCGAACTTCCACCAAACTCTTCTACAAATTTATCCGCTTTTTCAACTGTACGGTTAACAAAAAGTAGATTACCTAAATTTGCTTTGGTGATGTATCGGGCAAATTTTGTTGTCATTTCACCGGCACCAACTAAGGCGATTGTTTTATCCTTTTGACCGGCAAGATGATTTTTAATTTCTTGAGCAGCGAGTGATGCCATCGATTGATGACCGTTACCGATTGTAGTTTCTCGTTTAATCTTTTTAGAAACGGTAAGAGCTTCATCGGCTAATTTGTGTAAATAGAATCCAACATGTCCGGCAGCGAGAGCATCTTGATAGGCATCTTTAAATTGTCCGGTAATTTGTGTTTCACCAACAACTAATGATTCCAGAGATGAGACCGTGCGGAAAAGATGAGTGATTGCTTCTTTGTCGGTGAAGTGGTAAAAATCATTTGGGAAAAAATTGAGATCGGAACCATCAGAGAAAAAGAAATCAATCAAACGATGCAGGATACGGCTATCACTTGACGGTTCGTTGAGGGTGTAAATTATTTCTACTCTGTTGCACGTGGAAAGATAAATAAGTTCATCTAACCCGAGAGCATCTTTGAGTTCATTTATTCTTTCAGCTTTACAATCTCGATCGATTGTAATCTTTTCGAGGAGCTTCATATTCTGTTGCCAAATCGATGTGCCTATTATTCCGAATTCCATAATTTGTCCTAATGTTTCTCAATTCGTTTAAATGATTAGTCCCAATTAACTTAAAAAGATAAGAACATTGTCAGATTAGTGTCATCGCTTGTGAAAAAAAGAACAAATATGCTATTTGTTTTCTCATAAGTCTGTTAATCGTAGAGTTTCTGTAAGGGACAGTAGGACAACAAGATAAGCGTTTATGGAAAGCTATCGTTAGCATAAATGTGGATAATAAGGTTATTGTAGTTATGTTATACTAAATAGTAATGTATTAAATTTGAAAAATAACTGTCTTGTGCTTAAAATAGGAAGTTAATGAGAAGGATTAAGGAGCCGGAAATAGTATCTCAAGAGCGGTCATGTATGACTGCAAAGCATCTACAGTATCAGAACTTTCAAGATATATCTGACCAAGATAAAAATATGGTTTTGGGTCTCGCTGATTTAGTTCCTGGGCTATTTTGAGGTTTGCCAGTGCGTTGCCACTATCACCTAAAGCAGAATAACAGAGCGCCAAATTTAACAGAGCAGGGGTAAAAAATTCATCCAACGAGAGGGCTCGGTTTGTTGCGGTCATCGCCGAATCAATCTGCTTGTTCGCATAATAGACCTCACCGATTCCACTCCAGGCAGCTACGAAAGTAGAATCTAATTCGACAGCTTTTTTATAGTTTGCAAGTGCTTTTTCATTCTCTTGTAAGGCTTTGTAAATCTCACCCATCAAACTGTATGGAACAGGGAAGAGCGAATCATTTTCTACAGCGATTGCAACGTTTGATAAGGCTCGTTCATACATTCGTTTATTATTTAGATTCAACGCGAGGTTATAATATCTGGATGCTTTTATTTTTGGAATGTATCCTTTTTTCATAATCATAGTTGTGTCAGCTAATTCTTTTTTACCAAGCAAAACATCAATCGAATCAATAATCAAATCATGAGTCGTCAACGAAAATCCTGCCGGTCCAAATCGTATCACACCTGTTGTATCTGTAATGGCAGTCGATGGAACCGCGATAACGCCAAATTGGTAAAATATCTCCAGATTATGATCGATGATGACCGGGAAAGGAAGTTCCATCTCTTCAGATAATCTTAATATCGTATCTTTTGTTACCGGAGAAATCTTTTGCCCCTCAACATTTACGGCAATGATTTTGAAACGGTCATTCGGATACATCAAGCAGATTTCTTTGAGAGCTTTTAATTCTTCCAACGAACGTCTTGACCAAGTCGACCAAAAGACAATAATTATCATATTGTTATCTTTTAAAACTGATTCAGATGAAACTGTTTCACCAGTCCGTATATCAATACTTTCAATAGTTGGAAGTTTCATACCTTCATGTAAATA
Source organism: Candidatus Zixiibacteriota bacterium (assembly GCA_024278935.1). Lineage (GTDB taxonomy): Bacteria > Zixibacteria > MSB-5A5 > GN15 > FEB-12 > QQUK01. Next base: position 115,519 of record JAJRSF010000048.1, read on the forward strand.
CTTAAATGCAGCAGTTGCCGACGGGACAAATAAGACCGCAATAAGTAAGATTAAGAAAAAACTTTTAGACTGTTGTATGATATAAAATATTGTCCGCATTATTTCCCTTTTACAAGCGCTCGTTCTAGTCCGTGTTTTAAGTATTCAATCGCTTTGGTTGTGTCGTTCATATGCAGATAGGTGATACCACGAAGGTAGAGTGTCTCGGGTTCTCGTGGTTTGATTCTTAATATTGCATCAAGCAGTTCAGCAGAAGCCTCGAAATCTTTCTGCTCTATTTTAATTCGGGAAAGGAGTATTTTTATTCTGGTAGATAATGGTGCGACATCTGACCCTTGGCTGAGAACTGAATCGGCGAGAGTCGTATCGGCATTTTCTATATGGATCAATCCGAGATAATAATATGCATCCGGGTTTTTTGGGGCAAGTGTCAAAAGGGAATCTATATATAACGAAGCTGAATCAAGTTGATGATTATTAAAGTACGCGATAGATTTTTTTAAATAAAGGCGTACATTTTTTCGTTTTGCACGTTTTTCTTCTTTTGTCATTTCTTGAGCTTGCACAGCACAAGAAAACAGAAGAATGATTACTAATAGTTTTTTTAGCACTCAAATTACCTAAGTTATTTATTACGATTATACTCTTTTGGAGAATGACAGCCTACAACACAGCTTCCGCCATTTTCTAATTTAGTAAATGTAACCGGTAATTCCCAACTAATTTTTCCAAATGGGACAGATTCTCTGATATGTTTTGCCTGAGATGATGCGTGTACCTGATGACAGGCTTTACAACTTCTGCCTTTTTTATCCTTGTTTACGTGAAGAAAATGCATATTTACGTCGCCATCACGGAAATCTGTCAAGGTTGTAGTATTTTCATCTAGAGCTAAATCTTTATTGTGGCATTGGAAACAGATAGCATAATTGTCGGTATCATATGGCATATAGAACTCAGATGGGAAATTATTCCGTAAAATTCGGAAATATTCAGAACCGTGAGGGTCGTGACAAGCATTACAGTCACCTTCTTTGGCAGGGCCATGTTTATGTTCTTGGGCATTTACAAATTAACCCATCTCACTATGACAGCTGAAACAAAGAGCTTCTTGAGGCTTTAAAAACATCATTGGATTTTCAGAAGCATGTACGTTATGACAGTCCTGACATTTTCCATTTTCAACAGGGTCATGTTGATATTTTGCACCAACATAGGCAGCAATATTATCATGGCATTCATAACAGAGTTTTTCACCTGAAGCACCTAATAAAAATTCATCTGTATTTGAGTGAGGGTTATGACATTCCGTACAATCTTCGGCGACAGGAGGGTGAACATGACGTTTGTTCATCATATCTGCTTGTTCTTTATGACAGTTAAAACAGAGTTCTTTTTTAGGGGAGAGCAATTGCATTTCATTGGCGGAGGCATGAGGATTATGACAAACATTACAGTCACCGGCTCCAACAGGACCATGGACAAATTCTTTATTAAAATCTTCAATTTTGTGACAAGTATAACATAAATCGGCAGCATCACCTTTTAAAGTAAAACGATGATCTGATTGATGTGGATCATGACAGCCAACACAGTTACCATCGGCAACAGGAGTATGTAAAAAATCTTCAAGCATCATGTCACGTTTTGAATCATGACAATTAAAACAGAGTTCTTCTTTTTCTGCAGTAAATGTAAACTGATGTTTTTTCCCCTCAACAGGAGCGTGACAAATAGTACAGATTCCGGCACCAACAGGACCATGGATAAATTTCATTGTTCCCATATTGCTATGGCATTTATCCGTTTTACAACCGGCATCTCCTTGAGCAGACACATATAATGGTGTAACTGCTATAAACGCTATTATTATAAAAAGACTTATTACTCTATTCACGAAATCCTCCAGAGATATCTAAGATGTTGTCTCATATATATTTCTATTTACATTTAAAAGTTGTTTTCTGTTTGTGAAAAAGATAACAAAGTATATCTTCTTGTCAAGTACTAATTGCGATAAATCGCCATGTTTGTCCTTGTTGTATATACATTTATGCTTTTATCATGACAATTTTGTGACATGACATTCATTGTATCTTGTTGTCTTATCGGTGGATAGATAGCATAGATTAACTAATTGAAGTCACTTTATTTAAATTTTAGCAAAAATAATTCAGCTTGAGATTTAGTGCATAATTACCTATCTTTTGTACGTATACCTTTACAGGTATAACAATCAAATTAGCTTTATATTACTTATTAAGGGTTTTAAATGGAAGAATTATACAAAAAGTTATTAGAAGAAATCGGCGAAGATGTAAATCGTGAAGGCTTAAAATCAACTCCAAAAAGAGCTGCCAGAGCTTTTAAGTTCCTTACTAAAGGATATACCGAAGATATAGAGAAAATTATAAATGGTGCTTTGTTTGAATCTGATGCTTCTGAAATAGTTTTAGTCAAAGATATTGAGCTCTATTCGATGTGCGAACACCATCTTTTGCCGTTTATCGGGAAATGCCATGTTGCTTATATCCCAAATGGCAAAGTTTTAGGCTTATCCAAAATAGCCCGAATCGTAGATGTTTTCGCACGAAGACTGCAAATACAGGAGCAGTTGACAAGACAGATTGCCCACACAATTGATAAATATACAAATGCACAAGGAGTAGCAGTTGTAATTGAAGCGAAACATCTCTGCATGATGATGCGTGGTGTTGAAAAACAGAACTCATCGATGGTCACCTCGTGTGTTCTCGGTGAATTCCATGATGACCCGTCGACACGGGCTGAATTCTTTTCGCTCATTAAATAAATTATGTATTTAACTGTATCTAAAAAATTCGAAATTTCATTTTCTCATCGGATGCACAATGCTCGACTTTCCGAAGATGCAAATATTCTCCTTTATGGCGATGAGTCAAAAGGTGAGCATGGTCATGGGCATAATGTTGTCGTGACTTTTTTATTTAACGGCGAAGTTTCTGAAACTGACGGCATGATGCTCAACGTGACAATTATCAAAGAGAGAATTAACAAACTTTTAGGCGAACGCTACGATCATAAATTTTTAAATATAGATATAACACCATTTGACAAAGAAGTTCCTACCTTTGAAAAAATAGCCTCAGAACTTTTAAGTGATGCGACACCACTTTTTGAAAACGAATCGGCTCAGCTCGTTGTCTGTCATATTTGTGAAGACAGAGAATGGGAAGTTACTGCTTATGCCAATGGAACTGTTGAAAAAAGTTATCATCTCAGCTTTTGTGCTGCCCGAAGAACCTACTCGCCAAATCTAACCGAGTCGAGCAATAAAGAATTGTTTGGCGTTTCAGCTCGCAAATCAGGACACGGGCATCATTATAATATGAGACTGACTTTTCAAGGTGAAGGGGAGCTTGAAAATAATATCCTTATAGAAAATTCAACTATCCAGCATGTCATGAATAAGTTTTACCGCAAATATGATCATCGAAACCTTACGACTGACTTACCTGAATTACAAGGTATGCCGATGACAACCGAATCTTTGGCAAAGCATTTTTTTTATGAACTGAAAAAAGAAGTTCCGATAAGAAGAATTCGGCTTCATGAAAATCCATACTTTTTTATAGATTATCAAGCAGGTCATCGGATGTTTATGGGTGTAAAGACAAAATTCTATGCGGCACATCGCTTACACGCCGATAGTTTGTCTGACTCCTCCAATAAAGAAATTTACGGCAAGTGTAACAATAGCAATGGGCATGGTCATACCTATACCGTTGAGATGGTTCTCGAAGGGGACTATGATCGCAGTACCGGAATCCTATTTGACCTCGCATTTGTCATGACCCAGCTTGAGGAAATACTGCATCATTGGAATTATAAACATCTTAATTTAGAGACCGATGATTTCAACGACAAGATTCCAACCGGTGAAAATATCTGCCAAGTCCTCTGGAATAAACTGTACGAGGTCCATGGCGACGATTTAAGCAAGCTCACTCTATGGGAAACTGCTAATAACCGATTTACTATTAGAAAAGAAATTGAATAATATGAAAAATATATTAATTACCGGAGCAAGCCGAGGCATAGGACGAGCAATCGCTGAAAAATTTGCCAAAGGGAATCGAATATTTATTACCGGACGTAATCAAGAAAAGTTAAAAGAATCAGCAGAACTTATCAAAAAAACGGCGGCGAAGTTGTTACGATAACAGCCGACTTTGCTGATGTTCAAAATGTTATGGCTGTTTTTGATAAATTAGAAATCAAACAGCTCGATTTGCTTGTCAATAATGCAGGCATGGCTATCGTAGGAGCATTAGATGAAATCACTCTTGATGATTGGCAAAAAACTTTTGATGTAAACGTCACAGTACCATTTCTACTTATCAAAAAATTCCATTCAATAATGCCTGAAGGTTCGTCGATTGTAAATATCGCATCGGTAGCATCCAAAGAAGGCTTCCCAAATTGGAGCAGTTATTGTATGAGCAAATATGCCCTTGATGGTTTCACCCAATCAATACGCGAAGAACTTCGTGAGGAAAAAATCCGTATGATAAATATATATCCAGGTGCCGTTGCTACTGATATTTGGAATAATGTCCCAGGCGAACAGGACTTAAGCGTCATGATGAAACCGGAAGTGATTTCTGAGATGGTGTATACTGCTGTATCTCAACCAAGCGGTGCCGTTGTCGAAGATATTACAATTAAGAATTTACAGAATTTTTAAGCGGGTTTTCTGCTAAATTTATCCCATCATCTATCAATTTTATAAGCTCTTGTTGCTGTCAGTTTTTGTCTGTAAAAAAGAACGTACTGCAGATTCTAACTCTCTGTTTACTTTTTTATCCAGTATGATTTCAAGTAACTCCACCGCCAACAACCAATCGTATGCATGATTCTTCTGAAGCTCCTGCCATATTTCAGCAATATCAATATCAGAATTTTCATGAGAACGAATATCTCTCACTTTTTGATACAACAGATGAAGTGCTTTATCTGCATCAGAGTAATTTACTTTTATCACTCTTGTCTTTGAGATTGCCGTTGGTTGCTCGAAGGCATTTTTGTCAGCAGCCCCTGAAAATACTGAGCAAATCGTTGAGCCAACCGCCATATCATAGGTTCCCCAAGATGGGTCAAATAACACAGTGTCATTATAAGTTACTTTGCACTCTTTGAAAGTAAGCAGAACAAGTTTATCGTTATTGTATTTAATCTCTGTACAAATACCATTGACAACAATACCTGATGCAAAAGTTAAACTTACTTCGTTATTAACAGAGATGTTAAACTTAGCCAAATCTTCTATAGTAAACTCTTCAAACGGTTTTGTACTGTTTTGTAAATTACCTATTGGTGAACTGAAACCATCTTTGTGATATTCAATAGAATGCCCGTCTAGTTCTTTATTATCAACAGCAAGATTAGTTTTACCGGTTGTCTTCAAGAAAATTGGATTGTTACTACTGTCTGTCAAAACCTCAGTGCAGACACCTGACACTTGTAAGCCGGAACTATACACAAGTGTAGCGGTATTATCAGTCTCAATTGCTTGCTGTATTCCTTGCAAACCACCAACGCGGACTGCCATCTGTTCGGCAAATTTTTCTAAGACAGAAATCAATGTTTTGAAATTATCCACGACAAACAGATGCGGTTGTTTGGTTGTAATATCAAAGGCGTAGTCTTGGGTTGAGAAATCGTATTGAATTTTTTTAACCGCATCAGATAAACAGGTCGACGCTTCACCAATCGATGAAAGTATCCCGGCACCATAAATTTTTGGAGAGTCCAAAGTTCCTACAAGTCCGTACTCAACAGTCCACCAATGTAGGCGAGTCAAACGTGCCATCTCCGACGGTTCTCCAAGATTGTCCTGCCTGTATAGAAGATCTTTTTCGACAGCATCGATTTCATCCTGCGATGCCCCCGGGGTTTCTTTTAAAATAGAAGTTTTCTGATTGCTTCATATAATTCAAAATCTTTTTTCGAAGACATCGCTTTGGCACCAATTTCACCAAACCGTCGTAAGTACTCGGCATATTCAGGGTCAGCAATTACCGGAGCGTGTCCGGCAGCTTCATGAATTATATCAGGACTGGGTGTATACTCAATATGATTTATCTGACGCATATCAGCGGCAATCACCAGCACCCGATGTTGCTGGAATTCCATAAAAGCCGCAGGCGGAATAAACCCATCAACCGACACAGCACCCCATCCGATTTTTGACAAGATAGAATTCATCTCTTCAATCGACGGAATCCCTTCGATTTTCAAACCTGTTTTTTCAAGACCTTCAAAATAAATATCATGGGCATGTTCAATTAAAAAACGATGGTTCTGACGAAGCACATATCGCCAGACAGAATGGTCAATCGGAGTATAGGCAGCATAGTTTTGGTCGACAATAAACTGTCTTAAGTGTAGAGGGAGTTTTTTTATAGCAGGGTTTGTAAGGAGCCTTGTAAAAAAGTCAGACTCTTCCGCTTGTTTAGGAAAATTAGCTTGTGATACTTGTTTGTCGCTCATTTTATATTCCTCGATTAAATCAGTAAAACGTACTACATAAATCTATTATATCTAATATAACTGTATTTGTTTATGAAAAGCAAATATTCTTTATGAGAAAAATTCTTTATACTGCTCTAAAGATTTAGGGTTTGCGAGAGCATCTTTGTTACTTACTTTTTCCCCATGCACAATTTTTGTAACAGCTATTTCAACTTTTTTACCGCTGATAGTTCTTGGTATTTCAGTTACTTGAAAAATCTTGGATGGGACATGTCGTGGGGAACGATTTGTTCTCAAAATCAGATTAATTTTCTTCACTAAATCGTCAGTCAAACTTATACCTTCAGCAAGCACTACAAACAAAATAATCAGTGTGTCGGAATTCGATTTTTTTCCAATAACAATTGAATCTTCTATTTCATCAAGAGCCTCAACAGGTCCATAAATTTCAGCCGTTCCTATACGAACTCCACCCGGGTTAAGAGTCGAGTCGGAACGCCCATGAATAATCGCACTACCACGTTTGTTTATTTCTATATAGTCGCCATGTTGCCAAACAAGTTCGGAGTTCTCAAAATATGCCTTCTTATATTTCTGACCGTCCTCGTCATTCCAAAAATAGATAGGACGTGATGGAAATGGTGCCGTACAAACTAACTCTCCAACTTCATTAATTTGAGCCTTACCGTTTTCATCATAAGATTCGACTTTCATACCTAAACCACGGCATTGTAGTTCGCCGGAGTAAACAGGAAGAAGGGGAGAACCGAGCAAAAAACAGGAAATTATATCGGTACCGCCAGAAATAGATGCAAGCTGTATATCTTTTTTAATATCTCTATAGACATATTCAAAATTCTGCTGAGATAATGGAGCACCGGTTGAAAGAATCGTTTGCAAAGATTCCATACTATTGTTCTGCATCGGTTTTACTCGGCGTGCTTCGCAAACAGAAAGAAATTTCGGCGATGTACCAAAAATAGAAATTCTATGTTCGTCGATTGCATCAAACAGAGTTGATAACCGAGGATACGATGGAGAACCATCATAGAGATAAATCGTTGCCCCAACCGCAAGCGATGAAGCCAACCAGTTCCACATCATCCATCCGCATGTTGTAAAATATGTAATAACATCGATCTCTTTCAAATTCGTATGCAGAACCAATTCTTTAAGATGTTGCACAAGAGTTCCACCTGCACCATGGACGATGCACTTTGGCTTTCCTGTCGTACCTGATGAATACATGATATACAATGGATGATCAAATGGAAGTTGCTCAAAATGAATTTCAGTCGCAGTTTTGTCAATGAAGTTTCCATATGAGATAACTTTTTCATGAGAGAGTTTTGATTCTGTCTCAATAGAATTAATTAAAATTATTTTTTCAATAGAAGGAATAGTCTCCGCAATTTGCTCAAGCAGTTTTTGAGATTCATGCTTTTTCCCGTTATAGCTATACCCGTTTACAGCAAATAAAATCTTAGGAGCTATCTGTCCAAAACGATCAAGGACCCCCTGGTAGCCAAAGTCAGGTGAGCATGATGACCAGACAGCACCAATCGAAACTGTTGCGAGCATGCCGATAATTGCTTCGGGAGAATTTGTGATAAATGCGGCAACACGGTCGTTTGGTTTGACGCCTGCATTTTTTAATGCCGATGCCACCGATGCTACTTGATCGTAAAGTTTATTATAAGTAATAGAATTTGGCTCTTCGTTTTCTGTTTTAAAAATTATAGCGACGCTATCGTTTTTATGTCGAAGAAGGTTCTCCGCAAAATTTAGTTTTGCATTTTCAAACCAAATAGCCGAACGAATCTTATCCCCTTGTAAAACTGAACTATATTTTTGTGATGAAATTATATTTGTAAATTCCCACACAGATTCCCAAAACAGAGACTGATTATCAATTGACCATTGGTAAAGTTCTTGGTAGGTTGTTATTGATATTTTATGTTCGGTTGTTACGTAATCAATAAACGACTGCATGTTTGAATTTTGCATACGTTCATCAGATGGTGTCCAGAGTAATTTTTGAGAATCTTGGGGCAAGATGGTTCTCCGTTAGTTGAGAATGAGTCTGCTTGCAAGTAGTGCGTGTATGGCAAAAGTCACATCGTTTTGCTCTAGTGCTTTTTTGGCAGCGATTTCAATAATACGCATGCTATTTTCTTTGTCACTTTCAGTAAGAGAAAGAGCCGCAGAAAAAATCTTATGCGGATCATTTTCTTTTAAGATTTGCGGAATCTCCAGTGGTTTAATACCAATGTTTTTATAGGATGTTATAAAAGTTTGCAGTTCACTTTCAGTAGGTAACTTTTCAATATTGCCTAACTGACCCAAATCGTTCCCGGTTAAAGTTTTTGAATGTTTGATAAATTCAGGAAGCTGGTCAATGCCGATACCTTTGGTTGCAATAGGTTTTTCGATTTCAAAAATAGCATTGTCAAAAGCTTTTGAATAATAATTCGCAGAGTTTCGTCCGACCAGTCGAATAAGGTTCGGCTCGATAACACCATCTTGCAAAACTGCTTCATCAAAATGAATTTTCACAACTTCGCACACAACGAGATTACCCGAACCGTTTTTTTCTCCAAGCGGAATTATCTGTTGTACTTTACACTCCATCTGAAATGGAGATTCCGCCACTCGCATAGGTTGCACCAAATCGGATTTAATCGGAGTCAAACCGGATTTAACGAATTCATCAACAGATGAATCATACTCTGTTGATGCTAAACTGACTTGTTGAATAATTTCATACGAAACCGCCTGCACAACGCACTCTTTAATCTTCTGCAAATTGTTCAGTGTATCTTTTGTTGTTCCATCACGACCCCGACGGGCAGGGGAGAAAACAACAATCGGCGGGTTGGCGCCAAAGGCATTATAAAAAGAAAATGGCGAAAGATTATTAAAGCCATCTTCTGAAATTGTCGAAACCAATGCGATCGGTCTTGGAGTCACACCACCCAAAAGAAGTTTATGCACTTCCTGCAGCGATGCTTCTTTCGGGTCAACAGATATGAAAGTTTTATTATCAGATTTCATAAATGGCTAAGCTTGTTTTTTCTTAGCTAAAATTGAATTACTTTCTTTAGACTTAACCATTTTATTAGAAAGTTTTCCGAGACCATCTATCGTCATATCAATCGTGTCACCATCCTGTAGCCATATCGGCGTATGCTCTTCGCCTTTTGCTTTTGCTTCAAGAGTCCATGTGCCATTCAACTCAAGATAACAACCGGTGCCGACAGTTCCCGAACCGATAACATCACCGGGATAAATTTCAGTACCATATGATGCCCGTTCTAAAATTTCAGCAAAAGTCCAGTTCATATCTTTCATACAACCTTCAGAGACCTGTTTGCCATTGTGGAACGCTTTCATTTTCAAATCAAACTTATAACCAAATTCAGTCTCAATTTTGTACTGTTCTAACTCGTCGGGTGTAACCATCCAAGGACCTATTACTGTTGCAAAATCTTTTCCTTTGGCAGGACCTAAATTAAGTTTCATCTCTTCCATTTGCAGTACACGTGCTGAAAGATCATTCATAATTGTATAACCGGCGATATATTGGTCAGCATCTTTGGCAGAAATGTTTTTGCCACGTTTCCCAACAATGATTGCGGCTTCAAGTTCGAAATCAAGTTTATGCATATGGTCATCCTCGACCAACACATTACCTTCACCATAGATTGCATTATGATTGGTGAAATAAAATATCGGGTACTGATCAAACTCAGGAATCATTTCAACGCCACGGTTCCGACGAGCGGTCGCAACATGCTGACGAAACGCGTAAGCATCTCTACATGATGGCGGGTTCGGAATAGGGGCGAGCATTGTAACTTTATCTGCAGTGATAGAAGTGGTACCTGCTTTGATTGCAGCTTCAACTTTACGGGCAGCATCCATACCGGCATCTTCAAGCCAGAGTAATTCAAGCATTGAAGTCGGTACTTGCTGATCAATTGCTTTGCCATTTTCTGCTAAGTCATAAATTTTATTATCAATAGATAATCCAACACGTACTTCTTGATCTTTTAAAAATGATACAAATTTCATTTATCTAAATCCTTTTATTGTTCAACTTTTTCTTTTTGATTGTCGCAAAGAGAATTATACACGTTCGCCATAACCTCTAATGCAAATTTTGTTTCATCTATCGTTCCAGAATTTATTCGAACACCATTTGCGATTCCAAATGTATCTACATGACGTAAAATCAATCCTTGGTTCATACAACTTTCGGTGAACTCTTTGGCAAACTTTTCAGTCGGCATCAGTGCTAGTATAAAATTCGCCGATGTCGGAACTTGCTTAATCCCGATTTTTTCTAATCCCTCTTTAAGCATTGCGAGAGAATTTTTATTCAACTCTTTTGTCTTAGTTAAAAACTCATCATCATCCAAAGCAGCAATTGCACCTTGTTGTGCGAGTAAGTTTGGCTCAAACGGAAGTTTCACTTTATACAATGATTCAATAACTTCATCAGGTCCAACCGCAAAACCAACTCGTAATCCACCTAGCCCATATGCTTTAGAAAGTGTCCGAGTTACAACCATGTTGTCGTAATCGTAACGAATACCATTTGGGTAATTCGGATTGTCATCGGCATAGGTTGTGTACGCTTCATCGAGAATGACCATGATATGTTCAGGAACTTTCGCCATGAACGCCTCAAACTCATCCCGCTCAAACATCGTACCAGTCGGATTGTTTGGATTGGCAAGATATATCATAACTGTTTTATCGGTAATCGCATTGTAAATCGCATCTAAGTCAAACGTATACTCTTTAAGTGGAACCGTGATAAGTTTGCGTCCATATTTCCGAATCGAAACATAGATACCAATAAATGTACCTTCCGATGTCAAAATTTCATCCGACTCAGTCGTGAACGCATTTACAATATATGCAAGAAGTGAATCGGTGCCGTGTCCACAAATGACATGGTTCTGCTGCACATTATACTTATTGGCAATCGCCATCACTAAGTCATGCGAAAGAGGATCGGTGTATCGGTTCAAACCGCCCAAAGCTTTTTGAATTGCATCAACTGCTTTTGGTGATGGACCCAGCGGGTTTTCATTTGAAGCGAGCTTAACAATTTTCGTCAGCTTTTGTTCACGAGCAAGTTCCGAAATCGGTTTACCCGCTTTATACTGTTTTAATTTTTTTACAAATTGTGGAATCTTAATCATTTTAGTTTAAACACTTTCTTATTCTAACCAAGACTGTGCGTAGTCTTTGTCGATAGTATCTTTAACATTTGTAGTCGGAGCAAGCGGGGCATACGTGTCAATCATAACTGCCCATTCGTTTGTCTCTTTTGCTCCAACAGAATCTTCAGTTCTTCCCGGTTGTGGACCATGAGGCAGACCACCCGGATGAAGAGTGAAAGACCCTTCACGAATTCCTTTGCGAGACATAAAGTCACCCTCAACATAATACAGAACTTCATCGGAATCAATGTTCGAATGAAAATATGGTGCAGGAATTGCGGAGTCATGGAAATCGTACAAGCGAGGGACAAAATTACAAATAATAAATCCGCCGGTCACAAAAGCAAGATGTATAGGTGGCGGCAGATGAATCCGCCCTACTTTTGGATGGTAATCTTTTATGTTAAAAGCAAACGGATACAAGTAGCCATCCCAGCCTACAACACCAAACGGATGGTTGGGAACAATATGTTAAAAGTATCTTTCTTTTGCTTTTACAATAATCCGAAACTCACCAGTCTCAATATTTGGTTCCATATATGCAGGCGGACGGAAATCACGTTCGCAATACGGAGCATGTTCTTCCATCTGTCCATATGCGTTTTTATAATGATTTGGTAATTCGTAAGCAGTATCTGATTCAATTATGAGGAGTCTATTGTTATTAAAATTATCAAACTTCATCTGGTAAGTTGTCGCACGTGGGATAATAAGTTGGTCACCTTCACTGAATTTTATCTTACCAAAATGTGAAAGCAAAACACCAGAACCATGATGGATGAAAATATATTCGGCACCCAATGCGTTACGATAAAAATCATCTGTATCTTCGGTTACATGGGCAGTTGATATTTTACAGCTTGGGTTTACAAAATATTCATCACGGCTTCCAATATAATTTCCACCTGATTTTTTGTTGGCAGAGAAACAATGATAATACAATACCGGTGCTTCAGCCCATGACGTTTCTTTATGCATCGAAATCTCTTTGACAGATTTTACTGCTGTCGGAAGATGATGATGATAGACGTTCGAGTAAACACCGGAGAACCCTTTTGAAGAGATCAGCTCTTCACGATAAAGTCATTTTCCGTCAGGTTTATAAAAAGTGGTATGTTTTACCCGTGGGATTTCACCCAATTTATGATAGAAAGGCATAATAGTTCCTTTATCTAATACTTTGTTTTAACAAGGAGGCATCAGCTCTTCGGCTGTTTTATCTAAGTTGCCTCGTAACTTTTGGTCAAGTTCAATAGACTCAAAGAGTGCTTGGAAATTTCCTTTTCCAAATCCTTTGGCTCCATCTACACGCTGAATAAACTCAAAGAAAAATGTAGGACGGTCTCCGATAGGTTTTGTAAATAACTGCAGCAAATATCCTTCTGATTCATTATCACAAAGAATATGTTCTCTTTGTAAATCATCAATATTTTCTTTAATATGCAAATCTTCACGCTCGCGAAGTGCATCATAATATGTTGAAGGAATTTCTAAGAATTCTACACCGTTTTTGCGAAGTGCCGAAATTGTTTTGACAATATTTCTGGTCTGAATTGCTATATGCTGAACACCGGAACCATAATACTGTTCAATATATTCTTCAATTTGTGATTTTTTTAGACCGGTGTGTGGTTCGTTAATTGGATTTTTAATTTTAAAATCAGCCGAACGAACTACTTTGGAAAGAAGAGCGGAATACTTTGTCCCAATATCACCCGCTTTAAAATCAACAAACGTTTCAAAATTCATAGTTTTGTTAAAATAACTTGCCCAGATATTCATTTCGTTTTCACGAACATTACCAACGATATGGTCAACACCCATAATCGCAGTATCTTCACATTCAATATTGATTTTTTGCCGTGGTTCACACAACCCGGGTCTGAAAATATGTTTATACTTATCTCGGTTGACATAGACCAACTCGGTATCATCATATAAACGGATAGCAGCTTCTTCAACATAACCGTTATGATCTTCAAGTTTATGCGGACGTTCAACCATGATAGCACCATTTTGAGTAGCATAGTTAAAAGCAGTCTCAACATTGTCGACTTCGACCGACCATCTTTTGACACCATCACCATGCAGATTTACAAAACTGGAAATCTCAAAAGTGCTTGGTTGTACAGCCGATGTAATAACAAATTTCAAATTATCTTTTGTCAGGTAATATGAAATACGATCTCGTATTCCGGTCTCTGGTCCGGCAAATCCGGTTATTTTCATTCCCAGTGCTTTTGCATACCAATATGCGACCATTTTTGAAGAGCCGACATAAAACTCTATAAAATCATATCCTCTAATTCCAAGGACATTTGACATCTGTAACCTCCAATAAATCAGGTTTATTATTTCTTCTTTTATTATACGTTGTCTAGACAAACATGTCTAAAATTATATAATATACAGCTCCTAATGGCAACAGATTTATTAGTTATTTTAGATTAAATGGTGCGATGAACTCTATTTACTTTTAATTACTACCTGTGAGGCAAATGATGACAGGAATTGTTCGGTTTTTTGGACTAAAAAAAGAATATTGAACAAATTGACTTTTTTCTAAAATGTGATATTTTAAGACTATGCTAATCTTCTATATATCTTTAATATCGCTAAACATATCGCTGATGATGACTTATTTTGAAAACCCAATCATTTTAAGCTTATCTCTGAGATCATTCCCGCCATTGGCTATTGTCGTAATGCTAATAATAGCTATTCTCATAATAACTATCATCAAATATAGAAGAGTTGTATTAGATTACAAATATAAAGAAAATCATATTAAAGCAATGCTTGACTCAACACCGGATCTTAAATTTATTCTTTCAAGAGATGGTACATTTCTTGACTTCCACACACATGACAGCTCGCTTCTTTATATCCCCCCTGATGGCATCATCGGAAAAAATATTAAAGAATTAATTCCGGAAATTTCCGAGAGATTTATGCAGGCTATTGAGAATTCATTTCATGTTGATAAAGCACAAGAGATTGAGTATGAACTGAATATGAATGGTACGATGAACCAATATCGAACACGCATCATTCAATTAAGTGAAAATAAAGTATTGGCTGTTGTTGCGAATATTTCTGAGAATGAAATAACGGAAAAATTACTTAAAGAAAGCGTAGCACGATACCGTGGACTCATAGAATCTCAATCTGATCTGGTTGTTCGGGTTGATAAGGATGGTCGTTTTACTTTTGTAAACAATGCCTATTGTGAAATGTTCGGTAAAACAAAAGATGAACTGATTGGAAAAACATTCATGCCATTAGTTCATGAGGATGATATCGAACATACCCTAAAAGAAATGGAAAAAATGAATGTCCCGCCATTTCGGGCAGTTCTTGAACAAAGAGCGATGACAAAAAATGGTTGGCGATGGTTGGCATGGGAAGATAATGCAATACTTGATGATAATGGTCAAGTCCTTGAGATTCAAGGTGTCGGTCGTGATGTCACCGATTACAAAAATACAATTTCTGCTTTAGAAGAAAGTAAGAAACTAAATGAAGCTATTATTAAACATTCTCCAGTTGCAATTACTGTTCGGAGTAAATATGGGCAGTTGTTGTCAGCCAATAAAGCATGGCAAGATTATTGGAATATCAGCGATGAACAGATGCTTCGTTTTATCAACGATGAAAAAAAATCACTCCTCTTCGACGACCAAGATGAATACTTTTCATACTTAGGTGAATGGAAAAGTGAGGTCATCAAAATTTATAAAGAGGGAGGACGTCTTCATATCCCGGAACTCAAAGGCGTTGGAGTTAAAAACCAAACAAAATATGCAACATCTTATTTTTATGCTATCAAAGATTCCAAAGGAAAGTCGACCGGGTTGTTACCCTCTCAGAAGATATTACAGAGAGCAAAAAATCTGTTATAGCCCTGGCGAGATCAGAAAAAATAAACAGAACAGTCATAGATCAATCACCTCTTGGTATGACTGTTCGAAATAAAAAAGGTCATCTGCTAACTTATAATAAAGCATGGAAATATCTTTGGCAATTGTCAGATGAAAATATCAATAAATATTTTACAGATAAAAGCAAATCGTTAAAATTTGATGAACGTGATGATTACCTTGGCAAATGGCAGGGAAAAGTTAAAGAGATATATGAAAAAGGTGGCCAGCTTCATATTCCAACTATTGAGACCGTTGATCAAAATGGAGCTAAGCGATGGATCTCTCATTATTTCTATAGTATAAATGATGAACAAGGAAATGTTGAACTCGTTGTTATTTTAACTGAAAATATCACCGAACGAATTGAAAGTACTATTGCATTAGAAAAATCCGAAGAATTAAAAAGAACAGTAATTGATCAATCTCCAATTGGAATAACAATTAGAGATAAGCAAGGTCAATTATTAACTTACAATAAAGCTTGGCAAAATATCTGGCAAATTAGCACTGAAAGAATAAATAATATTGTCCTAAAAAGGAAATCTCAAACTTTCGAACAGTATAGTGAATACTTGAAAGATTATGCAAGTGAAATCCAGAAAATTTATGAAAATGGTGGACAGTATCGTACTCCAATTTTAGAAGCATTAAATTATGCTGGTGAAAAACATTGGATATCACATTATATGTATGCAATAATTAATAAAGATGAAGAAGTAGATATGGTTGTCAGCCTGACTGTTGACCATACCGAACAAAAAGAAGCTGAAATGGCTATGAGAGAGTCAGAAGAAAAATATCGTTCGCTGTTATCCAATATTCCGGTAGGAGTTTTCCGAGCGACTCTAGACGGCAGTCCGATATCAATTAATAATGCGATGTGCCATATCTATGGATATGATTCTGTTGAAGAAATGATAAATGCAGGAGCTATACGTCATTATAAATACCCGGCTCAGCGTGATCAAATGATTGCTATTATGAAAGAAAAAGGTGCCGTTGAAGATTTTGAAATGGAAATGAAGAAAAAAGATGGCTCCCATCTCTGGGTTTCAGTCTCATTACAAGCTCACTATAATAAAAATTGTGAACTGGATTACTTTGACGGCACCAATGTTGATATTACCGAACGAAAAAAAGCAGAGATTGATCTTATTGCCTCTGAAATCAAACACCGTTCTTTAGTAAATAATATACCAGTCGGTATCTACAGGTCAACCGTCGATGGAAGACCTCTTTCATTAAACCCTGCTATGGCAACTATGTATGGCTATGATTCCACAGATGAAATGCTGCAAATAGATGTCAACGATAATTATATAGATAGCTCTTTAAGAGATGAAATAATGAGTATGCTGAACAAAGATGACATTATTGAAAATCTGGAAAAACAATATAAGAAAAAAGATGGATCTGTCATTTGGGTTTCGTCGACTCTCAAAGCAACACGAGATGAAGATAATAAAATAATATATTTTGATGGCATTGATATCGATATTACCGAACGTAAAATTGCTGAATTCGCATTTAAACAAGAGAGAGAAACTCTCAATTCTATTATTGAATCTAATCCGTATCCGATTTGTCTTTTTACCAAAGATGGATTTTTTCATAAAGGTAACAAATCTTATTATACATTGTTCGGAGTTATCCCTCCAAAAAATTATTGCCTTTTTGAAGATGTACAACTGGAAGAACAAGGATATCTAGAGCACCTAAAGATTGCCGTCGACCAAAAAAAATCTTTTGAATTTCCCGAAGTTGTTTATAATCCCTCGCTTTACAGTCCTGAATATCCAGATAAAGATTTGTATTTAAAAACTAACCTGTTTACAATTTTCACTCCCGATAATGAAATTGAATTTATCGTTCTCATTTATCAAAATGTTACCGAACAACGACAGGCTATCTTAGCTTTAAAAGAATCTGAAGAAAAATTTAGAACTCTTGCTGAATATATTTCTGTTGGCGTCGTTATCTATCAGGATGAAAAATTAGTATATGTCAATCCTCAAGCGAAACTACTCACCGGATACACCGAAGAAGAAATGAAGCAGATGGATCCATGGGCTTTGTTTGACCCAAGCGTCAAAGATGAAATGCAGCAGCGTGGGGCAGATAGGTTTGCCGGGAAAGAAGTACCCAATAACTATGAACTTCCTCTTATAGATAAAAATGGTAAGAAAATTTGGGTATTTTATAGTGCTGCATTAGTTACGTATGATGGTAAGCCTGCAATTATTTCTACTGTTTTAGATATTACGGAAATGAGAGAAACACAATCTGAAATAAAAAGACTGGAACTAGAAAAATATAACCAAGTAAAAGAAATCGCCGGTGGTGTTGCTCACGAAATTTATAATTCTTTGTTCCCGGCAAGCTCTTCAATTGAAGTGTTAAAACAACGCATTCACTTACATACAGAAGATGATATTAAACGCAATGAAACTTTGCTGAACCTGACTGAATCATCTATAAGAAGAGCGGTCAATATGACTGAACTGGTTACAGAGTTCTCTAAACTGGATAATCAAGTGAAACCTGAAGAGTTAAATATCGCAGACTTTCTCAACAGATATCTGGTTGAGAACGAATCTTTACTAAACAATATAAATGTGAAAACTGACATCCCTGATAACCAGATACTTGCAATGAATACATTACATTTCCATTCACTTATGCACAACCTTATGATAAATGCTGTTGATGCTCTCAAAGATATCGATGATCCGAAAATTGAAATTAAGTCGACACTTGTTGGTAATATAATTACAATTCATTTTATAGATAATGGTGCAGGAATACCAAAAGAAATTGCCTTTAAAATTTTCGACTCTTTCTTCTCAACAAAACCATATACAGGCACCGGATTAGGACTCGCCATTTGTAAAAAAATCGTATCGTTGTATAATGGGGCTATCAGCTACCAGCCATCATTTGACAATGGTGCACATTTTACTATATTACTAAAGACCTCAAACATTCAAACTGATACGCAGGAATAATGCCAAAATCCGGTTTACTTCTTTTAGTCGATGACGACCCTCTTGTTTTAGAAGCTCTTTATCAGACATTTATTGATGATTACGAGATTATCTTAGCTAAGTCAGGGATTGATGCTATTGAGAAGTTACAAGGAAATGATAAGGTAGACACCATCGTTCTAGATATTCGTATGGCTCAAATGGATGGTCTCCAAACTGCTTCAAGATTAAAAGAAATCAATTCCTATGTCCCAATTATCTTTCATACCGGCTATCCCGGCGATTATTCTGAAGAGCTTATCGAAAATAATTACCAGCCATTTGATTATATTGGTAAAAATGAAAGACCTGCCAGGCTTATTCGAGCGGTCAAAAATGCCGTTTCATATTATCAATTACAATCATCTGATGTAGAACTGATTAAGCTTGCCAAAGAAGACTACAAAATTATCGGTAAGTCTTATAAGATGTTGGATGTCTACAAAAAAATTGAAAAAATTTCAGCACTACATAACAAAGTAATGATTCTTGGCGATACCGGTACCGGTAAAGAACTGGTAGCAAAAGCAATCCATAAAAAAAGTAATAGAGCCGACAAACCGCTCGCATTTTTTAACTGTAATTATAAATCTGCTGATATCGTAGAATCCGAACTCTTTGGACATATTAAAGGATCGTTCACCGGTGCTATTTCTGATAGAGTAGGAATCTTTGAATATGCCGATAAAGGAACTTTGTTCTTAGATGAAATCGGTGACTTGGATATTCGAACTCAGGCAAAAATTTTGCGAGTCTTAGAATGTGGTGAGCTTTCACGCATAGGATCTCCCGATACTATAAAAGTTGATGTACGGCTGATCTGTGCCACTCATCAAAATCTTGAACAAATGGTTGAGGAAAAAGAATTTAGAAGAGATCTTTTCTATCGTTTAAAAGGTATTACTATCAATCTGCCTCGTTTAATAGATAGACGAGAAGATATTCCTTTACTGATCGACCATTTTAGCCAGGATTATTGTCAGAAGAACAATCTGACCCTCAAACTATTTGAACCTCAAGCAAGAGAATTGCTTCTTGACTACGATTGGCCGGGCAATGTCAGGCCACTCTCTGACTCTGTGACCGCTCTAATCGATCTTTCGCCATCTTATTTTATTACAAAAAAAGATGTCGAGGATTATTTACAATGTGTCAGCGATGAAAATAAGTCTGACGATACATATTCTGCACACATGAAAGCGTACAAACGAAAACTTATCTTGAAATCACTCGATAAACATAATGACAATGTTTCTGCGTCCGCTCGTGAATTGTCACTTGACCCATCAAATCTTAGAAAGCTTATCAAAGAGCTTGATATAAAGAGGTAGGTAGAATCGCCCTACCGTAAACAAGTGGAAACAGGTACAATATACTGAGGTCTGTTAGTCTCGCTTTCTTTTATCTGTGTAAGCCTCTATCCCATAACAAGAATTATATAGAATAATATCTTTACTGTTTGGCATGTATGTTGCTTTATTAAATAACTGTAGAGGGGGTACTAGACAATTATTACTACTGGGTTTGACTTTTGAGGCACGTTTTAGAATGAAAATGTAATAAAAATAAATATTTAAATAAGTAAGGGATATTGAGGGTATGGGGATTTCTTATTTAATCTGTCCGATGGAGTGGTGCTCAGTCCATCGGATTTTTTTATCTACTTTTCTTCGGATGGGTGACAGCATTCTACTTTCTGCTCGCCCGATTGTTCTACTACAATCTTTGGACTGATATACGGAATCCCAAGTGACATACCACGCAAAATTATCAAAAGTGCGATAATCACTCCGCCAACAGGAATAAGTTTTGAAAAGGTAGTTTTCACCTTTGCTGTGAGCAGTCCTGTCGCAAATGAGAGTACCAGCAAAATTGGTAAAGTTCCTAAGCCAAACAGAGCCATATACAAACTTCCGTTAAGCATTGAACCTGTCGATGCTACCCCTGCTAACGCGATATAGACAAATCCGCAAGGAAGCAGTCCATTTAAGATGCCGATTAAAAATAATGATGCTATCGATGAGTTCTTAAAAAGTATCGACCAATATTTTTTTACTGTCGTGGAAAACGATGTGAATATCTGAAAAGGGAAGAGCTTATTAAAAAATCCGGTCGGAACCAACACCATTATCAATATTAAAACACCCATCGAAATCGAAAGAACGTTTTGATAGCCTGCCAGTGAGAACTGTTCTCCAATAGAACCGATAATAAATCCCATGATCGCATAGGTGACAACTCTTCCGAGATTGTACACTAATCTGCTGAAGAAAAATTTCCACTTTGATGTTTTATTAACAGGCAGTGCTAAAACAATCGGACCGCACATCCCGACACAGTGAAATGATCCAAGTAAACCAAAAATAAATGCTGACCATATTTCCATAGTTCTCTGATCTCAAAAAGTGAGATTCTCCTCTTGATAATATGAAGTATTAGATGATGCCCATTGTAACTTCAACACCCAAAAGCCTTTTAAAAATCGACTGGTAGATATTGTCATCTGATTGTTTGAGTCCAAACTGATTGGAATCATTTGATCGGCACGTTTGTCAGATGGTCTGAAAAAATGAGCTGTCCCGGCGATACCAAGTTCCGCAAGTGAATCTGCAAATGATATCGTTAAAATTTTATTTTCTTTGTCTAAAAGCAAATTTGGTTTTACTGCTAAGTTTTCTGTGTTTTTAAGCATGTCAATTTTATCTTGATAAGACAATGATTTCTGATAGTAATTATCTTCAACCAAAACATAATTTTGAGTCGTTGAAAAAATAACAAAAGAAAGTATGAAGATTACAAAGCTACCATATAGTACTGCGATTCCAACTCCCCATAACGATTTCTTTTTATTTGTCTCAGTCATAATTTAGCGAGGTCCCATAAAGTTTGTAGTTACTTCTTCAAGCACTTCATTGCCTGAAATCAGTTCAATAGTTATAACATTATTAGTTGAATAAAGTTCTTCTTTTGAAATTTCTATAAAAAAGACTGTCTCAAATCTGCCGTCCAAAGGTACTACCGCACTATTGCCGACTAAAATTATTTTTCCATCTTTGTGCTTTAGTTTTAGTTCTATCGGTACATCTTTAAAAGTTTTGTTCACGACCGAAAGATTATATAAGTTCCGTATGATACCTTCATCTGACTCTTCGTACAACGTTCCCGATGTTCTGAGTATCGTTGCCTCAATGTCAGACCTTGTGACGAGTAAAACAGTCATTAGGGTGAGCAAAAATGTCAAACCAATTGTATAGCCTAAAATTCGACCGGTAAATTTAAACTGACCACCTTTTTCAATAATGTTGCCAGACGAATATCTGATAAGTCCATGCGGAAGATTTACCTTATCCATTACAGAATTACAAGCATCGATACATGCCGTACAATTAACACACTCAAGTTGAGTACCGTTCCGAATATCAATTCCGGTAGGGCAGACTTTGACACAAGCGAAGCAGTCAATACAATGTCCACGGTTTGAGAAGTCTTCATTTCGTTTTACTATCTTTCGTTCTTCACCACGTTTATGGTCATAGGCAACAATTATAGAGTTGTTGTCAAGCAAAACCGATTGAAGACGCCCGTATGGACAGACAACCGTACACGCTTGCTCTCTAAACCAGGCAAAGACACCATAAAATATAATTGAAAAGAGAAACATGAATCCAAGCCCAGCCATATGCTGTGATGGTGGGTCTGTGATAATTTTCACTAACTCATCTATACTAACAATGTATGCGAGTAATAAATTTCCGATTACAAAGGAAAGTCCAAAGAAGATCGAATGTTTTAAAGTTTTTTTGAAAATTTTTGAGAAAGTCCATGGAGCAGCCGCAAGCCGTTTTTGACTAGAAGCAGATCCTTCGATAAGATATTCAATCTTTCTGAACACCATCTCCATAAAAATTGTCTGCGGGCAAGCCCAACCACAAAAGAGTCGTCCAAAAACTGATGTGAACAGCACAATAAAGACAACAAGTGTGAGTGTTGCTAAAACAAACAGATGGAAATCCTGTGGCCAGAAAACAATCCCGAAAATAATAAATTTCCGCTCGATAATATTTAAGAGCATCGCTGGGTGACCATCAATTTTTAAAAATGGTAAACCGAATAGTATAAGAAGTAGCACCCATGAAAAATAAGTACGTGCTGAATATAATTTACCCTTCGGTTTGGTAGGGTATATCCACAACCGCCGACCATGTTCGTCAGTGGTTGCAATTGAATCTCTAAAACTTTTCTTTTCTTCACTCATGCGTGTAACAACAACTTATTCTTCAACAAGTTCCCCTTGCGGAGCTTTCTGATTCGGAGGATTGGTACCTCGTAAGGTTTGTACAAAACTAGCCGTCTGTAAAATTTCATCAGGCTTCAAAAACGCTCTCCATGCAATCATACCTTTGGCAGGGTATCCATATTTCATACTTTTTACAATGTTGGTGAACGACGCACCGTGTAGCCAGTAGTCATCGGTCAGATTCGGACCAATACCACCTTCACCGGCAGCACCATGACATTGTAAACAGTTTCTGATAAACAGATCTTTCCCGTTATTGATATCAGCGATGTCAGTGAATGCTATATACGAAATCGTATCAGTCTCGGAAGTCTCTTCAACATATGCCACTTGACCTGCCCCCATGAGTATCATCCGAGGCGTAACATCACCTTCAGGAGTGTAAAACGGAGAGTGATAACTATCTAATATGCCGAGAGTTTTTGAATCAGATTCTGCAATCCGTACATAATTTGGATCCACTTCCTGCATATATTCATCTTCCTGCAGATAGCCAATATTAAAGACATGGTAAAAAAGTAAATACAGAACCGACCATGCGATAGTCACATAAAACAACCATAACCACCAAGTCGGTAAATCATTGTCCAACTCTTTTATACCATCGTAGTCATGGTCTAACAGTTTGTCATATTCTTCAGACATCTTATATCTCTCCATCTTTCTTATCATTATCAAGAGGGATACTTTCCATCTCAGAAATAACTTCTTTGTCTAAACTAAAAGTCCATATCACTACTACCGTAAAAATAATAACAAATATTATAAGAGAAATTATTGGAAAAATCTCAACTCCGGGCAGTGAAAGTAATGCTTCTTTAATCATAACGTTCTCCTAATTACCGGTTTGAGGTTTAACTTTTATATCGGTACCCATTCTTTGCAGGTATGCGATTAAAGCAATAATCTCTTTGTCGCCGGTCACAGAAATCTTAGACTCCTTAAGAGTGGCAACAATCTTTTCAGCCTGCATAACCATATCTTTAATAGCTTGCTGATCATAATCTTTAGGATATGGAACCCCTAAAGTAATCATAGCTCTGATTTTTGGAGGCATATCATTGATATCATACGAATCTGTTTCAAGCCATGGATATGGAGGCATGATAGAACCCGGTGACATCTTTTCAGGTAAAATCATATGGTCAAAATGCCATGCATCAGGATATTTACCACCGATACGAGCAAGATCAGGACCGGTTCGTTTAGAACCCCATTGGAATGGATGGTCATATACAAATTCACCTGCTTTAGAATATTCACCGTAGCGTTCAGTTTCAGAACGGAATGGACGAATCATCTGTGAGTGACAGTTATAACATCCTTCACGAATATAAATATCACGACCTTCAAGTTCAAGTGGAGTATACGGCTTGACCGATTCAATAGTCGGGATGTTTGATTTTATCATATAAGTCGGAATAATTTCAACAGCACCACCGATAGCAACAGCTACAATAGTTAATACCAAAAACTGCATCGGTTTTCTTTCAAGCCATCTATGTGTTGTTTCTTTAGGTCCCGTATATTCTTTCGTCAAGGCAGGTGCTTCTGCTTTTTCATCCGCCAGCAATGTGCCTATCTGCATAGTCTTGATCAAATTATAAAACATAATACAAACACCTGTGAAGAACATAAGCCCGCCGACCATACGGATAACATACATCGGTATAATTTGTGTAACAGTCTGTAGGAAATTCGGGTAAGCTAAAAATCCTTCAGGTGTAAATTCTTTCCACATCAAACTCTGAGTAATCCCCGCAAAATACATCGGGATAACCCATACTAAAATCCCTAAAAAGCCAAGCCAGAAATGAGTATTGGCAAGTCGTTTAGAAAATAATTCAGTTTGATAAATTTTTGGAATCAACCAATAGAGAACAGAGAACGTCAAAAATCCGTTCCATCCTAATGCCCCTACATGCACATGCGCGATTGTCCAATCAGTGTAATGCGAAAGAGCGTTGATACTTTTAATAGCAAGCATAGGACCTTCAAAGGTCGCCATACCATACGCTGTCACAGCTACTACCATAAACTTCAGCACTGCATCATCCCGAACTCTGTCCCATGCACCACGAAGAGTCAGCAGCCCATTGAGCATGCCACCCCATGATGGAGCTATCAGCATAACCGAAAATACTGTTCCAACCGACTGAGCCCAGTCAGGTAGAGCAGTGTAAAGCAGATGATGAGGGCCTGCCCAGATATATAAAAATATCAGCGACCAGAAATGTATTATCGAAAGTCGGTATGAAAATACCGGTCGGTTCGCTGCTTTCGGCAGATAGTAATACATCAGTCCGAGATATGGTGTCGTTAGGAAAAATGCTACCGCATTATGCCCGTACCACCACTGCACTAAAGCATCCTGCACACCGGCATAGACCGGATAACTTTTCATAAATGAAACCGGTAACTCTACCGAGTTAACGACATGTAAAATAGTAACGGTAATAAATGTTGCGATATAAAACCAGATAGCAACATACATATGCCGTTCACGTCTTTTCATAATGGTTCCGAATAATTGGACACCAAAAATAATCCATACTACGGCAATCGCAATATCAATCGGCCATTCAAGTTCGGCATATTCTTTCCCGGTAGTGTATCCCATCGGAAAGGTGATAGCTGCCGATACAATTATAAGTTGCCATCCCCAAAAATGCAGTTTACTCAAAAGGTCTGAAAACATTCTTGCTTTACAAAGTCTTTGCAGTGAGTAATACACACCCATAAAAATACCATTACCAACAAAGGCAAAAATTACCGCATTGGTATGAAGCGGGCGTAATCTGCCGAATGAAAAATATGATATTCCTAAATTTAGTTCAGGCCAGTAGAGCTGAGTCGCGATTATCAATCCGACCAGCATACCAACAATGCCCCAGACAGTAGTTGCCCAGGCAAAGTTCCTTACAATTTTGTTGTCATAATGAAACGTTTCAAGATTCATTAAAAACTCTCCATCTTATCTATTATTATTTTTTTTGTTTTCATCTTTTATATCATCAAAAAGCATGCGAACCGCAGGTGTATAAGTATCATCAAACTGCCCTTTTTTATTAGCCCATAAAAAGGCTATTAAAAAAGAAAGAGAAATAAATAATGAAATACCTATAAGTATAAAAAGTGCCGACATACTTTTTTATATCCTTAATTTTCTTGCTGTCATATTTGTTGCAATTATAGCAAAACCTACCACGGTGAGAGAACTGATTGGCATCAGAACTGCAGCAAAGAGGGGAGATAGTAATCCCATCACAGCAAACCCTAAACCGACTATATTATAAAGTATTGAAATTATAAAACTAACTAAAATTATTGAAATTGCTCTATTTGAAAAATCGAGATATTTCGAAATCTCAGCAAATTTTTCACCCGCAAGAATTCCATCAGATGCCGGAGAAAAGGCGGACATCTTTTCAGTCACCGCGATACCAATATCTGCCTGCTTTAAAGCACCGGCATCGTTTAAGCCATCACCAAACATCAATACTTTTTCGCCTTTGTCTTGTAACTCTCTAACGTAGACCAACTTGTCTTGTGGCGACTGATGAAACCGAAATGCCTCTGCCTCTGGGAAAATCTCCCGAAGAGTCGCTAGTTCGCTTTCGTTATCGCCGGAAAGTATTGAAATTGTGTAATCTTCATCTAAAACAGATGCTAACTGAGCTAAATTTTCACGGTACTGTGCGGAAATTTTATAATAGCCAAAATATGATCCACCTATTGAAACATGTACCCGAGACTCTAATATTTTACTTTTGTCAATCTCAATTTCGGCATTGCAAAAAGAAGCCGAGCCAACTTTGATTTCACTCTTCTCAATAATCCCGCAAATTCCTTTACCTGCAATTTCATCAAACTGTTCAATCGCAAAAACTTTTTCAGACTGCAGGTGGTCGTATAACTTGACACTTAAAGGATGTGTCGAATGGTGAACCAGCGAACGAACATACGATGTCTGTTCAGAAGTTAACTCTTTTCCGATATATGAAATATTTGATGCTTTCGTTTTTGTCAGCGTACCTGTTTTATCAAAAACAATATGAGTAATCGATGCCAGCTTTTCTACTGTATCACTCTCTTTGAAAAAGAGTTTGTTCCGTCCTAGTATTCGTTGGGCAGCACCAAGCGTTATCGGTGTCGAAAGAGCCAACGCACATGGACAGGCAATTATAAGAACCGAGGTACCAACGAAAATCGCTTTTGATGGGTCAATCAGAAGCCAGATAAAAGAGGCAAACATCGCAATAGAAATCACCGCAAGAGTAAAATGTTTACTAAAACGCGTTGCTAAATTTGTTAGTGATTTTTTATTTGTCTCAGTGAAATTGGCATCATTCCAAAGTTGAGTTATATAGCTTTGTGAAACATTTTTTAACACTTCAAGTTCAACAATACCGCCAACTTGTTTTCCACCGGCATATATTTTGTCGTTATAAGATTTTTCAATCGGTTCCGATTCTCCGGTTACAAAACTGTAATCTATCGAGGCGTGCGAACTCAGCAGTCTGGCGTCAGCGGGGATAAGTTCGTTGTTACGAACTAAGATAATGTCGCCTTGCAATAAATCTGTAATAGGAACAATCTTTTCAATCTTATCTTTGAGCTGGATAATCGAAATTGGAAAATATGATTTATAATCTTTATCAAACGAAAGCGAATCATAGGTTCTCTGCTGAAACAGTTTTCCGATAAGTAAGAAAAAGACTAATCCGGTAAATGAATCAAAATAGCCCGCCCCATTCGATGTCGTGACTTCATAAAGCGAACGCATATATAGCATCGCTATCCCAAGTGAAATAGGCACATCCATATTGATAATTTTTTGTTTCAGTCCAAAATATGCCGATTTAAAATAAACCGTCGCAGAGAAAAATAACACCGGAATAGAGAGTAATAAATTTAAGTACCCGAAAAAATCTACGAAGTCTTCAGAGAGGGAACCATCCGATGATAAATATTCAGGAAAACTAAACAACATGATATTGGCAAAACAGAACCCGGCTACCGCAATTCGAACAATTAACGATGAACCTTTTTTGCTGGTTGTTTTTACTTCATAATCATCTAGAGAAATTTGTGGCTCATAGCCGATTGATGCTAGTAGCTCGATAAGTTTTCGAAGCGATAATTTGTCATGAGTAAATGTTATCGAAACTTCTTTTTTCAAAAACTGCACTCTCGAAGAAATTATTGCTTCATGCAGTTTTTGTAAATTTTCAAGCAACCATATACAGGATGAACAGTGAATTTGCGGAACGACAAGAGTCACTTTGCTCACCGAAGCGTCAGAAAAGTCTAACAATTTTCCAATAATCTTTTCGTTATCTAAATAGGCAAAATGATTATCATAAATTTTATCAGAAACTTTAATACCCGGTTTATCTTCAATCTTATAATAAGAACCAAGATTGTTTTCGTTCAAAAGTTCGTATACAAATTTACATCCATTACAGCAAAAATAATCATCACCAATTGCAATAGATCTATTAGGGCAACTTTCGCCACAATGTATACAAATTATCTTTTTTGTCGTTTCTACCGAGGGCATAACACCCGAACTCCATACCTTACAATTACTTTCAAAGGCTAAAATATACTACAAGCATCCTTGAAGCCCATAAACCAAACAAATATATTGAAAAATTACCATTCGGGCAAGACTTGTTTCTATTTAATTGCATTCTGAATCAAGTTATGGAATTATCTACAGATTAACCCTCTAGTTGTTTAAGGTCAACTAACTTACTAACAGACTGTTTCTTGATTTTAATACAAGATTAATGTATCATTACACATGGATAAAAAAGAATTTCGCAAACAGGCTCACGAACTTGTCGACTGGATGGCTGACTATCTCGAAAATATCGAAAAACTTCCGGTCAAATCGCAAGTAGCTCCCAAAGAAATATTTGACAAACTCCCAAATTCTGCACCACAAAAAGCAGAAGATTTCAAATCTGTCTTCGATGATTTCGAAAAAATAATTATGCCCGGTATTACCCATTGGCAGCACCCATCATTTTTTGCATACTTTCCTGCCAACAGTTCGCCACCGTCAATTTTAGGCGAGATGTTAACTTCAACACTTGCCGCCCCATGTATGGTCTGGCAAACTTCGCCGGCAGCAGCTGAACTTGAAGAGCAAGTCATGATATGGCTCCGCCAAATGCTTTCGCTCCCTGAAAGTTGGTCGGGCGTAATTCAAGACACCGCCTCAACCGCAACATTAGCGTCACTGTTATCTGCTCGTGAAAAATCTTCTGACTATGCCATAAACCAACATGGTTTCGCTCAGCAAAAATACAGAGTCTACTGTTCATCGGAAACACATTCCTCTATAGATAAAGCGGTCAAAATTGCTGGCTTTGGTTCTGACAATCTGATTAAAGTTGATGTTGACGATTCTTTTGCGATGCGACCTGGCAAACTTGCACAGGCGATTCAAGAAGATGTCGAAAAAGGTTTCACTCCTCTTGCCGTTATAGCAACTCTCGGGACAACATCAACAACCGCTATCGGCCCGCTAAAACCGATTGGTGAAATTTGTCAAAAGTATAAAATCTGGCTCCATGTCGATGCTGCCTTTGCAGGTTCGGCTCTTGTGCTTGATGAAATGAAATTTATGATAGATGGTATCGAATTAGCCGATAGTTTTGTTTTTAATCCGCATAAATGGATGTTGACCAATTTTGACTGTTCGGCTTATTTTGTCAAAGATGAAGAAGCCTTGGTCAAGACATTTGAAATCATGCCTGAGTATCTCAAGACAGCTGAAAAACTCGATGTGAACAATTATCGTGATTGGGGAATCCCACTCGGTCGACGTTTCCGTGCATTAAAACTTTGGTTTGTGCTTCGTTCGTACGGCATCGAGGGAATTCAATCAATGATTCGCAATCATATCAATCTGGCGACTGATTTAGAAACGCAAATCAAACAGCACCCACAGTTTGAACTACTCGCCCCACGTTCTTTAAATCTGCTCTGTTTTCGGTTTGTGCCTGACACTAGTTTAGACATTGACACCCTCAACGATATGAACCTGAGAATTCTCGAATCACTAAATGCAACCGGGAAGATGTTTGTCACCCACACAAAACTGCATGGCAAGTATGTAATCCGAATGTTGATTGGTCAGTCCGATGTCACCAAATCTCATGTTGATTCTGCTTGGGAACTGATTCAAAAGACAGCCTTAGAAATCAAATAGGCATAAAAAAAGCAGTTACAATAACTGCTTTTTTCTTACAATATAAAATCTTTTTAACTATCTAAATCTCTCCATTCGCCATCTTCAAGCCATTGGTTTGGTTTATCAATAAAATTGATAACATTTTCCATTGTTACCCAATGACGGTGTTCTTCGTCGGCAATTTTATGTAAAATAGCAGCATTTTTCGCATTATCCAATTTTTCAGCTTCAGCACGGTAAAACTCTTCCGCTTTTTTCTCAACATCGCGAGCTTGTTCCCACAAACTTTTGGCATCATTTGGAAAAGAGAAATCTTTGTTTTCTTCTTTTAATTTCACAAAAATATTTTTCACAGATTCAAAAATTGTCGATGCCTCAGATTCTACATACTCCACATCATTCCCATCTTTCATAGACTTAAATAGGATATAATGTTTCTGCTCGTCACCGGCAATTTCTAAAAGTATTTTTTTAAGCTCTGGCTCATCAACTTTTGTGGCTGCTTCTTCGTAGTATGCCTTCCCGTCGAGCTCCATCTGCATTGCATATTCAAAAACGTTCATGATATAATCCTTATCTCTTGGTGTTAATTTTAGCTCAAAATATTATTTTCCACCAGTTTGTCAAGAATTCTTTCTAAGTAAATTTCTAAAGTAATGAACATGAACCACTTGATAATCAATCCAAAATGACTATCTTCGGATATGCGATTCTTAAAAAATCAAATATTCATAACTTTGTTGTTCTTTATAATCTTTTCGACATCTCTCTTTAGTGCTGGCACAAAAATTGAGCCGGTCGAAAAGTCTCACTTTATATATTATTTTGATTCTCCACACTATATCGAGCTTGCCGATTCTCTGCTACTTGAAACCCGCCAATATATGATTGAGCTGTTTCAGGATTCTCTTTCGTACAAACCATCTGTCTATCTTTTATCAAATCTTGATGAATTCAATTCACTCGTCAGCGGACATTTCCCTGATTGGGGAGCGGCGGCAGCAATTCCACAACGAAAAATGATCGTTATAAAATCACCCGATAGCTTTAACCTCAATAAATCTTTAGACCAATTACTCATTCATGAATATGCCCATCTTGCCGTTGCCCACAAATCACCATTTCAGGAACCTCCCAGATGGTTCAACGAAGGCGTCGCCATGTTCGTATCAATGGAGTGGAGTTGGTCAAACAATATTGCTATGGGACAGGCGGCTGTATTTGGAAAAATTATTGACTTAGAAGAAATCGAAATGGTCAATCGTTTTCATGCCGGCAAAGCACAAACTGCCTATGCCGAATCATATTTAGCAATTCGCTTTCTGCTCAAAAATTACGGTCAAAGCTCACTCAGAATATTTTTAGAACAGATAAATAGTAACAAATCTGTCAATGAAGCGATATATATTACAACCGGGTCAACATTAATAGAATTTCAAAACGATTTTAAAATCTCGTTACACAAACAATTTAATTATGCGAGTTTATTTATGTATACAATTTTTTTCTGGATTGCCTTAGCGGGTATAGTTGTGTATGCTTTCTTTTTACAGTTTAAAAAAAGAAGAGAGTATTATAAAAAATGGGATGTAGAAGAAAAACTGGAATCAAAAGATTTTGATTACGGTGACCCTGATAATCCTGAACAAATAGAAGATGACGACGAGGCATGGCGACAGTAAAACATAACATAGAATATATTGCTACCAAATTTGGATTTGGACTAGTCAATCTGATGTCTAATGAAACTGCCGACAGATTCGGAAAGTTTATCGGGCGTCTTTTTAGCCGTTTACTTCCAAAGCGAAAAAAAATTGCAATTGATAATCTGCGGTATGCTTTCAAAGATTCTATCACCGATGACCAGTACGATGAAATCGCCTTGCGTTCTTTTGAAAATATCGGACAGACATTTATCGACATGGCACGCTTTAAGAATTTTTCGCATAGCAAAATCAAAGAGATCGTTCATTGCCAGGATATTTCCCCTTTGCAAAAAGCAATCGATGAAAAACGAGGCGGTATAATCGCCACCGCACATTTTGGACATTGGGAGATGGCGGGCGGATGGGTTCACGCCGCAGGCTTCCCAATCGATATCGTGGTCAAAATCCAAAGCAATCCGCTTGTTAATAAATTAATTGCCAAACTAAGAGGGTATTTGAAATTTGGGCAGATTCAAATGAAACTGTCTACACTGCGTGAGATTATGACATCGCTCAAAAATAACCGCTTTGTTGTCCTTGCCGCCGACCAGCATGACCCATCAGAAAGCCTGATACTCGACTTCTTTGGCAAAAAAGCATCGGTCGCAAAAGGACCCGGTCTTTTTGCCAAAAAACAAAACTGTCCGATTATCCCGGCTGTGATGCGAAGAGTATCGTTTGAAAAATACGAAGTTCATATCGGCGAAGGCATCTATCCGTCAGATTCTCTCGATGAAAAGGCTGATTTAATACGTATGACCAAAGAGTATCTCGCATTCCTTGAGAAAATTATTCTCAAATACCCCGATCAATGGATGTGGACACACAGAAGGTGGAAAATAAACAGAGATAATTAGCAACTTTTTAAATTTTGCGTAGTATCATATAATATAAAAATAGTAGGTTTGTATAGAGGAAGGTTGTTAGTTTGAAAAAGTCTTATTATATCATCATCGTGTTGGCACTTGTTCTCACCCTGTACTATGGTGTGAATGCCATCTTTTCTACATCGTTTGAAATCCCCACAACACAAGTAACTCAAGGCGAGTTTATAGTCGCCTTAAATGAAAACGGTTCTATCGACGCTAAGCGTTCAATGACTATCTCATGTCCTCGAGTACGTGGTCTGCAGATAACATGGCTTGCTCCCGAAGGTACAATGGTCGAAGAGGGTGACCCGGTTATCAAATTCGACGCATCACAACAGATGACCGACCTGTCGGACAATCAGTCAAATTTAAAAATCAATATCAACTCACTTGAGCGGGCAAAAAAAGAGTACACCATTCAGGAAAAACAGCTCAAGCTTGATTTAGAAAAAGCAAAACGTAATTATGATGAAAAAAAATATGATGCGCCCCGTATTGGTGAAGAAGCAAAGATGGAATACTAACTTGCTGAACTCAACTTCGCCGCACGACTTGAACAGTTAAAAGCTGATGTTGATAAAGCTGAAGTCGAAGCTGACCGTTCCCGTGAAAAAGTCAAAAAAGCTGAACGAGAACTAGACCAGATGACTATCAAAGCACCAATCCCTGGGCTTGTAGTTTATTTAGAAATCTGGAAAGGCGGCACGATGGACAAAGTACAGGAAGGTGACTCTCCATGGCCGGGGCAGGGGCTTATAAATATTCCTGACCTTTCTGAAATGATTGTTAAAACAACCGTTTCAGAAATCGACGCCAGTAAAGTCGACACCACTCAGGAAGTTCTTATCAACCTTGATGCTTTCCCTGATAGAACCTACAACGGTGTCATCATTAAAAAATCTACTTTAGCACGTCGCAAAGAATCCGGTTCTAAAATAAATGTTTTTGATATCGAGGTTGCTATCAGCGACAACGATGGTGAACTCAAACCGGGCATGTCTGCCTCGGCGAAAATTATTATCAGCCGTATGCAGGATGTTATTTCTGTTCCCCTTGAAGCTGTATTTGAAAAACAGGGCGAAACGATTGTCTATCTGAAAAATAAAAAGAACCGACCGGTCAACGTTGGTATCAAAAACTCTATGTCGATTCAAATTTTGGAAGGTCTCGATGGCGACGAAGAAATCTGTCTGTTGAATCCTACTTTAGATGAACAAGGTCTCCCGGGTGACAAAGCAACGGAACCCGAAATCAATAAAGACAGAAGTAAATCAAAAAGTGGCAAACGTCCTTCTGGTCGTGGGGGTAAAGGTAGATAATGTTTGATAAAGAAACACTAGCTATCTCGTTTAACGCCCTGCTCGCCCACAAACTTCGCACACTTCTAACCATGCTTGGTGTTATTTCTGGCGTTGGGGCTGTGATTGCAATGCTATCAATTGGCGAGGGTGCCAAACAGGAAGCTCTCGAACAGATTTCTATTTTAGGAATCAATAATATTATAGTACAGGCAAAAATCCCCGATGCAGGCTTAAGTTCCGATATGGGACTCGCCAGATCATCTGGCTTATCAATTGCTGATGGCGAAAATATTTTACAATTTGATGCACTCTTTAAAAATATCGTCCCGCAACGTTTTGAAGCGGTAACATCGGTTTACTATGGTTCCGAAGAAGTCCACGCTCGAGTTGTCGCAACAACACCTGACTATATCTACGCATCATCTGTTGAAGTTGAAAAAGGACGATTCATTACCAAACTTGATTTAGAAAGTTATACCCAGGTCTGTGTTTTGGGTGCCAAGGCAAAAAGAGCCTTGTTTGCATTTTCAAATCCTATTGGCAAAAGTATAAAAATTGGCGATTTAAGTTTTGTTGTAATTGGTATCATGGCTGATAAATATATTGCTCGTGGAAAAGTCGAAGGCTTCGAATTAAAAAATCTGAACGAAGATATTTATATTCCATATACTACAGCCACAAAAAAAATTGAACGTTCAACGCTGAACAATTCAAGCCGTGGCGGAAGACATTTTTTCTCTTCACAAGTTGATGAAACGAAATACAATGTCCCCGAAGTCGACCAGCTGACTATTACAGTCACCGACCTAAAATATGTCCAACCTGCAACAAAACTAATAGAATCAATCCTTAGCCGTCGCCATCACAATGTTGACGACTACGATATTGTTGTCCCCGAATCTTTGCTCAGACAATCGCAAAAAACACAACAGATTTTCAACTTTGTTATGGGAGCAATCGCAGGGATCTCTCTGCTTGTTGGTGGTATCGGTATCATGAACATCATGCTTGCTACCGTGCTTGAACGAACCAAAGAGATTGGTATCCGCAGAGCGGTCGGAGCAACAAGAGTACATATTATGCGACAGTTTCTAATCGAGGCAGTAACGATTTGCCTGAGTGGATGTGTTATTGGCATTGTCATAGGCTTGACTCTTGCAAAAGTTATTGCGTACTATGCCGACTGGCCGACGATTGTATCTGTCTATTCAATAGTTTTATCTGTTGGAGTCTCTACTGCTGTTGGCGTTGGTTTTGGATTATATCCTGCCAACAAAGCTGCCAAATTAAATGTTATAGATTCATTACGTTATGAATAAGTTTATCGAGGTGTATAAATGAATTATCTGAAAATATTTTTTACTGTTACTCTCTTAGCTGTATCATCCAATGTCATGGCTATCGATCTTTCACTATCCGATGCCGTCGAGATGGCGTTGCTCAAATCTGACAGAGGTGCTATAATTGAGGGAGACCTCGAAGTTGCCCGTCAGCAATACCAAGCCGAACGAATCAACTTCTACGTTCCCGAAATTTCTATCAATGGACAACTTCCGGTCTATCGTGTCTTTGAAAGTTTTGATTATCTCCCGGGGCAACCTGACAAAACTTTGAACCGAAGAACCAACTTCGATTTCGATGCTGATATCACTCTCAAACAATCGCTTATTACTGGTGGTGAATTCAGTTTGCAAAGTAGATTGTTCAACAAAGATGCCGATTTTCCACAAGTCTTTACAACACGTGATACTGCGGGCAATATTTTAAGTAGAGAGATCGTTGATGTAAACCAGATTAACAAACAAGGCCAGTTCGATTTTTCTCTCACCCAACCACTCTTAAAACCATCACAACCAAAATATGATTTAAAAAATAAAAAAGATGATTTAAGTATTGCTGAATTGGTCAAAGTGCAGGAAGTAACTCTTGTGAAAACTGAAATTGTCGATGCATATTTCGGTATTTTGCAAACAAGATTACAATATACGATAGAAACATATAAAACTGAATCAGCTCAAATTCAAAAAGTTATCGACTCATCGAAATTTTCAGAAGGTATCCTATCAGAGGAAAACTGGCTGACGTCGGAATCAAATCTTTTGGATGCTGAACTACAGATGTTTGATAAAGAGAATGAGCGAAACGAAAGAAAGAGAGAACTTGCACTCTTGCTCGATCTAGAACTCTCCGATGAAATCAACACATTAACTCCAACAGTTACAGAAAAATTAACAGAGAATCAGAAGAAAATTTATACTGCCAACTGGGAAAATTCAATCACTCTCCTAAAAGCAAAGCATGATTACAATAAATCAAAACGGGCTTCCGACTTTACCGCATCATCGCATGGCTTAACAGGTTCAATTGAAGCAAATTATTCTCTTGTTCGTGGTGACATCGAAGTGTTGAACACATCCAGTACAAACAACACCGACAGTTGGGGCATGTCTGTTAATTTTACTCTGCCAATCTGGGATGGTGGCTCCAAAGGTGCCGAAATTAAAGCAGCAAAGCTTTCATCGCAAAAATCAAAAATCGCATTTGAAAAAATTAAAAAATCTGCCAAAGCACAAATCACAACCCTTATAAATAAACTCGATATTAGCTTTCGTAAGCTCGCTGTTATAAAAAAACAGATAGAACTCGCCAAAAATAAACTGTCAATCGCTGAATTCCGTCACAAAGATGGACAAATTTCTACTTTGGAATTATTCGATAGTAAGATATATTACCTTGAAGCACAGGACAAATTGCTCCTTGAACTCAAAGAGTATTATAAATCAAAGTTTGAACTAGAAGGCACATTCAGAAGCTAATGGAACAAAAAATTATAATCCGCACCCCAAACCATCTAGGCGATTGTCTTATGGCATTACCGATGGTAAACGAAGTGAAAGAAGCATACCCGGCTGGGCATCTTACTGTCTTAGTCCCTGAATCTCTAGCCGATTTATTTCTATCGAACCCTTCCATAGATGAAGTTATTACTATTCCCAAAAAATATACCCATGGTTTGGTTGCTATTACCAAGATGAAAGAATTATTAGGTAATGTGAAATATGATGTCGGCTATATTCTCCCACCATCGTTTGGCTCTGCCGCAGGTTTTAAACTGGCAGGCGTCAAAGAACGTATCGGATACATTACCGATGGCAGACGGCTACTTCTTTCAAAACCGCTTCCACTTCCAATGCCGATAAATTCGGTACATCGTTCGGAGTTGTATTACAACCTCCTCAGAAGAGGCTCGGGCAAAGATATCGAATATGTAAAACCAAAACTTTTCCTCAATGACGATGACATGAACAAAGCAGCATCATTGCTTGAAAATTATGACCTGCCTCGTAAGTTCGATTTTATAGCTCTCTCATTTCGAGCAGTTGCCGAATCAAGACGATGGGGTAAAGATAATTATATAGAACTGATTAAAAAAATTATCGCCGAATTAAAATTGAAAGTCGTCTTAGTAGGTACCGAAGATGACAAAAATATCGGTGATGAAATAGCATCAGCTTGCGGAACCGATGCAGTCAAAAACATGGCAGGGGTAACCTCGATCCGTGAAGTAGCGTCAGTTATTTCACTTGCCAAACTTTTTGTCGGCAACGACTCAGGTCCGGCACATATTGCCGCCGCTGTAGGAGTCCCCGTTGTTGTCCTGTCAGGTGCCGATGACCCCAAATCGACTTCTCCGATAGCATCGGATAAAGTGCTACTCTTTCAAGATCAATTAGAATGTATAAGCTGTGTCAAAAATGTCTGCCCAAACAAGGGAGAGGACTTTATGGCATGTATGCGTGAAATTACAGTCGACAGAACTTTTCAGGCAGTACAATTATTGCTGGCATAGCCGGTAAAACGTTATAAATGCTATAATACACCAATTTTATGCAACCTTCACAATTTATGTTTCATAAAAGACTATAACCATCTTTAGACGCACATTCTGCGATAGTAAGATGCTACTTGACAAACAATTGATATTTCTTACCTTTATGTTAAGCAGAAAATGCGTTAAGTCGGTGATTAATTGAATATTAACATTCTTTTTAACCTCTCAATAAATCGACTTCTTGATAATACTTTTGTGTAAACAAAATTTTGTAAATAATAATTATATATAATCCTTAGGATATTTAAGGAGAAAACACGAAATGAAACAAGTTACATTCTTTAAACTCATCTTTTTCATTGCCTTTAGTATGTCTGTTTTCTCGGCATCTATTATTGCTGGTGAAGGCGCTGAAGATGATTTTAGTGATACCCACCCATGGGATCTAGATGGCTATGTCAACGATTCTACTAATTTTGATGACAACACTATATCTTCTGATTTCAAAAATGGGAACAATGATTTCTTATGGTCAACTTTCTCGTTATCAAGTAGTTTTTCTATTTGGCTTTACAATAGTGAGCTATTTACGATAAACAAAGTTACCCTTGAAAAAGACAAGAAAACAGTACTAAAATATCGAGGTAAATTGTCACGATCTAATTAACTAAATAGTAGAAATTATAAACAATTTAATATAGTAAGAATACTATGAATCTTTCCTCGCCAAAAATTGTTTTTGATGATAAATTATTAGAAGTCGAAGAACTGTTTCGACAACGTAAACATAAATTTGCTGCTGTAGAATTCGCCAAACTGCAAATTGATGATTATAAAGTAAAAGAGTATGAGCTTGGGCTTTACTACTCTCTTGCGGCAGACAGTGAATACTATAAAAGTAATTATAAAAAAGCTATAGACTTTGGTCTCAAAAGTGTGAAGCTACTTGCCGATTATTCCTTAAATAAACGGTTCGGCAAAATTCAACTTATCTTATCTAAAACATATTCAGCCCTTGGAGATTTAAAGAATGCTGAAATGAGAGCCAGAGATGGTCTCGCATCGTATCGTAGATGTGGTGATGATATCGGACAAGCTGATTCTCTAAATACTTTGGCTGGTATCTCTTTTATCCGATGTAACTATAACGATGTTGTCGAAGCTCTCGAAGATGGTCTCACCCATGTTCGCAATAACCCAAGAAAAGTCGCACAGCTCCGAGGTAACTTGGCTCGTACAAGAGTCTTTACCGGTCAATGGGAAGTTGCTGAAAAAGAAACTCTCGAAGTTTTAGAATATAATAGAACAAATAACGACGAAACCCCTCTTGCTATCAACACTCTTTCTCTTGCTTATCTGCAAATGCGGTTACGTAAATTCCATCTTGCCTCAAAGACTTTAGACACAGCTCTGGAAATCATATACAGGCTTGATCTAAAACGTGAAAAATTTATCTACTTAGAATATGCCGGTGAACTTGCTTTTGAAAAAGGTGATAACTTCAAAGCAAAATCGTTCCTGACGAAAGCATACGAACAAGGTCTTCTAATCGCTCCAAATTCTGATATGGTCTCACAATCAGTACGTCGTTTAGCTGAAGTCGAACTCACTTTAGATAACATTGACGAAGCAATGAAATACGGACAAAAAGCTTTGGAAACATCGCTTGCCGTTGGTGAAAAAGTCGAAGTTGGACTCTCAAAAAGAGTCATCGCTCAAATTTTCTCCGTCCAAGGTGAACATTACGATGCTTTAGAATATATTAACCAATCGGTAGACCTTATAAGAGAAGTCGGCGACCCGTTTGAGCTTGCTCGTACATTACTGGTCATGATAAATGTAAAACTTGAAGCAAATTCTGAAAATTATGACAAAATTAAACTGATTCTCGATGAAGTTGTCAAAATATTTCAAAAACTTAAATTACCATTTTGGATTGCTGAAACAGAATTCAAAGCAGGTGTCTTTTATTGTAAACATGGCAACCTTGCCGATGGATTTAAATCACTTTCTAAAGCCGAAAAAATCTATACCGATCTTGATGATAAAGTTAAAATTAGAGCAGTCTCAAAATTCTTAAAATCTTTATCAGACCAAGCAGTTGCTCTTTCAATCTCCCAAGAAAATGAATTTAAAGTTTTTGGCAACCTTATCACACCTACTGAAATCTCAAATATTAAAACAAACCAATTAGAACAAATTTTACAGGTTCTTCTTAATCGTTCAGGTGGCGACAGAGCTTTAGTCTATACACCAGATTTTGTAGAATCTCCAATAAATACATCGTTCCCAATTTCAAAAAACCAAATGGCAAAATTTGCTATCGGGTTCAATAATTTGCTTGGTGAAGAGATTTCTAAATCAAAACCAACTATTATTTTGGATTGCCGACGAGACCCATTTATCAATGGGCTAATCATTGACTCTACCGACATGGTCGCGAGTATGATTGTCATTCCGTTTAAGATGAGTGATGGCGTCGTAAGCTATCTCTATCTGGACAAAATCAGCCGCAACAATACTTTGAACCCATTCAGTCAGGATGAGCTCAACTTTGCCGTTGGTTTTTCTGACATTATAGCTTTCAAGTGGGTTGAAATACAAAAACAAAAATTAATTGAAGATAATTTACGACTCAAAGATCAGCTTCGTCAAAAAGCTGCTTTCCCAAATATCATTACCAAGAACTCTGAAATGCTTGAGATGCTTTCTCAGGTCAGACAGGTTCTTAATTCAAACATTTCTCTTTCAATCGAAGGCGAAACCGGTTCAGGCAAAGATGTCTTAGCTCAGGCTATACATTATAACTCTAATCGGAGAGATAAACGATTTATCTCGGTGAACTGTGCCGCATTACCGGAAACACTTTTAGAGTCTGAGTTATTTGGACATCGCAAAGGTGCTTTCACCGGTGCTGACAGGGACAAATCGGGACTCTTTGAAGAAGCCGATGGTGGTACTTTTTTCCTCGACGAAATTGGTGATATGCCTCTTTCTGTCCAGGCAAAAGTGCTTCGTATTCTGGAAGAAAAAGAAATCATTCGTCTGGGTGAAACTGTTCCTCGCAAAGTTGATGTACGTATTATATCGGCAACGAATAGAGACCTCAAAGAACTGATGAGTGAAAAACTTTTCCGTCAGGATTTATACTATCGACTTTCTGCTCTTACTTTTAATCTGCCTTCATTAAGAGATCGTAAAGATGACATCCCGTTGTTGATTGAGCATTTCTTAAAAGGTTCATCCAAATCTTTTTCGGCACCAACACTTGCCAAACTAGTAATGTATGACTGGCCGGGTAATATTCGTGAGCTTGAAAACGAAGTAAAGAAAATGATTCTTCTCTCAGGTGATGAAAGTGTTATTCAGGTCGAAATTCTTTCATCGCAAATAAGTGGCCTCTCGGTTTCAGTTCCGACTAATGTCGCGTGCAATGCAAATGTCTCCGATAAAATTTCTTTTAATGAAGACTTCGGATTGTATGACTATCTGGAACAGCATGAAGAAATATTCATCGAAAAAGCACTCAAAGAGAAAAAAGGTGTCAAAAAACATGCTGCCGATCTACTCAATATCCCGGAATCTACTCTAAGATTGAAAATCAAACAGTATGATATTGATGTCTCAAAAATGAAAAGAAAATAAATTTTCTCATTAGAAAATAATTACAAGGAGATACAATATGTATCTCCTTTTTTATTGCATCTATTTCAAGTAGAGACTTGAAATCTTCTGAATTATCGTTTATCATTTTGATATGAAAATACTCACCTATGCACATTTCAATTCCGACCCTTATTTTAATATGGCATTTGATGAATGGATGTTTCAGAAAGTGATCGACCAAGGATCTCTCATCTGTCTCCGCTTGTATAGCTGGTCGGTGGGAACCATCACCCTTGGTTTTAATCAGCAGTATCACAAAGCATTTGACAGTTCTAAAGTAGGCACAACACCGGTCATCAGGCGCGTGACAGGGGGGAGAGGACTCTTTCATGATGAATCAGAACTCACCTACTCTATCGCATTAAGTGCTGATTTGATTGATAAGACAATAGTGAGCGAATCTATTTCGGCTGCTTCCTCAGACATTGCGAAAATCTTGATACAATTCTTAAATCATTTTGATATTTCTTCAGATTATGTAAGGCAATCACATGAATGCGAAAAAAATAAAGATTTTTTTCTGAAGGCTCCCTGCTTTGCGTCATTTTCTAAAAATGAGATAGTAGCAGATAACCAAAAAATTATCGCATCGGCACAAAGACGAGTACTCGGTGCTTTGCTTCAACATGGCTCAATTAAAATAAAAGGTATCAAGCAACACGATGCCTTGTCGCCTGATGGTTTTAAGTCTCTAGGAATAAAAGAGATAGCCCGATTGACAGATCAGGAGTTTCAGCTATATCTGCCTCTGTTTTTTAAAACTTTCGCAAAAGCTTTTAACGCAGAAACGCTTGAAAGCGTGATGAGTATGAATGAAGAAAAAAGTTTGGAAAAAAGAAAAAACTTGGTTCTGCAGAAATCTGCAGAAAAAAGAGATTTTATTAAACAGAGTGAAGGCAAACTAAGTCTATAAGTTACTGAAGTCGGTAGGTGACAAGTAAAATATCGCTTGACATTCTAGGCGAATCTTGGCTATCTTCGTCTTTTGTATAATTAAAAATATGATAGGAGTATTCCATTAGATAAGTAGCTAACTGTGATGAAGTTGTAATAAAATATTTCTCTCGATGACTCATCAATTGTTTTACATAGTCTAATGCGATAAATTTAGTATGAGAAAAAAAATAATTTGTTATACATATCCAGGAGGACGTGTTATGTTTGAAAGTGGTAAGCGGCGATTACTATCGTTTCTCAT
Source organism: Candidatus Zixiibacteriota bacterium (assembly GCA_024278935.1). GTDB lineage: Bacteria > Zixibacteria > MSB-5A5 > GN15 > FEB-12 > QQUK01. The sequence goes on from JAJRSF010000048.1 coordinate 158,288, forward strand.
CCTGGCAGGCTGTCTTGCCATTTTACCTCTAAGCCTTTTTGCTGCCTCTACAGGTCAAGTGAAAGGCGTCTTAACTGATAAAGATACTGGAGAACCAATTTTTGGTGCTTCTGTTTTTGTCGTTGGTACCACTTCTGGTGCTAATACAGATTTTGACGGTAAATATCTTATTAAACGATTAGACCCAGGTAAATATACCTTAAGAATTTCTAGCTTAGGTTATAGTAAGGTTGAAATCGAAAACGTTGTAATTACTTCAGATTTAACCAATGAACAGAACTTTAAGTTAACAAAAGAAGTTACTGATATTGGCAAAACTATTAAAGTTACTGCTGTACATGACATTCTTGACAAATTTAATACATCAAACGATGTTACTATTGGTGCCGAAACTATTGCGACTGCTCCTGTAACGACTGTTGATGAACTTCTCAACACAGTCTCTGGTGTTGTGACAAACAACTCAGGTGAAGTGTTTATTCGTGGTGGTCGTGCTTTTGAAGTTGGCTATATTGTTGATGGTGTTCCTTTAGGCGATCCACTTGGTGGTCTAGGTCAATCCGGTGCACAGTTGTCATTAGTGTCTGGTTCGATTCAGGAATTTACTGTTATTAAAGATGGCTTTGATCCAGAATATGGTAATGCTCTTTCCGGTATTGTAAAAATTAAAACACAAACCGGTTCAAAGGATGTTACCCGTTTAAACATGCAATACATTACTGATGATTTCGGAAATGAAAGCTTGAATAAATATTCTAAAGATTTAGACTATGTCCGTTTCAAACTAAGTGGTCCTGATCCAATTTTTAAAAGTAAAATTCTTCCTGCTTTAGGTATCAACTACTTTGAAGATAAAGAACTTACTTATTTCTTCTATGCTGAAATGGATAAAAGTGATGGCAACTATCAGTATGATCGTTTTGATACCGATATTACTGCAAGAGATTACTCATCATTTAACGTCTTAGGTCTTTCTGTTCCAAACAAACAATATAATAACTACTATTGGATGGGGAATATTAAGTTCAGACCTGTTCAGAGTATGACTATTATTATGTCTTATAAAAATTCTCAGACTCGTCAGGTTTTATTTGATTGGGAACATAGATACACCGCACAAACTGCTCCATATAATATTAATAAATGGAGTACGTTCTCATTTGAAATTTCCCAACAAGTAAACAAAAACATGAACTACGAATTTATCGGTTCATATTCTAAAAATGGTACAACACAAAAACCGGGTGATATTGATAATGCTGATGTAGGTCTTGAAGCTGACCAATTCTTTTTTGATACAGAATGGGAAAGCTATGAAGACAGAAATAACAATGGCGTCTATGATGCCCCTGAACCTATCATCAATCTTTTTCCGGATACCACAGATTACGGTATCAATGTTACCGGTGCCGCTTACACGCTTGGCGAATCAAACTTTGAAATAAACCAGCAAGGTGCCACTGCAATCTTTTCAGACTTTAGATTTAATGATAATGGTATTATTGATAGCCTGGAAGGCGAACCATTCCTTGACTTAAATGGCAATGGCCTTTGGGATGAGGGTGATTTCTTAAACGATAAAAATGGCAACGGTCTGCTAGATTCAGAGCTTGAATCCAGAATCGGTCAGCATACTGCAGAACCATACTTTGATGGCGATTCTGTCATTGGTGAATCTTTTATCGATGTTGATGATAATGGTGTCTATAACAAAGGTATTAATATTTTTATTCGTGATACTACCGAAAACAATATGGATTTAAACCATGATGGTCTTTATAATGGGCCTGAGGATGCTTGGCAGCCTGGTGTTCCATTCTTAGATAGAAACAGTAATGGACTTTATGACTTACCTAATTCTCAGTATGATATCGGTGAACCTTTTACTGATATAAATGGTAATGGTGTCTGGGATGGTGGGTCATCAAATTCTTTTTATGATGTTGATACATATAGTGAAGCTGCTATTTGGCATGAAAGAGAAGTTAAAACTCTTCGTGGTGAATTTAAAATGTTTGTTCAGCTTGGTAACCACGAGTTAAAAGGTGGCGTCGCATTACAAAGAGAAGATTTAGTATATCAAGAAATTCAACAACCGTATCTACAATATACCGGACGTCCTGATGGCGGACCATTCCCTGATAGAGGATCTTTCAGAGATATGTTTGCTTATGACCCTTGGGGTGGTCAAGTTTATTTCCGTGACAAACTGGAATATGGCTCGATGATTGCATCCTTAGGATTTAGATGGGATTTCTTTATTCAAGATAAAAATGATTTAGTTGAAATCGCTCGTAATGATGATTTAGGTTCCGGTATTATCTTAGGTGATAGACAAAAATTCTCACCTCGTATCGGTTTCTCTTATCCAATCTCTGATAAAGCAAAAGTGCATTTCAACTATGGGCATTTCTACCAAAGACCTGCTCTTACATATATGTATCAAAGAAACACAGCATCGGTTAGTTTAAATACTGTTATCGGTAACTATAACCTGGACTATATGAAGACTATCCAATACTCATTTGGTGTAAGATACGCTATGAACGAAAGTTACTCTCTTGATATCTCTGGTTATTTTAAAGATGAATTTGATAAAATCAATCCTAAATCAGTTCGTGTTGGTGGCTTGTTCCGTCAGCAGTATCGAAATTCTGATTATGGTCGTGGTCGTGGATTTGAAATGACATTGGAAAAAAGAGGAGCTGGTCTCGTTAATGGTAGACTCAGTTATACTTATGCCTTTGCCTTTGGTAAAGCATCACAAACAAACTCTGATTACCAATCTGATTTTGAACTTTCTCGCGATCCATTAGATGAAGCACCATTGGATAATGATGTACGTCACAGATTTACATCATCTGTCCAAGTATTCGTTCCAAATACAAAAAAACCAAAACTTTTTGGACTTCCAATTCCAAACGGTTGGTCTATGGATGTACAAATGTATTTTGAAAGTGGAAGACCTTTCACACCAAGTTCTGATTATCCTAATGTGAATACTGCCCTTGGTGAAAATATTCAAAGAAACTCCTTACGGAAACCATCGGTACTTAACTTTGATGTTCGTTTCTCAAAAGATTTCGCAATATTTGGTCTAGATAATAAAATGATTTTGCAGGTTGAAAACGTATTTGATAGTCGAAATGTAAACTTTGTATATAGTAATACAGGGCTTCCTTTTACGAATAATAATACAAATGGTGAAATCAATGAAGGTACTGCTTTCGATAACGATCCAAGTAACTATGATTACGGGCGTCAAATTAGGTTAGGAGTTGAAATCAACTTATAATGGTGAAAAATATTATTAGAAATAAAGAGGATATTATGTCTTTGGCAAGTAACACAAAACTGAGCGGAGTATCTCTGCGCAGAACACTGACATTAAGCCTTGCTATACTCTTAACATTGATTGCTTTACTTATGCCATCAACTGTTAATGCTCAAGCAAAAGTTGGTACTACTGGCTCTCAATTCTTAGAGCTAGGGGTGTCCGCAAGAGCAATGGGTATGGCTGAAGCTTTTACAGCAGCTGCTGATGATATCTCGGCTGTCTATTATAATCCGGCTGGATTAGTTAACTTATTCGGGTATGAAGCAGCATTTACATTGATTCTAATGCCTGCCGATGTGAATTATTCATTCTTTGCTTTTGGACTTCCACTTGAATCTGTTGGTGGTGTCTTAGGCATTGGTATTTATTCACTCAACTCAGGCGATATGATTGAAACTACATATGAAAGTGGTGAAATCGGCGGAACAGGCAGAACTTTTAGATGGCAGAACAATGCTGTATCTATCAGTTATGGAAGATACTTGACTGACCGTTTCTCTATTGGGCTTTCTGTGAAATACATTGGCGTAGATACTCATGATTACTCCGCATCTGGTTGGGCTGCCGACGTTGGAACCAACTATGACACCGGTTTTAGAGGTTTCAAAATCGCTATGTCTATTTCAAACTTTGGACCTGACATTACTTTAATCAGTAAATCAGCACCTCTTCCTATCAACTTTAAATTTGGTGGGACAATAAATATTATTGAAAGCGAAAACCATGTTTTAACTTTTGCGGCTGAGGGTGCTCATCCATCTGATAACTTAGAAAAATATAACACCGGTCTTGAGTATACTTTTAATGATCGTTTCGTCTTACGTGGCGGGTCTCGTTTTAACTATGACGAAGACGGACTTACAGCAGGTGGCGGAGTAAGAGTGCCATTTGGTGAAGACAGCGAAATACGATTCGATTACGCCTTCCAGGACTTTGGAATCTTGACAGAAGTTCACCGTTTTACAATGTCATTGGCATTTTAAAGAAAGTCGGGAAAGTTAAATGAATATGAAAATTATGAATAAAAATAAAATAAGCTTAATTGTCCTGCAATCGTTCTTTATTGCTATGGTGTCGTTGTTCGTCTTTAGCGGATGCTCTGATACAATTAATGGTGAGCTAAATCAAAATTTAAAACCTATTGTTGAATTTGTAAATATCCCACCTGAAGGTCAACAATTCTCTAGAAACCCGGAAGTCTATTGGATCGGTTCTGATCCTGATGGACTTATTGATTATTATCGCTATCATATTGCTGATACTATTTTAGTCAATGGTGTTTCTGGAATTCCTAATTATATTAGTACATTACATGATACTGACTGGGTGCAAATCAACATTGACCACGATGTAGCTGATCCACATACGACTAATGTTCTACCATTGACTGCTGATACTATAAATCCGGTAACGAATCCGATTACACAGTTTATTCTTTTACAAGCATTCGATAGAGAAAACTTAGGCTCTGAAGTTGCCGCTAAATTTTTCAATAGAAATGATAACCCACCGGAAACACGGCTGCTTGATTTTAGTAATCAATTACCTTTTGTAAACTCTGTTTTTGAAGGTGGTATTGTTACTGGTTTAAGGTTTAATTGGGTTGGCTCTGATCGTAAAGATTATGATGAAATCGGTCTGACCCCACCTCCATTTGATTATGAGTGGAGACTTTTTGGACCATTTGAAGATTCTATCATTGATCGTATCAATAACACATTGATTGACGACGTTGTTGTTTCTAATGAAGCTGAAGTATTTTACTTAGGTGATAATATCATCAGGTGTCGTGACACTACGATAAGTACGGTTGATTCTATTTACACTTTAGAACTATGTGATACAATATTATATAATCAGGCGTTCTATGATTCTGATACTTTGTTGGCATTCTATAAAAGAGATAAAATCATAAGAGTTGATGATCCTCTTATTTCATCATTACTTGTGACAAGCTCTTTTAATGGTATTGACCAATGGGTGCAAAACGAAAGAGATACTTTATATAATGTGTATAAAAAATCTACTTCTGACACAACCGTTGAATTTAGTTTTATCTCTGGGTTCGTTCTCGTGATGATGCTTTTGTTAAAGATTTAACTCCGGCTTTTAAATCATTCCCGGTAATCAATCCTAAATATGAACGTGATATTGCTGTGATAGATTTCACTCCAACACCGGCTAATGCTCAAGAAAATCATGCACAATATATTAGTCTTGAATTGGCTAAAGGATTTTGGTATGACCTCATTCATGAATGGGGCGCAACAAGACCGTCTGGGACTGTTCTCTTTGATACTTCCTTCTTTACAGCGAGTGAAGTAACTTACGACGCTGAAATCGGTGTCTCAGGTATTGATTATATTATCGCACGTAAGTATTTTGGTGTTAATGGTATTCCAATTAAGTACTTGTTAAAACATAAAGTACTGATTCTCTATAATGAAAGCTTTAAGTCGTCAGGATTTGTCGATGTTGGAGGAGTTAGTTACCCCGAAATATTAACTGCCATGGATGCTGGGATCAATGTATGGGCTAACTGGAGAAATGCAGGACCTGTACAACCTGGATCTGTAACATCAGTTGATATTTCTGCTTCATTTGACTTTAGGCTTTATTTTGGAGTTATGGGTTGGACTTATTCTGCTTGGTTCGGTAAAGCATTTGAACCATTTGTCCCACCTGAGCTAATGAAGAGGAATGAAGACTTTGTTGGTACGTACTCTATAAACGAAGCCGCATGGCCAAGTTTAGATATTGATACATCTTTTCTGCATACCAGATTGGGTTGGCATACTACTCTTACTTTCTTAGATACTTTCTTTTATGAACCATCTCTTGGCTGGAGAGACACTATTGCTGCAGTACCAGAGGTAAACTGGTGTTCAAGAGCTCCGGGAACAGAAGTTATGTATCTATATAAATCAAAATATGGTCCTGGTTTTGAAGATGATTACGAAGGTGCTCCAGTTGGACATCGCCTAGAATCTAACTTCTTTAGATCTGTTCACTTTAACTTTACCATGCTGACTATTGAAGAACTTCAAGCTCAGAAGATTACAAACTCTGTCTTAGACTGGTTGTATGAAACAGCATTGAATAGTTCGACTGTTCAAGAAAATAGATATGAAGATGCTCCGAATAAAATTTCTCTTGACGATGCTCGTTCAAGATATGAACAACGCATGATAGATCAAGCTGAAGAAAGAGCAATTTCAGGTAACTAACTGAGAGTTCTTACTTAAAATAGATTAAGGGATTGAAGGAAACTTCAGTCCCTTTTTTTATTGGAGAAGGTTTTGTATCTTACGAAGATTTTTATGTTGAGGAAACTTTTGTAATGCGATACCTAAAATTCTTTTACCATCGTCTATTTGATTGAGTGATCAATAACCACTGACAAGATTTACATACGCTTCAACAAATGTTGAATCAAGTTCTAGTGACTTCTTACTGCTTAAAACCGCTTCTTCAAACTGACCTGATATACCGTATATATATCCTAAATGATAATAAGATTTTGCCTTTTGTTTGTTCCACTCGCTAATACTATTTGATGACGAATACTCAAACGAAGCATCGTCGGTCTCAATAGGAGGAGGAGATGTCTCAACCGCATCTTTTAATATAGAAATCGCAAGTCTGTTATTAATCGTCGAATCATTATAAATATGGAGAGCCATCTCATTTAAAACATAAATATTATCGTCGGTTCGTTCTCTAACCTCACGCAGTTTATCTTGAATGTCAAAAAATGAAAAATGTTGTTTGAAAATAATCCGTACATAAAGTAGATTCGATAAAATTTGATATGGCTCTAAGCCAAGAGATCTGTTTATTGCAACTAAGGCAGAATCATGCATCTCTAAACTTTGAAAAATCGATGCTGCGTTGGTGAACCCTTTTGATTGCAATGGGTGTAACTCTTTTTCTTTATTTATATAATATCGAGCAGAATCAACATTACCCATCTCCAAAAATATCGCCCCAATATTTAAATTATTCTCAGCATAATCCGGATCCAGTTCATTTGCTTTTTTAAAATATGTTAATGCCGTTCCTAAATCACCATTTGCCGAGTAATAAAGACCTTTTGATGCATAGACATGCGAGGCAGAACCTGTAGGAAGCGAAACAAACGGATAAAACGAAAACAGACCAACAACTAATGCTATGCCGACTAATTTAAAAGCATAACGAGGCTTTTTGCGTAACAACATTTGTATCGCCACTAAACTATGACTACCTAAAATTATATAAAACGGAATCAGAGGTAGACGAAAACGACTACTGAAAAAGAACAACGAGGTCATAAGAATATACAAAACTATCAAGCCTAATAAAAACAAAGCAAATTTGTTCTCACGACCGGTTATAAGAAGAGATAGGATTGTTAATGAAAACAGAATTCCAAATGACAACTTATTATACTTAAGCAAGTTTACTTTATTAAAGTAAACCTGTAAATATCTGTTATTGGAAATCTCCCGATTGGAAATATTATGATACATCTTCTCAAAATATAATTGTATAAATTGTCCAGGATTTGCAAATATCCAATCAATCGCTTTTGATGTCCAGTATGATGATATCTCGCTCTGAGAAAGTTTTGTACCTATATCTTTTTCGGCAATATAACTAATCTGTTTTATATGCCAATTAAACCCTAATGGCGCTGGGAGAACCGCAGAGATTCCATTGGCAGCATCATTGTTCCCAACATACAAATTGATTCCACCTTGCGATGCAATCAAAACAGGGTCATCGGCGACTACGATATTTCGAACAAAAACAGGAGCAATACAAATGAACAACCCTATTGAAAAGAGTAACAGAGGTTTCAACTTTAACTTTTGCAAATACATAATTATCAATATTATAAATAAAGCAACCACCAGAGCAGTCGGGCGAGTAATCGACGCCAACCCTAAAAAGAGTCCTGCGTAAAAAACTAATTTAGGCGAACCATCTTTCCACCACTTTATAAAAAAGTAAATTCCTATTTGCAGAAACAACATAAACAGCGAATCCAAAAGCAATTCCGACTCAAAATAATAGATTATAGGAAATAGGGCATGGAGCAGACCTGCCACCAACCCGGTTCGTTTATTATAAATCTCTTTACCGGTCAGGTAGGTAATTGCTATAGCAAGCAGCCCCGGGATTACAGAAAATAACCGAACAGCCCACAAAGAGACCCCAAACAGTTTGTAAATACCAGCAAGGTAGAAAATATAAAATGGCGCTCGAAAGTATGTCGTATCACCAAAGATATTCCCATCTAAAATAGAAATCGCCCAATTATGGTGAAAGTTATTATCAACCGTGAGCTGATCCCAATCCGGCAATTGGCTGTATTCCCATAAATAGAGTAACCGAAGAACTAATCCAATCAGCAGAATTCCATAAAGAACAATATTGTCAGAAAAATGGGTTGTGAATTTCTTTATCATTATTTGAATATATGAAATATGCCAACACTTTGCTTGTAAAAATATGCACCCTTTTAATGACTTAAAAACAGATGTTATGCGAAATTTTGCATTCCTGTGAAATCAAATTCTTACTCTCTGATTTTGTATGCAATTTCATTCATCTAGTTAACCTTGTTAACAGTAACATGATACGGCTTGTTTGTTATGCTTTTATCCTCAATCCAAATATCAGAAACTTTGGCATGTCGGTTGCACAAAGGTATAACGGACTTTATATAAATTTAGGAGATCGTATGTATCTTACTTCTGTTAAAACGTACATTGTAATACTGTTTGTTCTGCTGATAAATGTTTCTATCTCTTTTGGAGCAGTTTTATCTCCAACTCTGTCAAATAAGATTGATGATAGCAACTTTGACTCTGTTGTAACAGTTGTAGTTATTCTTGACACAGATGCCCAAGCTACTAATTTACAACTACTCGCTCCATCAAAATCTATATATAATCGCTCTGATAATATTAAAAGAGTACTCAAAAAACTAACATCTTATGAAGCCCCATATCAAAACTCCATAGAACAATTTTTAAATAAAAATTCCAGCCAACCAATAATTAAACATTGGATTATCCCTGCCTATACTGCAGAACTCAAAATTTCAGAAATCCAAACACTCTCAAATTTACCGGGTGTTAATATAATAGTAGAAAATGTCCAGCTCAATTTTGAAGACCCTATGAAAAACGAACCTGCTCCATTATCTACATCTGTCGCAATTTCAAACGAACTCTACTTAATGAATGTTCCTGCCTTATGGAACAAAGGACTCAAAGGAAAAGGTTCTCTGGTCTGTTCATTTGATACGGGCGTTGAAGGTACTCATCCTGCACTCGCATCTAAATGGAGAGGCAACCACGCACCTCTTTCTGCCTCTTGGTTTTCAAAAGTAGCACCTGAATCAACTCCGTTTGATGCCACCGGTCATGGTACCCACACAATGGGCGTCATGGTTGGTTCCTTAGCAGCAGACAGTTTTGGTGTTGCCCCTGATGCAGAATGGATTTCAGCTGGTGTTGTCGACCAAGGACGTAGTTTGTCTATGACACTTTCTGATATTATCGAAGCGTTCCAGTGGGCGTTAAATCCTGATGGCGATGTTGAGACTACCGATGATGTCCCGGATGTTATCTTAAACAGTTGGGGAATCCCAAAAGGACTTTTCCTCCCATGTGATGATACTTTCTGGGGTGTGATTGACAATGTTGAAGCAGCCGGAATCGTAACAATTTTTGCCGCTGGAAACGAAGGACCTGAACCAATGACTCTTCGCTCACCTGCAGATCGAGCAACACACCAGCTTAATTCATTTTCAGTTGGAGCAGTAAACTTAAATCGTGAAGTTGCCGATTTCTCAAGTCGCGGGCCTTCATCATGTGACCCTACTCAAATCACACCGGAAATCGTTGCTCCGGGTGTTAACATCCGCTCATCAACAAAAGGTGGAGGCTTTGCCTATATGTCGGGTACTTCAATGGCAGCTCCTTATATCGCCGGTGCCGTAGCACTCATCCGTCAGTACAATAAAACGCAACAGTTGAACAAATTAAAAATGCTTTTATACTTTCCGCAATTGACTTAGGTAACAATGGTGAAGATAACGCATATGGAAACGGCTTTGTAGATTTACAATCTATTCTCCAATATATCCCGCTTCCACAAGACCCTGAATACCAAATTGCTTCGTCAAACTTTGTTGGAACTTCGTTTGTTCTCCCGGGTGAATCATTTGAATTACAACTGACATTACAGAATCCATCAGGCAATGTTGAAACTGCCACAGTACAACTTATCACAGCTGATAATAACCTGACTATTCAATCAGGTAGCTCTAACTTTTTCTTTGGCGTTGGTGGTACTATTGCCCAAAATATAATTCCTTTTGAACTTACCGTTGATGCCAATGTTGTCCATGGACAGTTGCTGAACTTATCGGCTCTGATAACTTCATCAAATACACTTGCGACTGACACTGTTGATTTTAGAATTACTGTTGGTGTACCTGTTGAAGGAAATATCGCAACACATATAAATAACAAACTCAATCTTACTGTGTCAGACTTTGGACCTTTCGGTTTTGCTCCGGGGTCAGTCTATAACTTGGCGTCCGATGGTTTCCGTTTTAATGGTTCCGAAAATCTCTTATACGAATCAGGACTTATTATCGGAAGATCATCACTCCAAATGTCAACTTCTATCAGAGATGAAAACGGTAAATTCAGACCATCCGATTTTGCTCCTACCACTGCCTTGAGTACATCAACTCTCTCAGCTTCCGGTGAGGAAAGTAGAACAGCAACCTTTGATGACAGCCAGTCACAGATTTCTATCCCAATCGAAGTAAGACAAGAAACTATCCACTCCAACCAAATCGGGGAAGAGGGACTGTTGATTGTAAAATATAGTTTACAAAATAATTCTAATGAAATTATCACCGGAATGCATTTTGGAATCCTGCATGACTTTGATCTTTCAGCATCTGATCAAATAACTTTTGACAACACTCTTTCACTTATCTATCAAAAAAATGATGCCGGTATCTATGTCGGAGTTGTTGACTTAAAAAATATGACATCATTTAAAACGTATGAAAACGTTTCAGGTAAAATTGGATTCTCAAATACAGAACTGATGACAATCATTTCAGATGTCTCAAACAATATCAACGACACCTTATCTGCCGACATGATGTTTATCACATCAACTGACAAATTTAATCTCGCACCACAAACTTCCTATGATATCGCCTTTGCCTATGTCTGTGGTAATTCACTTAACGAACTATACGACAATGCTGTCTTGGCAAAACAAAAATTTGATATAGCGACCGACATTGATGACAACTATGCTAACCTTCCAAATCAGTTTGAACTTTCACAAAACTACCCCAACCCGTTTAACCCTTCTACAACGATTGCCTTTAACTTACCAACTGCTTCCGATGTGAAACTTGAAATTTACAATGTCTTGGGTCAGTTAGTCAAAACTCTCGCAGACACTCACCTTGCCGCCGGAAACCATGCCGTCACATGGGATGCGACCGATAACGGTAATCAAAAGGTAGCAAGCGGAATTTATTTCTACCGTTTAAGCGATGAAAATCAATTTAAAACGCAGAAGATGACGTTATTAAAATAAGACTGGACATTTTAGGAACTGATAGATACATAATATGTTAGAAAAGAAAATAACTTTATTTAAACAAAGGCATAGATAATGTTTTCAAAAAAAATAATAACTCACATTCTGTACTTTATAGTAGCACTGAGTTTCACGGCACAATTTGCGTTTGCTGTAGCACCATCAAAAGATGTTATCACCAAATTGAAACAAGATGGTGTCTATGATGAAAAGATGGCTCTCCTCAAAGATTTCCATAAACGAGGTGGATGTTCCCCTGTTGAAAATATCTTCAAAAAAGGAAAAAACTCACTCGCAGCAGGTAATGAAGCTGTTGTTGATACAGTCAATGTAGTTGTTCTGTTAGTCCAATTTTCTGACAATCTCGCAAGTGGAGATGAACAATTTGGTACTATTGCCGATTTTGATTCTATCCTGTTCTCTCAATCATCGGATATCATAAATAACCCATCCGGTTCAATGACTGACTTCTATTTAGAAAATTCCTACGGTAACTTTTATATCAAAGGTGATATTACGGTTGGTACATGATGCCGGAATCTTATGCATACTATACTAATAATGAGAGTGGACTTGGAGCTTATCCAACTAATTCTCAGAGATTGACTGATGATGCTATTCAAATTGCTGATGCGGATGTTGATTTTTCATTATATGATTTTAATAATGACGGTGACTGCGATGGTGTGATTCTTATTCACGCTGGTGCCGGCTTTGAAACTTCTGGCTTAACAACTGATATTTGGTCGCATAAATGGTCAATTCGTTCACCTCGATCTTTAGATGGTGTTTGGGTCGATAATTACAACATGAATCCTGAAGAGTATATTACAGGTGGTGGTACTACACTTTCACCAATCGGTGTTTTCTGTCATGAGTATGGACATTTCTTAGGACTCCCTGATTTATATGATACTTCAGATACAACGAATACTTCTTCAGGTCTTGGAGAATGGTCGCTAATGGCATCCGGTAATTATAATGGCCCTGGTGATAACTCAAGATACCCTGCCCATTTTGATCCGTGGTGCAAATCACAAATCGGTTTTATAAATCTCATAGATGTCACCGATAATCTATACAACGTAGAAATCCCGCAGATAGAAACAAATCCAACGGCATACAGACTACGCAATGCTATTACCGGTCCAAGTGAATATTTTATCGTTGAAAACAGACAAAAAGTCGGCTTTGATGCATACTTGCCATCCGAAGGACTTCTGATTTATCACATCGATGAAACCCGTGCTGATAATACTGACTTTTTTAGATACAAAGTTGCCTTGGAACAAGCTGACAATTTAAACCAGTTAGCATTTCACGGTAGTGGTGGTGACACTGGTGATCCATTCCCGGGTTTAACTGACAATAGAGAATTCCAACAATACACTGCTCCAAACTCATACCTCTACAGTGGCACTGCTTCTCAAATTGGTGTATGGAATATCTCAAACTCTGATTCTATTATGACTGCCGATCTTGATGTTGCCTATTCAAGACCTTGGATCGAATCTGTCGGACTATCACCATTTGTTATGGCAGATGCTGACTCTGATGGTATTTTAGAACCGGGCGAAACAGTACAATTCTTTTTCTCAATAAGTAATCAGATGAGAATAACTGAAAACGTACATGCTACATTATCAAGCGATAACCCCAGTTTACAATTTACTCAAAATAATATTACAGTTCCCGGTTTGTTTTATTCTGCAACTCTGCAAAACCCTTCCGCACCAATTGAATTCATAATACCGGACACAGTTAGTCCACGTATTGATTCATTCTTCTTGACAATCACAACCGACTCTCTTGATGCATTTTCAAATCCAATAACTGGCTCAGTAACACATATAAAAACTTTTGGATTCGAATTCACTATCGGTCAACCAAATATCTTAATCGTTGATGCCGATAGGGGAGACACACTCCAAGCAGGAGTCGAAAATTCTCTCTATAATAAAAGAGTTCCTACAGACACTTGGGATAGAAACAACGATGGTACTCCAAACATCGGTGACATTGCTCCATATGATATAATTCTTTGGAATACCGGAACTAATACGGTCTCCGGTGCTATCAATGCTGCCGATATCGCGGTCATGAAACAAATTATGGATGCTGGCAAAAATCTTATGCTATCAACAGTAGGTGGTGTTGATGACATCATAGGTATAGACTCTACATTGATGACAGACTATTTCCATATTCGGAAAGATGCTACTGTCATGTATCCTGAATACCTCGGAACTCCGGGGAGTGCCTTGGGAAACAATATGAAATTCCTTCCGGGTTCATCATTCTTTACACCTGTCGTGACCCTCATACCAATAGGAGCAGGAGCTCCCGAATTTTCATCAGGCGGACAGATTGTCGGCGTATCATATAGTGGTTCATACAAGTCTTTATTCATAACATTTGGGGCCGATTCAGTTGATAATAATATACCCGGTTATAATACGCAGTCAGACTATTTTGATAGAGTCGTCGATTTCTTCGGAGGTATCGCAACTGACATTTACGACGGCAACCCATATGCTCGCATTCCAAATTCATTTGACCTCTCGCAGAACTATCCGAACCCGTTTAACCCGACTACTACTATCAGATATACAATCCGACCTACCGATGAAATCGGTGCTGTGACTCGTCTTGATGTTTTCAATATGATGGGACAAAAAGTTATCACTCTTGTCGATGAAGCCCAAATCCCGGGTAATTATGAAGTTCAGTGGGATGGGGTCAACTCAAATCACCAAGAAGTATCCTCGGGGATGTATTTCTACCGTCTAACCCGTGGTTCTGAATATAGCAGTAAAAAAATGACTCTTCTGAAATAAATATAAAGTCCAACTATTTATTTCAATAGCCGCTCTTTTCAGAGCGGCTATTTCTATATACAGCAATAAGTTAAATTAAAACAAGAAAAGTTGAGATTGTGCTATTTTTCACTTGACAATTTGCTGATATATAGTATAATTGAAATTGAAAGTCGATTTCATTTAGAAAGTTGAGAGAAAATTGAAAGAGTTTTTACGTACAAAAGGTTTTAAAATGACTCCCCAGAGAGAGATGATTTTCCGCTCATTTTTTGAGTTAGGTGAACATGTCTCAGTTGATGAGTTATATGATAAAGTACGTTCTCTTGATCATTCTATTGGCTATTCAACTGTCTGGCGTAATCTCAAACTTATCTGCAAAGTTGGCTTAGCCGAAGAGGTTAACCTTGGCGATGGTATCACCAGATACGACCGGGTTACCAAAATTCCTCATGGACATCTGTTTTGTCTGACCTGTAAAAAATTAGAAGAATTTCCGGTTGACCAACTTGTTGGAGTTCTTGCAGAAACAGCAGGCGAAAGAGATTTTACACCCGAAAGTTTCAAAATTGAAATCAAAGGTATTTGCAAAGACTGTCTGAATAAGTCTGAAGAAGAAATCGAGAGTGAGGAAGACAATGTCTAATTTGATTCCTTTCCTTATCCTCACAGTTCTTATTTCTATTGCCTGCGGTGAATCTCAAAATCTTAACGCACAGCAAAAACAAGGCAAAAAAATATACGAATCACTTTGTGACAAATGCCATAGACTGATAGAACCTACCCAACATACTGATTCTGAATGGAAACTGGCTGTGGAACGTTTTGGTACAAAATTAAAACTACAGCAATCTGATAAAGATGCTGTCGTGCAATACTTAATCGTAGTAAACGAAAAATAAAAATAAAGGCACTACTGATGACACATTTAAACAAACTGCAACCGGGTCAAAAAGGTAAAGTCGTTGGCTTTACCGATGATAATAAAATATCTCGGAGACTTCTCGAACTCGGGGTTGTTCCCGGTAGAGATATCGAACATCTGCGTAACGCACCTCTTAATGATCCAATGGAAATTCAGATTGGTCCTTGCTGTTTGTCTTTAAGACATGCAGAAGCTTCGATGGTTACAATAGAACTTGATGACTAGAACAAAAATATATGTCTTCTCAAAATGTTAAGAGTGTGAGTCCGAATATTGTAGCTGTTTGTGGTAATCCGAATTGTGGGAAGACTACAATATTTAATCATATCACCGGACTGAACCAACATGTCGGCAACTATCCCGGCGTTACTGTTGAACGAATTATCGGTAAGTTCTCTCTCGCAAAAGATCCCTCCAAAAAATATTCTCTTATTGACATCCCCGGTACATATTCACTGGCAGCATTTACACCCGATGAATATATCGCCGCATCATCGTTGTTCGGCGAAATCAAAAATGATAGCCCCCCCAATGTTATAATCGCAGTTTTAGATGCCACCGACTTAGAACGATCTTTTTACCTCCTCCTACAAATTCTACAAACCAATCTTCCTATCGTAGTCGCTGTTAATATGATTGATATTGCTAAAAAAAGAGGTATCGATGTTGACTGTCAAAAACTTTCAAATCTGTTAGGCGGCATACCTGTACTGCCGGTTGTCGGCAACAAAGGGACAGGGGTCCAAGAGGTAAAAGAAAAAGCAGTCGAACTTCTAAACTCTCCAAAACGAATCCCGGAAAAAATATATTGTCCTTCAACTGAAGGACTTCTTGATAAATTAAAAGAAAATTTTGGCGATGAAAAACGTTCGCGAGCACATTACGCTCGGATTATATTCGACACAGACGGCGAAGCAGAAAAAAGATTTATAAAAGAAGTCGGGGAAGATGCAACCCGGATCCTCAAAGACGGTCGCAAAAAAATTATCGACGAAAATGGTTTCCTATCCCAAGCAGAAACATCATCGCTGACAAAAAAATCAGAATTCCTCTACGCCGACACCGTAACAAGTGATAAAGAAAAAAAATCAACCAGAACTGAAAAAATTGATAAGTTTGTACTGCATCCTGTCATAGGTCCAATCCTATTAGTCCTCATGATGTATTTTGTTTTCCAATCAATCTTTAGTTGGGCTGAACCTATCATGAATATGATAGACGGCTTTTTCGGAATATTATCAGGCTATGTCGAGGCGTCGATGGTCGAAGGACCGCTCCGTTCTCTCATCACCGATGGTATTATCGGCGGAGTAGGCTCGGTTCTGATTTTCATACCGCAAATTGTAATTTTGTTTTTATTCATCGCACTCTTAGAAGACTCCGGTTATATGCCGAGAGCCGCATTTTTAGTAGACCGAATGTTCAGATGGTGTGGACTCTCGGGTAAATCATTTATCCCGATGCTTTCATCATTTGCTTGTGCCGTTCCCGGTATCATGGCAACCCGAACTATCGAAGATAAAAAACTGCGATTCATCACCATTCTCGTTGCACCTCTTATGACCTGTTCGGCAAGACTACCGGTCTACGCAATCATGATCTCAGCATTCTTACCATATAAGTCGTACTATGGAATTGTCAACTTGCAGGGACTTACCCTTACGATGTTATATCTTCTTGGGATCGTTGTCGCAGTTATTGTCTCATTTATCTTAAAGAAAACAATTTTGAAAACAGAAGTTGGCACATTCCTGATGGAACTTACATCCTATAAAATCCCAACGTTGAAATCAATTTTTATTCGAGTCTTTAATCGTGCCAAACATTTTATCATCCGTGCCGGTACTGTCATCATGGCGATTACAATTATAATATGGGCATTAAGTTATTATCCACACGTCGAATCTAACTCTGCTGAGCTTCAGGCAAAACAGGAACGTATAGAACAATCTATGGAATTAAATAAAAAATCTACAATCGCTGACATAGATGAATTAGCCAACGGCTTTGACTTTATCCAAAGAGTCAAAGTAAACAAACTGATGAAAACTATCGACATGTTCACATCTGTTGGAAGTCTTGACACGATGATTATAAAAATTCATGGACTCAACCTTGACTATACCGATGTCATCAACAGGTACAGTAAGTTCCAACGATTTAATCTGCATGCCCAACTGAAGATAGACAATTTATCAAACGAAGCTGCCGGTCATCAAATACGAAATTCTTACCTCGGTAAAATGGGCAAGACTATCGAACCACTTTTTAAACCTCTTGGATGGGATTGGAAAATTACTATGTCGGTTCTTGCTTCATTCCCTGCTCGCGAAGTTATCATTGCCGTTCTTGGTACAATTTATAATTTAGGCACCGATGTTAACGAAGAGTCATCATCGCTTATTGACAAAATGCGTCAAGCGAAGTGGGAAGATGGTGACAAAGTTGGTCAACCGGTTTTCACTGTTGCCGTCGCCATTTCAATCATGGTATTCTTTGCCCTTTGTTGCCAATGCGGGGCAACGCTTGTCACTATAAAACAAGAGACAGGCACTTGGGCGTATCCGGCCTTTGTCTTTACATACATGACAGTTCTTGCTTATATATGTTCGTTCTTAAGTTATCAATTCTTTACAATGGTAGGTTTATAATGTCCCCTGAAACACAAACTGTTATTATCATTATTGTCTGCGTCTTGGCAGTCTCGTACTTGGTCTACAATTTTTTTAAAAAGCGAAAAGCTAAATCGTCATGTGCAAACTGTCCTGTCATTAAACAGATAAACGAAAAATAAATTTACGCTCTACATGTAAAAAACGGAATTCATAATTGAATTCCGTTTTTTTTGCTCTATGCTTTTACTTTTTATGTCTGGAATAAGTATTGCAGTTTGAAGAAGAACTTCCGTTGTGTTAAAGTATTATCAAACACTATAGGATCGAAATTATTTCTATTTACAATATCTCTACTTGATTCAAAATAGCTACTTGTTGAGCCAAAGTAGAACACAGTAAATGGATTTAGTCTATAGGTAATCAAAGGTTCTATATCAAATGATGCGGAAAACGAACTGGAAAGCTCTGCAGCTCCATCTTCATCTAAGTCACCATTGTACAAGAAATCCGACTCTCTGTATTGAGCAACTACTCTCAGAGATAACTTCTTGTTATATTGATACTGAATCCGAGTTCTGAAAATTGATTGGCTGAATTGTTCTTCGTTTGTATTTATATCATCACCTTTTACAAACCTAAAAGATGGTTCAATATTTAAATTATCAAACGCTTTTATTTCTAAACCACCATTCAATGACATTCTATCACTGAGTACAAATAATCTTCTTGCGATACCATTTCCAAAACTCGCCGAGACATACATACCTAATACAGAATTAAGCTGACTGTTAACATTGAAATTTATATTTCGCATATCATCATAGCTAACACCATTGTAAACCTCAGAACTATTATCAAGGTTCAGGCTTATACGTGTTTGTGCCAGACGAAGATTTGTATTTATACCAACATTAAAGTTTTGAATTTTAATAATACCGGTCTGCATATTCCAACGTGAGAACCCTGATGCTTGCGGGGTAATACGTTCAAACAAACCTTCTGTAGGTAAAAATTGATACTGGGTATAAAAATTTGCCGTCCTATGATTGTTGACCGGATCAAAACCGGTCTCGGTTCTATACTTAGGGTCAAGCTGATTGTAGCTTGCTTGAGCAAAGTACGAACGAGTCATATAACGCAACCTCGAAATTGTCGCTATACCACCATAAGATTCACCATCAAAATTTAAAGTAATATCACCGTCATAATTTATTTTGTCAGGACCTAATATAGTACTATCAGTTCCTTCTTGGGTATAGGCATAAATCGTCTGCATATCAAACCGAAGCGAACGAGTCAAAGCGAGATCAACATCGATAGCAAAAATAGTATTAGAACCTTCTTCACCTTCATAACGACGGTCATTCAGCATGAAACCGATTCGTGAATTACGCCCGATAGATTTTAATCCACGTAAAGAATTAACAAAACTTTTACTCGCCTTAAAAGTATAGTCAAATTCTTCAAGTGGAATAATATAAGCCGAGGAATCATCATAGGCAGAAATAAGTCCAAACCTAAATTTTCCGGGACGACCGGTCAATTTAGTAACATACTGCGGATTAAAAATTGTTCTCGAATAAAATGAGTTAAACATTGTCCGAAATATATCAGCACCCTCTTGGAAAAACGGACGTCGGTCAGGGAAGTAAAGCGAGAAGGTTGAGTTTACATCTATCTGGGCTGCGTCAGCTTCAATTTGTGAGAAATCAGGATTGACAGATGCTTCAAGTGTAACGTCAGATGTTATCGCATATTTTCCGGTAAGTGCAAGTTCACTTTCAAAGCCTAAATTTTCTAAATTAGTCCCATTAAATTGATGGTCTTGATTTCCTACATAGGCAGGAAGAATCTCAATCCCTTTACCTGGTTTCACAGCACTGATACCATTGATAGTACCCCATTGGCAAGGACCGCATTGTTCGTTTCGATCAGTTGCTGCCCATGCATACTGATGGTAACTTTCTCTCGGATGGCTCCGTCTAAAATCTATTTTCCAAGACTGCACTTCCTTGTTTGGAAACCGTAAAGAAGAAAATGGAATTGCCATTTCAACTTGATAGCCAAAATCTGTTATCTGTGCCGATGATTCCCAAATCAAATCATAGCCGGTATCACTACCGGTTATTGAATTCCATAAATTATCTTTTTGCACACCCAACGGATTTACATATAGCATATAAGCCACCGAGGCATCACCATAGGTATCAATAAGTACCTCAACTTCATCATTCCCCGAGTACTG
Source organism: Candidatus Zixiibacteriota bacterium (assembly GCA_024278935.1). Taxonomy (GTDB): domain Bacteria; phylum Zixibacteria; class MSB-5A5; order GN15; family FEB-12; genus QQUK01. The sequence continues at coordinate 178,857 of JAJRSF010000048.1, forward strand.
ATCACGTTGAGTCATCGACGCTCTAATAGAAGCAGGGTCATCATAACATTTAAAACTTACATACAGATTATTTTCATCATACGTAATAAATGTTTCTGTCTTGACTGCAGGCGGAATATTTTCACCCGGGTCTCGTTCAATAAAGTCAGAAATAACAGTGGCATCTTTCCACTCTTCTGCATTAACATCACCGTCGATTTTTATTGTTTGGGAAACTTTTTGTACTGAGAGAGATGGCGTATAGGCGCTCTCTGGAACATTTGCTAAAACCATGCCTGAAAAAATTAAGCAGGTTACAGAAATGATAAAAAACTGATTACCAATTTTCACAATATAACTCCTCTTTACATACCCTTAAAAAATAGCTGTCGAGAGCAGTTATTTTAAAAATTGGACCTCTAAAATAGAGGTTTCTATCTTGCATATTTAATCATACAAGTAAGTATACGAGTAGGTATCAAAAAGTTTCATTTTTGATAAAATAATTCTAAATACGCTATTTGTGCGTAAAAAGTTGACTCTGAACCATTTTAAAAGTATACTTTTGCTATGTTTCAGAAAATTCCAATAATGATAGGGCAGTACCGCCCTTTGAATTCATATATGCACGCAATCGATACTCGGGTCAAAATCCTGCCGATTGTACTCCTTCTGATATTGATACTATTCAGCAGTTCAATTCTGTTTTATTCGATAATTCTGGCTCTCATAATTTTGTTCCTCGCATATTCAGGAGTGAACAAAACTATCTTAAAAGAAAATCTAAAACCGCTTCTCTTTTTCATCGCCTTTACATCAGGCTACCATTTTTTGTTTACTGGCAAAGAGACCGAAGTTCTATTTTCGCTATTCAACATCACCCTTTACAAAGGTGCCGTAGTCTCAGCATTTTATTATTCACTGCGTTTGGTTTTATTTCTCTCAGCAGCCTTTTTTGTAACTCTCACATGCTCACCATCAGAACTTTCAGAAGCAATCACAAAACTACTTCGACCTCTCAAAGTTTTCAAATTTCCTCTCTCTGATTTTTCGCTGATACTTTTTATCTCACTTCGATTCATTCCGATTTTATATGAAGAGTTTCATAATATAAAAAATGCACAGCAAATGAGAGGTGTCAAATTTACTGGTTCTTTTATCTCTAAAATTCTAAATTTAAAACCGATCGTTATTCCACTCTTTTTGTCGGCAATACGAAGAGCCGATGAATTATCCGAAGCGTTACTTGTACGTGGCTACAACTCAAAAGGGGAGAGAACCTTTTATTCGACTCATCAACTTTCGTATATTGATATATCTTTTTTAATCCTAACCCTATCTTTTATAACCGTTTTGTATTATTTTATTGGTTAAGATGAACAAAAATATAAAACTCATTGTCGAATACGATGGCACCAACTTCGCCGGCTGGCAATCCCAGCTAAATGGTATCACAGTGCAGGATAAAATCCAGGATGCTATCTTCAAAACGACCGGGCAGAAAATAAATATGTCAGCCGCTGGTCGCACCGATGCAGGTGTCCATGCCTTAGGGCAGACTGCAAATTTCCAAATCGACCATACTGTCGAACCATCCCAATACAAAAACGCCCTCAACTATTATCTCCCAAAAGATATCCGTATCAAATCATCATCAGAAGTTCCCCTTGATTTCCATTCTCGCTTTGATGCGCTCTCAAAAGTCTACCGCTATATTATCGGCTTTGAAAATTCTGCTCTCTATTTTAACCAGCGATGGGAAATGACCGAAAAACTCAATTTAGAAACACTTTCAAAAACCGCCGAACTTGTAATTGGCGAACATGACTTTGCCCCATTTTGTGTGGTGACATCTCGCAAAGAAAACAACAATTGCACTATTTTTGAAGCCGACTGGAAATTTGATAACGGACAGGCAATTTTTGAAATTAGAGGTAACCGCTTCTTACACAGCATGATTAGGTCTATGGTTGGAGCAATGGTTCAAATTGCCTCTCAAAAACAAGCCAAAAATAAGCAGCACTTGACTTTAGATTCGTTTAGAGATATTATAGAAAGCTCTACTGATTATAGAATTTCAAGCTCCGCACCGGCACAGGGATTGTACCTCGTTTCGGTCGAATACAAAAAGGATTAAAGAATGAAATTTTTTATCGATACCGCTAATTTAGAAGAAATCAAAACTGCTGCATCACTAGGTGTTTTAGATGGCGTCACAACTAACCCATCTTTGGCAGCCAGAGAAACAGCTCCATACAAAGAAATTTTAGCAGAAATCTGCAAGGTCGTCAAAGGTCCTGTTTCTGCCGAAGTTATCGCAACAGATTTTGATGGCATGATGAAAGAAGCCGAAGAGCTTATGAAAATCGGCGACAATATCGTTGTCAAAATTCCTACAATCTTAGAAGGTCTCAAAGCAATCAAAGCACTCTCCACCCAAGGCGTCATGACCAACGCAACTTTAGTTTTCTCACCTATGCAGGCACTTCTTGTTGCTAAAGCTGGTGCCACTTATGTCTCTCCATTTATTGGACGCCTCGATGACATCTCTCACAACGGCATGGAACTTATTGATTCTATCTGCACAATTTATAACAACTATACTTTCGCAACCGAAGTTCTCGTAGCATCGGTAAGACATCCAATGCACGTTGTCGACGCTGCCCTTATAGGTGCCGATGTTGTCACTATGCCACTCAAAGTTATTTCACAACTGATCAAACATCCTCTTACAGACATCGGTCTTGAAGCATTCTTAGCAGATTATAAAAAGGCAAATAAATAAATGATCGAAAGATATACACTAAAAGATATGGGAGCTATCTGGTCTGACCAAAGTAAATATCAATGTTGGTTAGAAGTCGAAGTAGCCGCCGCCAAAGCAATGGCAGATGCAAAAATGATTCCGATGAAGTCCTATAAAGTCATTGCTAATAAAGCAAAATTCGATGTTGCCCGTATCAATGAAATCGAAGCAGAAATCAACCACGATGTTATCGCATTCCTTACATCGGTTTCCGAATATGTAGGGGAAGATGCCAAGTACTTACACTTCGGTATGACATCTTCAGATATGCTAGACACCGCTCTTTCATTACAGATGAAAAAAGCAGCAGCAATCATCGACAAAAAAGTTGTCCTCGCATTAAAAGAAATAAAAAAACTAGCCGAAAAATATAAAATGTCGCCATGTATCGGACGTTCCCATGGTGTCTTCGCTGAACCTACCACAGTAGGTCTCAAATTTGCCATCTGGTACACCGAACTATCTCGTGCCAAAGAACGTTTTGATGCTGCCACTAAATCAATTTCTGTTGGTATGGTCTCAGGAGCAGTTGGAAATTTTGCTAACTTAGATCCTAAGATTGAAAAAGCAGTTTGTAAAGAACTCGGCTTAAAACCTGCCGAAGTTTCTACCCAGGTTATCCAGCGTGATCGTCATGCCGCATTTATAAATGCTATCGCCCTCATGGGTTCATCGCTTGAAAAATTTGCGACCGAAGTCCGACATCTGCAACGTACCGAAGTGAACGAAATGATGGAAGGCTTTTCCACAAAACAAAAAGGTTCTTCCGCTATGCCGCATAAGAAAAACCCGATCACTGCCGAACGTATCACCGGTATTGCTCGCTTGGTTCGTGGCTATGCTGTTTCCGCTATGGAAAATATTGCCCTCTGGCATGAACGTGACATTGCTCATTCTTCGGTCGAGAGAGTTATCATTCCTGACTCATGTATCATCATTGATTACGGTCTCCAAAAATTTATTGAGCTACTCAAAGGTCTTGTCGTTAATGAAAAACGGATGATTGAAAATATCTATTACAAAGGCGGAGTAGTTTTTTCACAACGCTTCCTTTTGAAACTTACAACAAAAGTTGAAACTCGTGACATCGCCTACCGTCTTGTTCAGAAAAATGCAATGGCTGCCAACGATGGCAAAGGACTCTTCCGTGACTTACTCAAAGAAGATGCCGAAGTAAGAAAATATTTATCTGAAAAAGAAATAGATAATTGTTTTGGATTAGATTACTATACGAAAAACGTTTCAAAAATATTCAGACGGGTCTTTAAATAATGATAGCGAAAGAAGGCTACATATTTATATTTCTTTCTTTAATAATAATGATACTTTGTTACGCAGCATCATTAGCGATGCAAAGCACAATCTTTTATGCTTTTGCTGTGCTGTTTGCTGCCCTAACTTTGTTTATCACATATTTCTTTCGTGACCCAAACAGAACTTTTGAAAACAAAGATGGCGTACTTGTTTCACCCGCCGATGGAAAAGTATTGTATGTGAAAAATATCGGACATCATGATTTTGTAGGTGGTGACACTATCAAAATTGCGATCTTTCTGAATGTCTTTGATGTACATATCAACCGTATTCCGACTGACGGAAAAATCGACTTTGTGAAATATAACCCCGGCAAGTTTCATGTTGCCTCGGTTGACAAAGCATCCGATTTAAACGAACAGACCGAAATCGGTATAACTGCCAAAACAGGGCAGAAGATAATCTGCAAACAAATCGCCGGACTTATTGCCCGTCGTATTGTCTGCCGTATCAAAGATGGCGACTCAGTCACCGCAGGAAACAGGTTCGGGCTTATTCGTTTTGGCTCACGCACCGAACTCTTTGTACCGGCTGATACAAAAATAGATGTCAAAGCTGGCGATCATGTTGTCGGAAGCGAAACTATTATCGGACAACTCACGTCTAAAGAGATAGATAGTAATGCAGAGGAAAATTAATTAAATGATTAACAGAGCTGTCATTCCAGGTACTTTCACAATGGGTAATATTGTTTGTGGATTTTTGGCAATCTTATCAGCCTTTAATGGTGAAATCGTTGATGCCTGCTGGCTGATTGTCTTGGCAGGATTCCTTGATGCCCTCGATGGAAAAGTCGCTCGAATCTCAGGCGGTGCATCCCAATTCGGAGTTGAACTCGATTCCCTGGCAGACTTCCTGTCATTTGGCGTTGCCCCTGCTGTTTTAGTTCATACAATTATTTTGAACTACCTTGGCAAATTAGGCTGGGTCATCTCAATCGTTTATATCATGGCAGCATCATACAGATTAGCACGCTACAACCTACTGGCAGATACTGATGAGAAAAAAGACTTCCTCGGTCTTCCTGTTCCAATGGCTGCCTTACCGCTAGTTACCTATATTATCTTTTCATACAAAATTTGGGGTAGTTTACAATATTCAGAAATTTTAATCACTATGGTCATTCTTTTCGCCTTTTTGATGGTCTCACAAGTGAATTATGACGCTTTCCCCGATAAATTTGAAACCCCACAAGCAAAAAGGAAACTCGGTTTATTACTCATTTCTGCAATAATAATTGTAATAAAACCAAGACTTTTATTGTTTCCGTTTTTTGCTTTATATATATTGTATGGTATAACTCATCAGGTGTATGTGTTATTATATACCGGTGTTGGGAAAATTTCCAACAACGATAATGAAAGAAGAAAGTCAGATAAAAGGTTAGATAATGAGTAAAAAAACTGTATATGTTCGGCTCAAAGAAGGTGTCCTAGACCCACAGGGTGTAACGATAAATAAATCACTCAAACAGATGGGTTACGATGATTTTATCTCTGTCCGTTTTGGTAAATTCTTTGAACTGGAAATTAAAGATGATGCGACCGATATTGATCGCAAACTTAATGAAGTCTGTGAAAAACTTCTCAGCAATCCGGTTATCGAAAACTTTACGGTGGAGAAATAAAAATGAAATTTGGGGTCGTAACATTTCCCGGATCAAATTGTGATTATGATGCCTACGCTGCCGTAAGACATGTCGTCGGCGAAGATGTAGAATTTCTTTGGCATAAATCAAATGATCTCTTGAACTCCGACGTTATCATTTTACCGGGTGGCTTCACCTATGGTGACTATTTACGCTCCGGTGCTATTGCCAAATTTGCACCGATTATGGAATCGGTCATCAAATTTGCAAACAGCGGTGGAAGAGTTATCGGTATTTGTAATGGGTTTCAGGTCTTAACAGAATCAGGTCTTTTACCGGGTGCTTTAATCCGTAATGATCATCTTCGGTTCAGTTGCAAATATGTATATCTCAAAGTTACCAATAATCAAACAGATTATACTTCGGTTTGTAAAAATGGTGACGTTCTAAAAATTCCTATTGCCCATGGCGAAGGAAATTATTACAATTTTGATGGTGACATAAAAACTCTCGAAGATAACAACCAGATTGTTTTTAGATATTGTGATGAAAACGGTGATGTCAATGCACAAAGTAATCCAAACGGTTCTATCAATAACATCGCCGGTATTATGAACAAAGAAGGTAATGTCCTCGGCATGATGCCTCACCCGGAACGTGCTGTTGAGCAACTTCTAGGTTCAACCGACGGATTACGTTTGTTTGAATCACTCCAAACAGCGTTCTCTAAAGTGTCGATAGGCGGTTAGTTTGAAAAGAAGAGAAACTACATTTATTATTGTTGCCTTAATCTTAGGAGCAGTCCTTGGTGGACTTGTTGGTGACATTGTCGGGACATTTTTACCCGATAGTGCCGCTAAAACTGTCTTCACAACATCTATTCCTATTGGCTTTGATGCAGTAAAAATTGATTTATATACAATCGCGTTTACTATCGGTTTAAAATTAAAAATAAATTTTATGTCGATGCTTGTAGTTCTATTAGTTATTATCTATTTTAGATGGTGGTATTTATAATGATTATCTCACCTCAGGAGGTGTAAAATGTTTGGCATGGGTCCACTTGAAATGATCCTTATCTTTTTAGCTATTCTTTTGTTATTCGGTGCAAAAAGACTTCCCGAAATCGCAAAAGGTTTAGGTAAAGGAATCTCGGAATTTAAAACAGCAATGAAAGATACAACAAACGAACTGAAAGGTTCAATTGAAGAATCTGACAAAAAAGATAACAAAGAAGAAAAAAAAGACAATAAGTAAAACAGATGGACAACATATTTCGCAATGGCGATAAATTCAGTTTAAAAGATGCTGAGAAAATAAGCAAAGTTTTACACGCTGAAAAACTTTCAGAAGAATCCGATCGCTTTCGTATTCGTATTGTTGACGCCGAAAGCAGACGCTCGCTTTCTTTGGAAATCTTCCCCGAAGTTTCTTTGGGCAAAGTACGTGGCATGCTTATCGTTGTCTACACCGGTAACTCTCATTTACAATTACATAATTGTACCGGCTATGTTATCTCTGAAGAATTAGGCGAAGTTACATTCATCGCTGAATCTTCTGACAGACTCTCAGGCATAGTAGTTGAACAAGGAGCTTCATGCTCTTTATATGCTGCCTTAGACCGTGAACTTATTTCATCCGACTTTACCCAGCTTGGGGTAGAGGTTATGCTCTCAGGAGTTGCCTTGTCTTTAGCGGAAGATTTGCTTTCGTCAGATTCAGGCGACGAAGAATAGTCTTTGCTTCCCATAAAATAATAAAGCCGTTGGCGTAATACGCACCAACGGCTTTTCTCTTAGTTGATAAAAATATTTTTTAACTGAATGACTCAACAAAATCAGATATATCATTTTTAATATCAGATGCTTTTTGATACCGTTCATCAGGCTCTTTCTGTAAAGCACGACTTACTATATGATCAAACAATAACGGAATCTGAGGATTCAAGTTTGATGGTTTTTCAGGTTCGTGGTTCATGACAGAATAAATAAGCGATGTTATATTCTCACCTTTAAACGGACGTCTTCCGACCAACAGTTCATAGATAACTACACCGAGTGAAAACAAATCGGCACGTTTATCAACCGTTTGACCTTTGAGTTGTTCCGGTGAAATATAGTTTGGTGTACCCATCGCAATACCGGTTTTGGTCATCGAGTTTGAATCAACACGAGCAATACCGTAATCGAGTAACTTAACATCATAAGATGAAGTTATCATGATATTGGCAGGCTTAATATCTCGATGCACAATTCCTTTGTTATGACCATATTCCAAAGCATCACAAATTTGAGATATCATCTTTGAAATGATTTTGAAATTCAATTTGGTTTTTTTCTTAATCAAATCTTCAAGAGTCCGACCTTCTAAATATTCCATTGCGATATATTGCAGTTGATCCTCAGAACCAACATCATAAATCGTAACAATATTCGGATGAGACAATTTACCGGCTGCTTGTGCTTCTCTAAAGAGACGTTCTTTCAACTCTTCCATCTCTTCAATATCATTCACAAAATCCAAGCGAATAGTTTTCAGAGCAACAGGACGGTTAATCGCAGGATCAACACCTTTGTAGACATGCCCCATAGCACCCTTACCAAGAGTACCTAAAATTTCATAACGACCAAGTTTCTTTAGTTCACATTCTTGTAAGACATGTTCTTGAGAACTGGAATCATTTAAACTAATATTTCCAAACTGTTCAATTTCACTCTTATCAGAATCTGTAAATGGCTCGGCGCCGATTATTTCAGGTTCGGAATTCAAATTGTTTGGGTCTATTGCCGATGTTTTTTCATTAGTCGCATTGGTTGTAGTCGAATCTAAATTGAGAGACTGATGGTCTATACTTGAAACTTCTCCAATCATAGCAGTTCTCTGATTAGCTGAATCAGAAAGATTCTCCTGAATCTCACGTAACGGTACCGACTCTTCAGAAACAGAAACTTTTTTGCTTTAGAAGGTTTAGGCATTTTAGATTTTAGTGGAGAACTCTTTTTAGCTTTTCCGGTAAGAAGTTCAGAATCTATAAACGGAGCAGCAATCATAAAGCAAATAAGTTCCAAAGCGATATAAATTGTATTTGGAAGTATCAAAAATGAACTGTAAAGAAAATAGTTTACGTTGGCTAAAAATATCAATCCGACAAATAAAATAACAAACCGATACAGCGAAGATACCTGCGGCATTATAAACGCACAAAGTCCACCAATTATAAATAAGAGTAATAAGTTGATAAGCGAATTATCTACATTACTATTGAGAACATTATTGTTGATTATGTTTTGCATTATCGATGCTCGGATAAAACTTTTTGATGCTTGATCATGAACCGGAGTTTTAAAATATTGGTTCACTCCAAAATTGTCTACAGCTATTAAAACTAATTTGTTGGCAACATTTCTAATATCTACTTCTTCATTTAATATCTTGGCGGCAGATATTTTTTTGAAATTGTTAGCCTCAGGGAACGAGATAAACATCTCAGAATTTGAATTGATCGCAAAAGTATGATTATTATCTATTGTGATTTTTTGTGCTTCAGTTACTTTTACCTGATCAAGTGATTTACCCAAGTAGACCGATGTAGCCGCTAGCGATAACGATGGATAATAATATCCTTCGTAATTCATTACTAAAGAATGATGTCTTACAACTCGGTCATCATCCGGCATTAAATAATCAAAGCCAAGATATGGTTTAGATCGGAGCAATTTTTGAGATGGGAGGAATACTTTACGTACTAACAAAGACGCACTTTCATCCATATCACCAAGCTGATTATCAATCGTGATAGAATTCTCAAATAAATACTGAGGATTGTTTGTACGGTTATCTCTGAATGTTGTAAGAGCTATATCATACGGTATGACAACATTGTCAATCCATCTCAACTGGCCGGCGAGAATATCTGTATAGCCAGCTGAATCCTGCAGATTGTTTCCGCTTAAGATAAAGTCCAAAGCAATAACTTTTGGTTTCCCTTGAGCTGTTGCTGCCAGTAAGTCTGCTATCTTATCCTGGTTCCAAGGCCATTCGCCATACGCATTAATTGCCGCATCATCTATTGATACAATCACAATATCAGAACTAACAGATTCAGATGCTGTGAAACTGCTCAAGAAATCATTCATTGAACGCTGTAGATTATCTAAAGGACCTACACCGTTTAACGAAACAATAACTACAAAAAAAGTTATCAATAGGAATAGTATGTATGAAGAATATTTTGTCATTGTATCCTAACCTTTAGCGTCCGATAGCTAATCTACTAATTAACATCTCAGGCATTTTAAGCTCAGCCATTTTAGCTTGTGCGGTTGCAATGTCGTATTCAACTCGTCGATAGATGACTTCATATTCATCAGTATCAAATATAAGATAACATGCCCGATTGTCATTATCTCGAGGTTGTCCGACTGAACCTACATTTATTAGATATCTACTTTCTCGGTCCGGTAAAAAATCATGCCCTGTTTGACAACGGGGGAGAGCATCTTCTCTTTCCATAAAAATCTGTGGAAGATGTGAATGTCCGAAGAAACAGATATTTTCCGTGAAATGCATAAATCCTTCAATAGCAGCATTTGGTGCTATAATATATCGCCATTTTGTTGGCTCAAATGGTGAGGCATGCACTAAATGAAAATTATCAAAGGAACAAGACATTTCAAAATCTGAAATATCAGATATATCTTTATCGCTTAATTGTGTTCTTGTCCACTCTGTTGACTCTTTTGCAGCTTTGTTATAATGTTCTGTTGAAATCAACCCTAAAGCGGCATACTCATGATTGCCCATAAGTTTAATGTCGCACTCACTTGAAATTGTTTCCAAACAGAGTACAGGGTCTGCACCATACCCAATTACATCTCCTAAACAATGAATCTTATCAACCTTCTGAGCTTCAATATCTTTAAGTACTGATGTTAAAGCTTCATAGTTGCCATGGATGTCTGAGACTAATGCAAATTTCATTTAATGGCTTCCCTCTACAAATTTGAATGAAGATTTTCCTACAGTGATTATATCACCATTTTTTAAGTTATATAGTGAGACCGTCTCACCATTAACTTTTGTCTTACCTTTTTTACCAAGGTTTGAGAGAACATGACAATTATTCTCAAGAGAAATCTTCGCCTGAATCCCGGATAACCAGAACCCTTTAACTTTAATATGTACAAATTTAGCTTTACCGAATGTAACAACATCACGGTCAATATTAAATTCAGTAAACTCGGCATTTTCTTCACCTAGTAATACTGAGCCTCCATATTTCTCTACTATTTGTTTCTCAATTTTATCATTCTCAAGAAGTTTTTTCTGCTTTTTCGTATTGAGAATCATTGTACCGTCAAAGTCAGCACCGGTATCAGTGTCTTGACTTGACTGAGAATTATAAGTAAGTGAATATTTACCTATTGTAATAATATCTTCATCACGGAGAATTTCTTCGGTGATTTTTCTATTATTCACAAATGTACCATTTAATGATTCATTATCGATAACAATAGCAGCGTTATCGTTTAATTCAATCATAGCATGTTTTCGTGAGACACCTCTGTTTTCCAAAACGATGTCATTCTCTTTGGTCCGTCCTATAGAAAGTCTTTTTTTCTCCGTGACTATTCGTTCTATGACTTTGTTGTCATATTTAACAATAAGCTCCGCCATCGGGTAATCCTTTCAATATGTGCATTCTGTTTTATTCAATTATAGAGTAAGGAATCAAAGAAATTTTTCTCTCTAATTCACTTTGTAAAGCCTTGTATATAGCAATTACTTAGTTATATTGTCGGCATGAAAATTGGAAACTTAATTGTAAAAGATGGAGTATTATTAGCTCCGTTAGCAGGTGTTTCAAACCGACCTTTTCGGGTGCTTTCTATCAAGGCTGGAGCCGCTTTTACATACACAGAAATGATCTCCTCAGAAGGTATTATCCGTAATCAGGATCGTACCAAAGAAATGATGCACTTTAAGTCAGACGAGCAACCTCTTGGCATTCAACTCTTTGGCTCTGACCCTAAAGTTATGGAACAAGCCGCTGCTATTACCGTTAAAGAGTTTAACCCCGACTTAATTGATATAAATTTCGGCTGTCCGGTCAAAAAAGTGGTCAATAAAAATGGTGGCTCTGCCATTTTAAAAGATTTACAACTTACAGAAGATATCATAAAAGGAACAGTCGCCGGTGCCGGCGATACTCCCGTTACAATTAAAATCAGAACCGGCTGGGATGAAGCTCATCCTGTATTTGAACAAGTCGGCGAAATTGCCCAAAAAGCAGGTGCTAAAGCGATCTCACTACATGCCAGAAGCAGAGCAAAAGGTTTCTCTGGTGAAGCTGATTGGAACTCTATCAGACTCTTAAAACAAGCAGTCGATATTGCTGTCATCGGAAATGGTGATATTAAAACACCCCAGGATGTTATCAGAATGAAAGAAGAAACCGGTTGCGATGGTGTCATGATTGGACGAGCCGCAATGGGCAACCCCTTTATTTTCAGCCAGATAAACCATTACCTCAAAACAGGTGAACTGCTTGAGAACCCAACCATGAGAGAAAAAATCGGCATGGCACGTCTGCACGCAGGTCTCATGAAAGAGCAATTTGGGGAAGAGCGTGGTGCTAAAATGATGCGTCGTTATCTCGGATGGTATATCAAAGGATTCCGTGGTGCTTCCGAATTACGCCCTATGCTTTTTGAAGTGAACACAATTCATGATATCGACCAGGTTTTTGATGACTACCTAAATGACCGACTTGGAATTTTACCCCATGAAATATTTGATCCTGACAAGAAAATAAACTAAAACTATTGCGGACAACGGATTCCATCTATATATTAGAAAAAATTGATTGATTGACATACTAATAAGGTTACGAAATGAAAATACTTACTATTGCGTTACAAAAAGATGGTCAACTGACCGCATCATCTTATGAACTTATCGAAGCTGCCAAATCTTTAGGCGGTGAAATTCATACTCTCATTTTAGCTGAAAATGCTACCGACTTAGCACAAGACTTAGCATCGCATGGCGGTGGAAAAGTTATCGCTGTTTCAAACCCGTCGCTGAAATTTGTCAATGATGACATCTATTGTAAAGTCATCAAAGAAGTCGTCTCAAAATATGCCCCTGATCTTATCTTAGGTTCTGCCTCATTTTATGGCAAATCTTTATTCGGTCGCTTAGCATCTTTATTAGATGCACCGATGGCGTCAGACATTACCAATCTGGAAATCGATGGCGATTCTATTATAGCAACACGCCCAAGCTGTGGTGGTTCTGTTATTGCGAAAATTTCAGGCAAAGATGGCAAACCATTTTGTGCAACTGTTCGTATGAAAATCTATGCCGAGTCCAAAGATGGTGCCGGCGAAGTTATCGAAGAAACAATCGATGCCTCTTTGTTTGAATCAAAGATGACTGTCAAAGAGATGAAAGTCGAATCTGCCGGAGCATTAAACCTCACCGAAGCAGACATCATCGTCGCTGCCGGTCGTGGTATGAAAGCAGCTGAGAACTTACCATTAGTCTCAGACCTTGCCGACTCACTCGGTGGAGCCGTTGGTGCTTCACGTGCTATTGTTGATGCAGGTTGGATTTCATATTCTCATCAGGTAGGACAAACAGGCAAGACCGTCAATCCAAAACTGTATATCGCAGTTGGTATCTCAGGTGCTATTCAGCATCTGGTTGGTATGCAGACTTCAAAAAATATCGTCGCTATCAACAAAGATAAAGATGCCCCGATATTTAACATTGCCAACTATGGTATTGTTGGTGATGCTTTAGAAATTCTTCCGGCTCTTACCAAAAAGTTCAAAGCCGAATTATAATTCAAATTTATAGATATAAAAAAAGCCCACCCGCCTAAGCGGATGGGCTTTTTTGTTTTCTATCTTTTATGGCTGTATGAGAATCAATACCGAATCTGTTTGATCTGTACAAACACCATCAGAAGTAAATACTGTAAGTTTTGCCCAAATTACTTGTAATGCTCCTGTATGGGTATAGGTTGCCTCGATCGGATTACTAGTCCCGTCAATTGTCCCATCATTATCCCAATCCCATGCGATTGAATCTACAATCCCAAGAGAATTACTGGTTAAAGTGTAAACTGTATCAACAGCAGTTGTATCAATTATCGGCATAACGCCACCAATAGTGATCAGTCCTAATTTGTTAACCGTTATGTCACCACATTCCGTAACTACGGTCAAGCTAACATCAAAAGTTCCGACTGTATCATATATTTGAGAGGCAGTAGCATCATCACCAAAATTAATAATTTGTCCTAAGGTAAGCCCATACCCAAAGTCCCAAGTATGAGTTCCTTGACCAAGATGTGTCGAACTATTTATGAAACTGACTTCATCACCAAAACAGAATGTTGAGTCAGTTGGGTTAGCATTGGTGTAGTCAACAGCAAAGTCAACAAATGGGACAGTATCAATTATCACCATTCCTTCTTGAACCTGAGAAACTCTTGTTTCCATTGTATCAGAATTATTGTCTACCCACTTTGAGAGAACTTCAAGCGATACATCATAAATACCAGAGTCAGCATAAGTTTTAAAAACTGCTGTGTCGGCAGTTGTTGTGTCAGCTGTACCATCATCAAAATTCCAAATAAGTTCATCAAAACCACCAACTAATGATGGTGTAAATGTCATCGTTTGCCCACCAAGCCCGGAACAACCTGTACTATCATCAACAATAAATGAGAATATCGGTGGCAATGAATCCAACACAGTCCTTGTATTACTTAACAGTGTATTCACAAATCCGGGGTTATGAATACCACGAGACCCATCATTTTTATAGAGAAGATAATTGTAATATGCTTTTGCGTAAATTATCGGAACTGAATCGCCAACGGTGTAGTAAGTAAGCCCCGATTCATTGGTAGAATCGATTATTTCAAATGATTCCAGCAACGCTATTACTTTAGATGATAATGTATCAATGTCTACAATAGCAGGTCGGTCATAAAATTTGTCAATTTCATTTGCATTGGCAGTATTAGGGTGACAACCGCTTTTATTACAGGTTACATTATACTGAGAATTCTGATCTTCTAATCTGAAAGTATGCTCAGCGTAGGTATACCCTTGACCTTGTTTTATCGTGGTTGAACCATAATGACAATTAATACAACCGTTATCTATATGTGAATTCTCTGGTGGAGTGCTGATTTCTACAAAAAATCCATTTTTCTCACTTAAGATATCTGCCTGCGGGGACACACGAGGTCCAAAATCTGCATTCAATTTGACTATGCTTGCATCTATTACTGTATTTACTGTATTTACTGCTTTATGACAATTAACACATGTATTTGAAGGAGAACCAATTTCAAGTCCAAGAGCTACCGATTCACCGCTCACAAGAAGTACCGATGATTCCGAACCTCGCTGAATTTTGATATCCCAATCATTATATTCCCCGGTATGAGGAAGATGACAAGTATAACAATTTAGAGGAACATCAACATTTGTTTTTGCACCGGCAGAACTAATTGCGTTTATAAAGCCATTATGGGTATGACAAGCTCCACCGCATTTATTCCCATCTTCATCAACTAAAATATCAAGATTTGCAAAATTGGCATGAGCTGAATTTTTAAACTGTCCATCAGGACGCACTAAAAGATTATCATTATCAGTATGACATGCATCAACACAGGCTTCTCCAAGTGTCGAATCAAACAATATTATTTCATTGTTTTCTGTAACTAAGGTATCACAACCTACTTGAAGCATCAAAGCAATAAAAAACATAAGTATCATAAATGGCGTAATTTGACGAAAATTCATTTTGTTTCCTCTACAATATCTTTCTCTGAAATATTACAAATCTATTACTTCTTATATAACCTTAGATACTATCTGTGTCAATTTTTATTATCAATCGTAAATTTTGCTTATCCCTGTTTCTGAGCTACTATTTTGGTATGTCTAATCATCTTGTCGAATTAAGCTTCTTATTTGTTTCAATATTGAACAGTTTACACCTCTTTTTGAATTCTGATTTGAATCATGCAGTAGTTTAAGAAATTAGAGAATATGCCGAAAATAGAAGAAAATTATGAAATATTAATAATATGAAATATTATAAGAGGAGATTTTTATGTCAATATTACTAGAAATTATCGAATGGATGGACCCTGCCGGCGATGATATGATTTATCGCATTCCGCAACAAGGTTCTGCCGATTTTAAACTCGGTGCCCAACTTATCGTACGTGACAGTCAGATGGCTTTGTTTTTCAAAGATGGCCATTCCGCCGACACATTCACCGTCGGACGTCATACCTTATCAACATTAAACGTTCCGATTCTAACAAGACTACTCGCATTTCCATTTGGTTTTAACTCACCATTTAGTGCCGAATGTTATTACATAAATCTGAAAACATTCACCGACCTCAAATGGGGAACTAAACATCCCGTCACATTTAAAGATAGCAAACTTGGCTTGATACGACTACGTGGCCATGGTGCTTTCACTATGAAAATAAAAGAACCTGCACTTTTTCTAAACTCTGTCGTAGGTCGCCAATCTCGTTTTACAACTTCAGAAATCCAGGACTACCTCCGCGATGTAATCATCGCACGCATGAACGATATGCTCGGTGAAAAACTAGATACAATTTTAGACCTCCCATCAATCTACACCGAACTTGCTGAAGAATTCAAAGTATCCGTCTCAAATGAATTTGAGAAATATGGTTTAGAACTTGTCGATTTCTACATCTCTTCAATAACTCCTCCAGAAGAAGTCGCCAAGTTGATTGACCAGCGTTCCGGTATGGAAGCGGTCGGCGATTTAGATAAATTTTTAAAATTTGAAATGGCAAGAGGATTCGGAGGCACAGGTGGTGCAGGATCCGCAGGAGCAAACATGGGCATGGCAGCAGGCGTTGGTCTGATGATGCCGGCTATGATGCAAAATGTTTTTTCTCCGAATCAAACCGAACTCAAACGGGAACCGGTCGCAACAGTGACCTGCCCGAAATGTCATACCGACACCCCGGAACAATCTCGTTTCTGCTACCGATGCGGTCATCAGATGATTGTGCAGAACTCTTGTCCGGCTTGTCAAAGTTCGCTTCCATCAGAAGCAAAGTTCTGTTTTGATTGTGGTCTGAAACTAGACACAAAAACTACTTGTCCGCATTGTTCAGCCGAACTTATTTCAGGCTCAAAATTCTGTGGCGATTGTGGTAAGAATGTAGATGACAACAACAGCTAAAAAAGATAGTAATCGTTTCACCATTGCGGTAAGCTGTCCCGGTTGTGGCGGAGAGTTACAGCTTGATGACAACTTTTTCGCAATCGAATGCAAGCACTGTGGCTCCGGGCATCGGATTCTGATGCCCGACAGTCCACCTGCTTTTGTTGCCGAACTCAAAGTAACAAAGCAAAAGGCTCGCTATGCTATCGACCGCTATCTCAAAGATAAAGGACTGCCACTCACAAATTCCGATTACCAACTCAAACGAATGTACTATCCCTATTGGAAAATCGATGCTATCCTTTTTCGTGTCCGTAAAGGAATCGTCAAAAAAGTTGTTGTTGCAAGCACGAATTATGATGAAAAAGAAATCTCATACAATAAAGAAAAATCAGACATTTCTCTCTCACCATATACGACTTCAATTCAGGCAGGTTTAAACTTTGATTCTCTCCCGGCATCTCTCGGACTGCGTTCAGAGTATCTTAAATTGTTCCCTGTGTCAGATGAACATATCGAAGCCGATTTTGATCTGCTTCCTGTTTTAAAACCATGGGATGATGTCCGAAATTCGCTGAATCAACATATTGGTGCAATCTCTTCCTATGACAAAGATCTGTTTGGCGTCAACAAAACTTCGCTCCATTGTCCAAAGGTGATGCTTCTTTATTTCCCATTTTTCCTGTTTGATTTTTACGATGATGATAATTTTAACCGCTTTGTTATCGACGGTGTCACTGGTCGAGTGCTCAATCATGTGACATCTATAGAATATAAAACGGCTGCATCATTTGAACCTACAAAAGTCACCCTCGGCGAAATCGCCATCGTGCCACATAGGTGTAATAATTGTGGGGAAGACTTACCGCCCGAAAAATCGCTCGTTTATATTTGTCAGAA
>JAJRSF010000049.1 GCA_024278935.1 Candidatus Zixiibacteriota bacterium
GGAACAGGCTTACCAGTTCCCTACAAAACATATCATAGCCACATCGCAATAAATGCGAGTGCCTTATCTTTTATTGACTCAAAAAACTAGTCTGATATATTATATATAACTAAGTCGTTTTGTGTTCCCTTAAATTCCTCACATAATAACAGTTGGTTCGTCCTCAATTAGCTGTGTCACAACCGACGGCACTACAACACCTTACCGTATGGCGTACCTGTTAATATGGAGGATTGTACATGGAGTAAAATTGACTATCTTTATATTGCGTAATAAGATAGCCAAAGAGTTCAAGACGTTTGACTTCTTAAAAATTTCAGAATTGTGAAAAATCATTGACAACAACTGCTGTTTTTTTCGCTAACAAAAAAACAAAATTGCGTAGTTTTTGTCTGGTCCAAGATAACTTTTCTGACTTTTAAATAACTCGATCTACATCCGTAAAAACGAATTCCCCGCTGGATTCCCTTATCTGGCGGGGACTTTTTTAATCAACAATCTATGGGATGCAACCTACAATTGCCTCTTTTCAGTGCATCTTTTGAGTTTTGAAATAGCCCGATAATTTTTTTATTTGAATTACATCCACCTATCACACACCAACTTACAATAAAAATATAGATTTTCCCCAATCATGGCATCATCGTTGCAAAAGAGTCTGGTAAGAATAAAAGTGAACAATAGCCCTTTTTTACAGGACGGTACGTTATGAAAGTAAAGTTTGTGCTTACTATGGATGATTTAGTAGTTAACGATAACCATATCGATCAGGTTATACTTGATTGGGAATCAGATGTTGACCAGGATGAAATTTTATCATTATCTCACAAATGGATAACATCGAAAAATTTCCTGACCAATCGAATGGAAGGTCTCACCCGAGTCGGTGAATCTTCTTTAACCATCGAGCCATTGGAAGAGGAACAAGATGCAAACTATTGATTTGCTCACTCAAGCCAAAAGTTTTGTCGACACAGCATCTGTTAAAGCAGGTGAATATGGTGACCTGCTTGCATCTGTCCAAAGTTTCATCATGGAACACTTTGGACAGAACGGCCTCTACGCGGCATATATTGTTGTCGCTGCTCTTGGTCTGTTTCTGCTGTCACTGCTTGCTCGGCTGACATTTTCGACCCTCAAATATCTGGTGATACCGTCGGTTGTTTTAGCCTTTGCCGGATCACTCTTCGCCCCTTACTCGTTTGCTATGCTTCTACCTGTGACAGTCTCGGTCTGTTCGCTCTTTCTGATTTTTAAGGGATAATTCCCAACAGACAATCGGTCATTTCCAATATTATTTCTCATTTTTGCAAAACATAACAGCTACACCCTATAAAGATAATATATTGCCATACATTGTCTTAGGGCTATTTTTCCAGTTTGGCAAAGCTATTGCAAGTACAACTTGTGAAACAATAATTATATGCGAATAAACAGCAAAGATATGAAGGGTGACTTCAATGGCTGAAAAAAATGTATAAACTGCGAACAAGATTTAGTTCAGAAACAAGGTGTTTGGCTTTGTGCGGATTGTAACTCTGAAGATTTAAAATATACTCACTTATTTGATGACGACGAAACCTACGATGATGGTTATATCTTTATCGAATGTCATGGTGCGACGCTTTATAAAGAGAATTCTAATGAAGTTGAAAATGGTGTCGATTTTCTTGACCGTGATGATCCTCAAAAAGGATACAAGATTATTGGTAAAGCAGTCTACGCCCCTACTCATAAGAAGAGACGTCGGATTAAAAAAGAGTTGGCCGGACGGATCAGCAGGTGTCAAGGATGTCAGGATTATACAGTTCGTCTTCGTCGTCCCGAGGGTGCCGATTTCTTTATCCCATCATCGAAATATCCTGGACGTACGAAATTGAAGACAGTCGAACATCTTCCATACGAACCTGTTTAACAGCAGCCTGAAGGCTGTTTTTACAACTGTCAACTTCGACTCCGCAATGTCATTCCCGACTTGATTGGGAATCCAACATTGTTGTTTTGTGTTAAGAGAGAAACAATAAGTCACGCTGAACACCCTGCAGGGTGTGAGCTTGTCGAAGTATGCTCAATTAGAAAGTTTTTTTATCAATTAAGAGTAGCAGATATACGCATTTGCCTCTTAACAGAATTTACTTATGGTACGTTTTTGAAAAACCACAGTACGTTCTTGAAAGGCTCCCTATATATAAGGAGCCTTTTTTTATTTTTTTTGCTGTTTCTCAAAAATGTTTATCTAAAAAATCTTCAATAGGCATATCTGAAGCTATTTTTTCCATGGTAATATTTTTCTCAAGCCACTCATAATTAATATTACCTATAATTGCGACTCTATCGGACGAGACAGGTTGTAACTTAACAATCAAATAATCTGCAACATGCCACAAAACTTTCATCGTTAGAGTAAAACTTTGTACTCCTTGAGCATAACAAGCATTATGAAAGCCAAGTTCAATTAAATTATTTTCTTTTAACTTCCTAAATTCAAAAATTTTAATCGGTGAAAAATATGGTCCCCACCCATACCCAGGCAACATTTGCCAAGAGTACCATTTACCAATATCTAACGTAAGTTTATTTCCATCTTGAAATTCCAATTTATAAAGAATAGAGAACGTAATTAATTAGAGGTGTTTTTATCTGTTTGTAATTATAAAAGGCTACGTTTATTTGAATATTTTTTGATGTAGTGGAGAATGGAGTATCACTTTTGCCGTCAGTGATATTGACAACATAACTATTGATGTTATTTTTAACCGCATTAAGTTTAAAACCTAAATCAAAACTTTCTAATATCTTTTTTAAGTATCTTCTTAATTTGAGATACTTTCTAGGACCACTGAATGTAATACCTAATTTTTTTTCTGTTTCTGACAAAGTATTTCCCCGTTCTTTTATTTTAGAGATATATCAAGATATAATACAAAAGTGGATTAGGCAATCACATAAAAAGAACTGGATCCGTAATCAAGTTGGGAATGACATTATCTAACATTCCAATTTCCCTACACATTCTCACTACTTACATAATTTACTTTATATATGAATGACTATTTTAAAGAGTAAGAAAACAACAATG
This sequence comes from Candidatus Zixiibacteriota bacterium, assembly GCA_024278935.1. Classification (GTDB taxonomy): domain Bacteria; phylum Zixibacteria; class MSB-5A5; order GN15; family FEB-12; genus QQUK01. The sequence goes on from JAJRSF010000049.1 coordinate 3,080, forward strand.
TTGGATCCTGGATCAAGTCCAGGATGACAAAGGAATTTCTATGTACAAAATCGCTACAGTAAATATTAACCAAAATGGCTTAAGCCAATCTTTCAAGCAAAGCCATTCCCCCATAACAGGCTATGCCTGCTTTACTTATAATGCAAAAGAGCAGGAAAAACGTACATAGTAGGTTCCCTTTATATGCGAAACGAAGCCATTTTGAAAACAACAATGTTGGATCCGTAATCAAGTTGGGAATGACATAGTGTGGCATGCTTTGACAAGTTCACAGTTTGCCCCCCTAGGCGGGTTCAGCATAACATATTATAAATGAAACCTCGGTGTTGTTTTTGCGTAGAGAATAGAAACAATATAAAAGTATCTATAAAAGGATTCATGATGAAAAAAATAATCATAATGCTTCTAGTCCTCGCCTTTGCCTCAACATCGTTTGCCGGCGGGTTTTCATTTTTCAATAATGGTATAAAAAGTATAAAAGGTTCCGGTGATCTGCAAACCGAATCTAGAGATGTCGACAATTTCAAACGTATCAAATTGCTCGGGGGGTTTGATCTTTTTGTCACCGTTGGCAAAAAACAATCGGTCAAATTAACATTCGACGATAACCTGCTCGACTATATCGGAACCGAAGTACAAGGCAAAACACTTGTTCTCGACAGTCGCAGATCAATCTCGTCTCGGAAAAATTGTAGAATCGAAATCACCGTCAAGGAACTTGAATATGTAAAACTCTCAGGTTCAGGTGACATTGTTATAACCGAACTCGATGCTGACTTTTTTGAGTACAACCTCTCAGGCTCGGGCGACTTAATAGCTGATGGAAAAGTCAATGATCTCGAACTTCATCTCTCCGGCTCAGGCAACATTGACACTCGCGATTTAATCGCTAAAGATGTCTATGCTAAAATTTCCGGTTCAGGCGATATAAAAACATATGCATCAAAAAGTTTCGACGGCAAAGTATCCGGCTCAGGCGATATTGTCTACTATGGCAAACCTGAACATGTTGACAGCAAAGTATCCGGCTCAGGCTCTATAAAACGTAAAAGATAAATTCATCATAGCACCGATTACTACCCTACAGTAATCATTGCTGATCCTCCATATCAGCAGGCATGCACTGTCTGCTGATTCTTTTGTATCAATTAAAATAGTTCAATAAAACAGCACTGTCTCATACATGTAACTAGTTGCCTTTCTGTAAGTTATAAAACATTATTTTCTTGCAAACTCTCTAAAAAAGAACTATCTTAAAGAGATATATAGGAACTATTTTAAATAGAAAATTAGATGAAAAATAACGCTCAAAAAAATAAAAAACCTCAACCAATCTCCGGTGTTTTAGGAAAAGTAATGAGTTCTCTTGGACTCTCAAAAACCTATAACGGATGGATGGTTGTCGAAAAATGGCCTCAAATTGTAGGTAAAGAGTTAGCAAAAAGATCCAAAGCAATCCGCTTTGAAAATGGAATTTTGTATGTCGGCGTTAGCGACGATTCCTGGCGACAGGAAATCTCGATGAAGTCCGATGAAATTATTTCACAGATCCATAGCTATCCCTTTGGGCGTTCTATAAAACAGATTAGATTGATCAAAAATTGAAAGGAATCATAAATGGCGACTGCGGAAGATAAAAAAACCGACAAAGAATTAGGCCATAGTTACGACGCCAGTACGATTAAAGTTTTAGAAGGACTTGAAGCAGTTCGGAAACGTCCTGCGATGTATATCGGTGACATAGGACAACGGGGATTACATCACTGTATTTACGAAGTTGTAGATAACTCTGTTGATGAAGCTCTCGCGGGTTTTTGTGACAAAATTATTGTTGAAGTAAACAAAGACGGTTCGATGTCTATTGCTGATAACGGACGTGGAATCCCGGTTGAGATGCATCCTGAGTTGAAAGTTTCCGCTCTTGAAGTTGTCATGACTACGCTGCACGCCGGTGGTAAATTTGACCATGAGAGTTACAAAGTATCCGGCGGTCTGCATGGTGTTGGTGTCTCGGTTGTAAACGCATTATCAGAATGGTGTACGGTTGAAGTATCCCGTGATGGAGATGTGTATAGCCAAACATATAAAATTGGTGTGCCACAAGGAAATGTTAAAAAAATTGGGAAACGGAAAACTACCGGAACCAAAGTAAGTTTCTATCCTGACTTCACTGTTTTTAAAAAATCAGAATATAAATTTGACATTATCGCATCACGTCTTCGCGAACTTGCTTTCGTGAACCAAGGTCTGACAATTGTTTTAAAAGACCATCGTACGGACAAAGAAGTTATTTTCTTTTACAAAGGCGGTTTAGCATCGTTTGTTGAATATCTTAATGAAAACAAATCTCCAATCTTTAAAAAACCAATTCACTTTAGAAAGACTGAAGATGATGTCGAAGTTGAAATTGCTATTCAATACAACGACAGTTATTCTGAATCTGTTTATTCGTACGTAAATAATATTAATACAATCGAAGGTGGAACACATCTTTCCGGTTTCAGATCAGCCCTTACTCGTTCCATTAATAGTTATGCGAAGAAAAATAAAACGGTAAAACAAAAAGATGTTACCTTAGTTGGTGATGATTCCCGTGAGGGCTTAACAGCCGTTATCTCGGTGAAAGTTCGTGACCCTCAATTTGAAGGGCAGACAAAAACTAAACTTGGTAACTCGGAAGTTCGTGGTGCTGTTGAACAGATCACCAATGAATTTTTAGGGAACTTCTTTGAAGAGAACCCATCTATATCTAAAAAAATTATTGATAAACTTATTCAAGCTGCTACTGCTCGTGAAGCTGCTCGTAAAGCAAAAGAACTTACCCGTCGTAAGTCCGCCCTTGACTCGGCTGCCTTACCGGGTAAACTAGCCGACTGTTCATCTCGTGACCCTGAAGAATGTGAGATATATATTGTGGAGGGTGACTCCGCTGGTGGCTCTGCCAAACAAGGCAGAGACAGACGGTTCCAGGCGATACTTCCATTGCGTGGTAAAATCTTAAATGTTGAGAAAGCTCGTATCGACAAAATTTTAGGTAACAACGAAGTTCGCTCTATGATAACTGCTCTTGGGTGTGGCGTTGGTGAAGATTTTGATGTATCAAAACTGCGTTATCACAAAGTTGTTATCATGACTGATGCTGATATCGATGGCGCTCATATTCGGACGCTTATCTTAACTTTCTTCTTCCGTTATATGCGGGCGTTGATTGATAACGGATATATTTATATTGCTCAGCCACCACTTTTCAGAATCAAACAAGGTCGCTCTGAAAAATATGCATACTCCGAAGATGAACGAGATCGTATTATCAAAGAGTTAAAAAATAACACCGGTCTTGCAATCTCCCGTTATAAAGGTCTTGGTGAAATGAACCCTGACCAGTTGTGGAAGACAACGATGGATCCAGATGTACGAACATTGTTGCAGGTGACTCTTGACGATGGTGCCGAAGCTGACCATCTGTTTTCAGTGTTGATGGGTTCTGAGACAGGACCTCGTGCTGCATTTATCCAACAAAACGCACAGTACGTTCGTAATTTAGATGTGTAAGTAGATTGCTCAAATCATTTTGGCGGAGCAGCTTTTGTTGTTCCGCCTTTTTTTAAATTTTATTATAGAGGAAAACAATATGTACAAAACTAAATTGGTATCTGTTATTGTTTTATTATTTGTTCTTTTTACTTGTAGTGTATACGCTAGTGAGTCCGAGGGTGATGCCGATGAGAATTCTGAAAAAGCAATTAGAACATACAACAGCGGTATCGACCATATGCACAAAGCAAAACAGATTCTCATAGTTGGCGACTCTGCCTTTGCCTATAACTACCGAGCAACATCGGATGCTAAGGCTAAAAAAGAATATGAAAAAGCAGTCAATGATTTTAAAGAAACTTTAGATTTAGACCCGACCATGAAAGAGGCGTATAATAATTTAGGGTTTTGTTATAGAAAGTTAGGGAAGCTAGAAGAGTCGCTTAAATCGTACAAGCGTGCCTTAAAACTTGATCCTGATTTTGCACAAGCGTTAGAATATTTAGGGGAAACATATTTGGCATTAGATGATATGCAGAAAGCCAAACTTAATTTATTGAAGTTGACAAATTTAAAATCAGCATACGCTGATACACTCGCACTTGCGATTGAAAAATATAATCTGAATAAAATTAATGATAAGCTCCAAGAGGTTAAAAAATAATCAACTTGGTGGAGGAGGTGGAGTATCCGGAGAGATTGTTGTTTTTTCTTCGGCGTCGTTTAGAACTTCAGCTGGATATTCAACTCTTGGTGTCATGATGCCCAAGTACCGTTGGTACCATTTCCATTTTTTCTTTTCTTGCTTTAAGAATTTTTTGATACGCTTCTCTCGGCGATGATCAATAGCATCGTAATGTTCAATCAATAGAATAAGTTCTTCGGGTGCATTTCTTTTTTCAAGTGCTTGCTGAATGATGTCATATTTATCATAGTTAAAAAACATCTGTAAAAAAGTATCGGCAAGAGGCGCTCCCATGACCATCGCTTGAGAAATAATATAATTGGCAGGCTTCACAGATTCAAAAGTCATGATGGCCGGTAAAGCAACTCCTCGACGAATAATAAATTTCGTAAAGGTATCAAACACTTCGTATTCTTCAGCTGTAAGAACAGAATCTTCATCTTGCTTTTTTTCCAGTTTAGGAAATTCGGTAGACCCTTTAAAAAAACTCATGATACCTGATCCGTTTCTATATCCATTGAAATTTTTTGTTTTATGATTGCCATTACTTCATCCTTGTTATCATTGAAAATTAGATAGATACCTCGGAAATTTTCAAGTCGTGATTTGTCAACGAACGGAGAAAGTAAAACTCCGTTTTTATCGGGGTAGTAATAACGAAACTCTGACCAGTTTTTCTTAATTGTTTGAGTTGAACTTTTGATAGTAGCATCCGTGTCTGTCAAAATAAAATCAGTCGGGAAATAAAATTTTGCCACCGAGGCAAAGAGCACAACAAGAGAAAGAAATCCAAAGAGCTGTGATGATGTAATCGACAAAACTATAAACGGAATGAAAAGAATAAAGAGCGTAACTAACAGAGCCGCAAGCGGGCGTTTTTTTATTGGGTGTGTTGTCCAAGTCAGCAATTCAGTTGCTTCGGTTTCTGTTGGAGCTATGTTTGTTTCTTTATTCATATTCAATTTTATTCCGGTTTACGGTACCGTTCTTTTTTAACTGTTTCCATCATATCAATAAGTTCTTTTGGTTCTAATATTTTTTTCTCAATTAAGACTCTTACCAATGCTTCTTGGGCAAGATTATTTGATAGAGCAAGTTCTTCGTAGGTCACATCGCGTTCTTTACCGTTAATGACCATTTTGAGAGCAACATTTTTATCCATTATATTCTCCTATCTGTTATACACAGTTATTCAGAAATTTCTTTTTCTAAATCATCAAGTGAGACAGCTTTTTTATTATTAATTTTATACAAAGGCATCTCTCTGTTTTCACGATAATCACCGAAAGAAATTTTCCCCGATGCACCGTTATAATTTTTCACTAATTGTAAATTCTCTTTTAGCGATTCACGATTGATTCCCGATGAAACCGATTGACATAATAACCGAACGGCATCGTAGCCTAAGGCAGCTAGTCGTTGTGGTCGTTTTCCATAACGGCTATCATAGGCAGCAGCGAGAGTCATAAACTCATCGGAGATTTTTCCCTCTAAAAATGGTGAGGCAAAGATTGCACCTTTGGTGACATTGTCGCCAAGTTTATAGATCGTGTTATCGCCCCATCCGTCGGTTCCTAAATAGAAACCGTTCAGATTATAAAAATGAATTTGCGGTATAAGTTGTTTCAGTTGTTTTGGTACGCCAGGCATAAAAATACAATCGACATGGGCAGCTAGTAATTCGAAGTCAAGAGTGTCGCCATCTTCGCTAATATAAAAAGTAGAGTCGGTCGGATGACCGAGAAGAATTGATTTGATGTCACGAATGTATGTACCAAAATCTTTATCACGTGAACGATAATATTCAACTGCGACAACAGTTCCGCCAAGTTTTTTAAAATGATTTTCAAAGGCGTGTGTCATACGAATGTGATCATTGATAGATGAAGAAATTATCACAACCGAATCGGCATCGAGTTGGTTGTAAGCGTATTCGGCAAGTGAGATAGATTCAAGCTCAATATTCGGAGAGAGTTGGAATGATGTTGATGAAAGCCGTGTAAGTCCTGCTTCGGTTGCGGCGGGTACAATCATCGGAAGAGATCCGCAGTTTAGAATGGCAGATGCGACGGCACCTTCTTCACTGGTAAGCGGTCCAACAACAGCATCGGTTGTTTGTGAGATAGCGAGTTGTGAAACAATTTGGGCAGCCTCGATAGGATCACCTTTGGTGTCGTATGGTACAATTTTTATTTGTCTGCCGCTTTCCTTGCGGTAGATATCGGCAGCGATTACGGCACCATTGTAAATTTCTTCGCCATACGCTTGTAATTCGCCAGACATTGGGAGAACCATTGCGATCTCGAGTGGTTTGTCAGATTCTCTGTTTGCAATTTCGCGACGGTCGGCTGTTGAAATTGTTTGTCCGCAGACTGCGAGGATTCGTTCTGCTTTTTCAACCTCACCACGTTCAATATAAATTTCTGAGAGTGGTTTTGTGAGCGTACATTTTTTCTCTTGAGATAATTTTTCTAAGTCAACTTCTGTTAATGAGATTGAAGTTGCATTTTGAAAGGCCGCTCGGAGTGATGCGACTATCAGTTTATTTAATGATTGGGAGTTTGAAAGTTGATATGCGGTGATATATGATTTTACTGCTCTATCAATTTTTGATTGCATATACAAACTGTTTGCCAAAAGGAAATGCCCTTCGGCTTTGTATGCTGAATTTCTGAACTGATTTATAAAGTATGAAAATCCTGCAACAGCTTCATCATATTGGGCAAAATAATATTTTGCTTTTGATCGGTGAAATACAAAGAGGTCAAGATTTTTGAATCAGGGAAGCGTCCTTCAAGTTCTGAAAAAGTTTGCCCTGCTTCATAGAAGTCACCCTGGCGAAGGTATCTTTTACCTTTGCTATAGAGAGACTGGATTTCCGGGGTGTCATCTATTGACTGCGCAACAACTCCTGCTGACAGACAAAGAAACAGACTGAAAATAACAAATAGGTTTTTAATTTTTTGCATCATTTACAGAGAATAATTCCCAAAGTCTTCGGGATTAATTTTTTTCAATCTCTCCCTGAGCGAATCAGGGTCGGTCGGCATTTTGTTTTCCTTTTGAGATTGCTCTTCTGAAACATTTAATAAAGAATCATCAATAAAAATCGGAGCGTTCATTTTGAGTGCCAAGGCAATCGAGTCCGACGGTCTGGCATCGATTTCGATAACGGACTCATCTGATGTTATCACCAATACTTTGGCATAAAATGTTTGCTCTTTTAATTCTGAAATTTCAATCTTACTAATTGTAGATTTTGTCGCAACAACAATATCTTTGAGTAGGTCATAGGTCATTGGTCTTTGAGATTCTATACCGGTAAGTTGCATAGCAATCCCCCATGCCTCGGCATGACCAATCCATATCGGAAGCACTTTATTGACAGACAGGGGCGCAAGTATGACAACCGGTGATTTGGTTGTCATATCAAGCGCTAAACCTTCAACTTTTGCTTCGAGCATACTCATAGCATTAGGACTGTTTAATTACCCAGAATTTCAAATTGGCAATAACTTCTTTTTCAATCTTAATTGGTGCTGTGTACACGCCTAAGACTTTAATCGGAGCTTCAAGTTCGATAGAACGTTTGTCAACGATAACGCCTTCAGTTTTTAAACGTTGGGCGAGGTCAGCATTTGTGACTGAGCCAAAAAGTTTATCATCTTCACCAACTTTAACTTCAAATGAAAGAGATAGGTTTTCAATTTTCTCTTTAATGATCTCCGCACCTTTGCGAAGTTTTTTCATACGAAGTTCAGCTTGTTTTTGAATCTCGCCAATAGCTTTTAAATTTGCTTTAGTGGCTGGAATTGCGAGGTTCCGTGGAAGTAAGTAATTACGACCAAAGCCGTTTTTTACTTCAACAGTCTGACCTGCAGCTCCTAAATCTGGAACATCTTCTCGTAAAATGAGTTTCATGTTTGTTCCTTTCCTTCTATAATATAATCAACATTATTCGTTTTGTAAATGTAACTGGTCTCTATTTCTAAAGTCTTTAAAACTGTCAATAAAACCAACAAAAACAGCAATAAAAAATCCGACCAGTTGCGTTATAAATAATAATAAGTAAAAACCAATTTTAATAAATGGAGAGAATTTCATTTTTTTCAGATAAAACTCCATCAGCGATAATCCGCAGATAGAATAAAAAAGGGCTAGAAAGACCAACAGGTTGTCGCCAACTTGACTGA
>JAJRSF010000004.1 GCA_024278935.1 Candidatus Zixiibacteriota bacterium
AGTTTTTTATTTTGTAGTGAGATTTAAGTACGTCTGGAATTAGCTTAGAACTTCAAGCCTTTTTGAAGCGGTTTAAATTCTACTTTGGAAAGCTCATCTTTGCTGATATCCAATGCCACTTTTTTATCTTTCGGCATAGTTGGATAATTCGCTACAGAACTTAAAGCTTGATTGCTTTGCGGTTTTACGTAAGCAATCTGAATCGACATGTTTTTCATATACTTATCTAGTAACTGACGGTATGCGGTACCTTCTTTTAACGATTCAGAATATTTTGAAAATGAAAAAACAAAATGAGGATTTGATGATAAGACCTGAATAGATTTAATATTTTCATCTTTTAATTTAGTTTGGATAAATTCAAGCAACGAGAAAAAGAGCGAAAATTCCATCGTCAGCACATCTCCCTCGCCAAGACATCTGAAAACAACGCCAAAATTTGGAATCGCAAAAGAAATCAAGCCATTTGAAATACCATGTTCTTTGAGAACCGGGTCTTGGTCAGGATGCAGATATGATGCAATAAAGCATTTTATAATTTTCTTGTTTTGAGCCATAATAGGAATTATAAAGCAATCTATGTGCCGATTTTAAAGAAAGTGGCCAAGACTAAAGCTTATAACGAATACTTGATATTTATTCATACGGCTATTTAATAAACCTGAAATAAAATGTCAATATTAGTCGATTGACTTCATCAATTGTGCTTTGAGACTGTCATTTGCCTGGATATATTTTCCTGTTGCGGTAGCATAGACAAGGTTGTTATTGTCGATAACTTCCCCCTCGGTAACAAACAGTTTTTTCTTTTGTAAAACAAGTTTCCCAATAAACCGAAGTTCGGTACCTACTAGCACAGGACGCTTAAATTTAATAGTCATCTCAGCAGTCACCGCAAAAATCTTTTCAGCAAGCAACGCTTTGATCATGACTTCATCAAGCAATGATGAAATCACCCCACCATGATAGATCCCATTGTAGCCTTCAAATTTATCTGTTGCTAAAAGTTCGGTAAAAGCTTTTTCACCATCGTAGTAAAACTTCGCTTGGAGTCCGCCGATGTTTTTTTCACCGCAGACAAAACAATTTTTATATCGTAGAATTTCTTTCATAGTTTTAAGAAAGAAATATTCGGAATCTTTGTCAATAGAGGCAAAAAAACAGTTCGACCATTACGGTCGAACTTTTTAAATTGTATTTGGGAATAATTCTTAGTTAACAGAAATACATAGGTCTGTTGAGTAACTCCATACTGTACTTCCAGTACTGACAGTAACAGCAGCAGTACCATCGGTAAATGTCATGCTTACATCCCATATAGATGGAATTGCAGTGCCATCATCAACAACAGTCGACATGCTTACTGTTGTATTGATTGTACCACCGTTTGGACATCCTTGAGCCCAGCCGACACCGGTCTTATTAACTGCTAGGTTTGTAACAGTAGATGCAAAGTCAAAAGTTCTGACAACAGTCGATTGATCCGTTACAACTTGATTAACAACATTTAATTCATTGACACCATCGATAACAGCTTGTTCAGTATTTAAAGCTCTGAAATCAAACCCGGCATAACCCTCGATATTTGTATATGAAGCTTGTTGATTGGTAGCTGTATAGCTCCAGTTATGACGATACCAAATTGAATCGGCATTAGCACCGAGCTGAGATACGGCATCATTATTATAGAACTGAACAGAATCTAAAACATTAAATACGTAGTCAGCTGTAGTTTGTGAAAGGTCTACGATATGCCATCCGTTGACATATGTAATAGTAATTTGGTCACCTAGTGTAAAGCCAGGGCTATACAGAAAAGGAATAATATCACCATCGGCTGAAACAGCACTTGATGATTGCATACCTGATAAAACAAACGCGATTGTAGAATCGGCCAACGCTTCAACTTGTTCTTGGACTGCCATCAAATTAGGGTCTGTTAAAGAACCTACTGTATTTGTTGGGGCATCATCTGATCCACAACCGACAACGACGAAACTCATGCATGCTAAAAGCACAAAACCTAAAACTGATAAAGATTTTAAAGAACGCATTATACGTCTCCTTTACTTTTCTGTTGCCGCAGTCTTAGGTTTTGCTCAAAAAAATCTATTGTAACAGATACGCCATAATGGCTTTCTGAATATGCAGTCTGTTTTCCGCTTCATCAAAGACAACTGACTGTGGTCCGTCCATTACTTCAGCAGTAATTTCTTTTCCTCTTTCAGCCGGTAAACAGTGCATCACAATCGCTTTTGAGTTGGCAACCTCCAACAACGAGCTATTGAGTTGATATTTCTGTAATTTACTTTCTTTTTCTTCTTTCAGATGTTTCTGCCCCATTGAGGCCCAAACGTCTGTATAAATTACATCGGCATCGGTACATGCTTCTTTAGGGTCAGAAGTTATAAGAATATTACTCTCACTGTTTGCTTTTGCTTTTTCGAGGATTTCAGGGTCAGGATGGCAATCTTCGGCTGTTCCGATTCTAAAATCAATCGGGATTAGAGAAGCCAAATTTAACCATGAATTGGTGATATTGTTGCCATCACCAACATAGGCGACTTTATATCTCTCTTTTTTCTCCAAATGTTAAGTCATGGTAAAATAATCACCTAGAATCTGACATGGGTGAACAAGGTCAGTCAAGCCGTTTACAATAGGGACAGATGCATGCTTGGCAAGCTCGACAACATCGGACTGTTCAAAGGTACGAATCATAATTAACCCAACATAACGAGAAAGCACCTGGGCAGCATCGGCAACTGTTTCACGTTGTCCTAATTTGATCTCTCCCCCGGTTACATATATAGGCGTACCACCAAGCTCTGAGATACCTACTTCAAATGAGATACGAGTACGTAGTGACTCTTTGGCAAAGATACAGGCAACAGATTTACCGGCGAGAGGCTTTGGAGCAATCTCACCTGATTTCATCTGTTTACATAAAGTGAAAATTTCTTGAATTTCTTTGGCGTTAAAATCTGTAATCTGACATAATGAACGAGGCATGGTAACCTCCTTATAATTAAGTGGTTCTTCTAATTTCAAAATCGTTCTTTGTTATTTCAATAACTTCGTTATTAAAATAACTTTGTGAAATAAATCGCTTTTTGTCAACTTGTCAAGTAGGAAAATCTTTCCAACACGAACTGATTATGCATATTTTTTTTGACTTTTTTTTATATTGCTTAACAAAAGTCAAACTATTAGATAAAGAACATAATTTATTAGCCTTTAGTAACTATATGACAATTTACAATTATTAATAAACCTTAAAGAAAGTTATGCCATAGGAGGTAAACTTGAAAAAATTTCTTATTTTAACCGTCACAGTAATGTTGATGTTTGCATTTGCATTCACAGCATACGCAGAAACAGTCGTTGATGTATCCGGGCAAGTCCGTATAAGAGGCGAAGCAAACACAAGTGGTAAATCTTTTGATGACAACGCTGAACATGTACAAACATTCAGATTTTTACGTACTCGTTTGAATATTAAAGCACTAATTGATGATAACGCTACAGTGTTTATTCAATTCCAAGACAGCAGAGTCTTGGGAGATGGAACACAATCAGGTTCTTTGGATAATGATTCAAATGTTGGTTTACACCAAGCGTTTATTAAATACAATCTCCGGACAAAAGAAAAATGGTCTATCGGTGTTCAAGCCGGTCGCTTTGAATATAACTGGGGAAACCAGCGATTACTTGGTGCTGTCGGTTGGCATAATGTCGGTCGTTCATGGGAAGGTAGCAAGGCGTGGTATAATGCTGAAAAATTCAATGTCTCTATAGCTACATTAAAAAAACGTGAAGATAATTCTATAGGCTATGACTCTGACTTTAATGTTGGTGCGATTGCTTTGAAATTAAAAGAAGTTAATCTCGACTTTATCGCAATCGTTGAAATGGATTCTGACACACTCGGACTTGGTCAGAAATTAAAAATGTTAGAAAGAGTAACATTAGCTGCTTATTATAAAAGAAAAATAGAACAGATTGACATGGAGTTCAACCTTGCCATTCAGGGTGGTACTCAAGCAGTTTTACCTGATGATTTTGATCCTGACAATGATGTCATTACAAACGAACAAGATATTTCTGCTTTGATGTTTACCGGTGAAGTTGGATATTCACTAGAAGGTGATAAAAACGCTCGCGTAGCTTTAGGGGTTGATTATGCATCAGGTGATGATGGTGCTGATTCTACAAAAGATAAAAGATTCAACAATCTCTATTGGACTGGTCACAAATTTAACGGTTACATGGACTACTTCTTAGGTGGCGGACCAAACGGTTTAATGGATATCGCATTACGCGGTAAATTTGACGTCGCTGAAGGCTGGACTGTTGGTGCTGATTTACATCTATTCTCAGCTGCTGAAGATTATAGCTATATAGTTTTCGATGGCGACGGTGCTCCACTTTCTTTCACAACTAAAGATATTGGTTCAGAACTTGATATCTTTGTTAAAACATCCAGAGTTAATGGTGTTGCTCTCCAATGGGGTTTCTCTACTTTCACTGCTAAAGATGAATTTGCTGTCTACAAGCATATGGATGATCCTGGATTTGATTATGATACATTCAAAAAACAATCCACTATTTGGGCGTATTGCCAGGCAATTGTCAATTTCTAAAATAATTATAGATTATTACTATTTGAAAGCCCGCTCTTGCGGGCTTTTTTTTATGACAAAAAAATCATATGTCCGACTTTTTTTATCTTCTTTTTCATTGACATTTCTGTGATAATTCAAATATATTTGACTAAGGTCAAAGAAATTAAACATTAAACTAACGATATTCAAAACATAACAAGTATAGTTATATTTTTTTACTAATTTCTAAAGAGGAGAAATAAGGTATGAAAGGATTCAATTTACTATTAATCATTCTAGCAGTCATGATGTTGACATCTATGGCTGTAGCAGAACAAGGCTATCGCTCTGTTCCATCTACATTAACAGAAGAATCAGCAGCATGTTTAGAATGTCACGAGACTATAATTCCTGCCATGGTTAAAGAATGGCGTTACAGCCGTCACTATGGTGCCAATGTTGGTTGTTACGAATGTCACTCCGCCGACCCAAAAGATGTCGATGCATTCGAACACAACGGTTTTACAATTGCAACAATCGTCTCCCCGAAAGATTGTTCTAAGTGTCATGAAACAGAATATTTAGAATTCCAAAAATCACATCATGCCGACGCCGGTAATATCCTTGGTTCGCTTGACAATGTTTTAGGCGAAGTTGTCGAAGGTCCTATGGCTGCCGTCAACGGTTGCAAACAATGTCATGGTTCTATAGTAGAAGTAAACGATGATGGTTCTCTCACGCCTGAAACATGGCCGAACACCGGTATTGGTCGAATCAACCCTGATGGTTCCAAAGGTGCTTGTTCCGCATGTCACTCCCGTCACTCATTTGATGCTGCCTTAGCACGTCAACCTGAGAACTGTGGGAAATGTCATTTAGGACCTGACCATCCGCAAAAAGAAATTTACGAAGAATCAAAACATGGTATCGCATACTATGGTAATATTGATAGAATGAATTTAGAAAGTTCTTCATGGGTTGTCGGTATAGATTACTCTGCCGCTCCCACCTGTGCGACATGTCATATGTCTGCCACAGCTGACCTTCCTATCACTCATGATGTAGGCGATCGTATCAGTTAGACTCTTCGTCCGCCGGTATCCCAGAAAATCGATGCTGCCGCTATAGCAAAAGGTAAAGATGTCAAGCCATGGGAAGACCGTCGTGATGATATGAAAAATGTATGCTCAGCATGTCATACTTCTAGCTATGTAGATAATTTTTACATCCAGTATGATGGTGCTGTAAACTTATACAATGATAAATTTGGAATTCCTGCCACCGCAATTTATAAAAAAGTTCGTGGTGCCGGTCTCATTGCAAACGACACCACTTTCGACGATGAACTCGAATGGACATATTTCTATCTCTGGCATCATGAAGGTCGTCGTGCCAGAATGGGTGCTGCAATGTTTGCCCCTGACTACCCAGTGGCATGGTTTCTTTGAAGTAGCCGACCGTTTCTATATGTCTTTCATTCCTCAAGTTGAAGAGATTTTAGCACATGCAAAAGCTGAGGGGAAACATCTTGATGCCGTAGCGGAAATTGAAGCGCTCATCGCTAAGACTTTTGAAATGGAAGAACATAAATGGTTCACCGGAAATGAATCTCCTGAAATAAAAGCTGCTCGTAAAGAAGCACAGGAAGAATTCAAAAAACGATATAAAAAATAATTACCAATACCTCTTTTTTTAAGATGAAAAAACCCGCTTCCGGCGGGTTTTTTCTTGTGTAAAAGTATAGGTTTCACTACCTTAGATATGATTCGTAACAAAATCATTTTCTCTGCGTAAATATAACTATGGAGATAAAGAAAAAAATGCAGATATCAGGTAAATTAATCGGCGGAATAGCCCTCGTTTTGATAGGTCTATTACTCTTGGAAGATACTTTTGGTTTTAATCTTTCAGGACAAATCCTTCCGCTCCTTCTTATTGCCTTTGGTGTAATCCATATAGTTCGCCGTCGCAATAAAGATATGCACTCATCTGCTGATTCTCATTCTGAACACTTTGAACAGACCAAAGATCGATTCTACGGAAAAGTAAATGACTTTGAGTCTAAAGTTGGAGACTTTGAATCTAAAATTGGTGATTTTGAAAAAAATGCCGGTGAGAAGATTAACAACTTTGAGAGAAAGATTGACGAACAGGTAAACAAATTCGATAAAAAAATAAACGACTTCGAAGAAAGTATTAATCACACTTTTAAATCAGGGAAAGTCAAATACGAAAAAGCATTTGGCGATCTATATATCAATTGTAAAGGCGTCAATGTTCAAAATGTAGAAGTTTCTTCTGCTTTTGGAAATATCGAGATGCAGATGCGTGAAGCAGAATACGCCGAAGGTCTTAATCGATTAATTATTTCTAATTTCATTGGAGATGTACAAATTTACATCCCGAAAGATATGCCTGTATTTGTGAATTGTTCTAATTTTATAGGTGATGTAGAAGCTGGCGGAAAACGCACAACCGGTTTTGGTAATAAAGTTGAACACCATTCAACTGATTATGACACCGCCGCACGCAAATTGTATATCGCATGCAGCAGTTTCTTAGGTAATATTCGTATTATTTCATCGTAACACTACAAAATATATCTACTCAAATCTTCATCTTCGATTATTTCGGCTAGTTGTTTCTCAACCATCTTGGCTGTTATGACCGCTTTTTTCTTACGCACAGGCGGAGCAAACAATAAGTCTTCAAGCAAAGTTGTCAATACAGTATGTAATCTTCTTGCTCCAATATTTTCGGTATCTTTGTTAACCAGTTCTGCATAAAAAGCAATTTTCTTAATCGCATCTTTATCAAAAATAAGTGTTACATTTTCTGTTGCCATAAGTGCCTGGTATTGTTTTACCAATGATGCTTCCGGTTCGACAAGAATCCGCTCTAAATCTTTTGCATCCAGAGAATCAAGCTCGACACGAATCGGGAAGCGTCCCTGCAGTTCTGGAATCAGATCAGATGGTGAAGTTGTATGGAACGCTCCTGCGGCAATAAACAAAATATGGTCGGTACGAATCATACCGTATTTGGTAGAGACCGAACATCCCTCGACAATAGGCAGGATATCACGCTGGACACCCTCACGGCTGACGTCAGGGCCTGTTTTAGATATATCGCCTACAATCTTATCAATCTCATCAATAAAGACAATGCCCGACTCCTGTACTCGGTACATAGCTTCTGCTATGACATCATCCATATTTATCAGTTTTCCTAATTCTTCGTTGAACAGAATTTTCCGTGCTTCTTTAATCGGTACTTTCCGAAGCTTTGTTTTCTTAGGCATAATATCTGAAAACATTTCCTGAAAATTCACTCCAAGCTCTTCCATTCCCATCGGCGAAAATATTTCAACAACCGGATTCTGACTTTGGGTAGTTTGAAGTTCAATTTCACGCTCTTCAAGTTTACCGTCTTCGAGTTTCTTTTTAAATTTATCACGAGTACGGGCAAATGATTCGGGAAGTTTGCCTAAATCTTTTTCACCTTTTTTCGGTTGTTTGATCGGTGTTGGCATTAGAAGCAAATCCAGCAGACGCTCAAGTGTAATCTCTTTTGCTTTTTTATGATGCAGTTCAGACATCTCTTTTTTCACCATACCAACTGAAATTTCTGCGAGGTCACGAACCATCGCTTCAACATCACGCCCGACATATCCAACTTCGGTAAATTTGGATGCTTCCACTTTGATAAATGGAGCAGCTGCTAAATCGGCAAGACGTCTTGCTATCTCTGTCTTCCCTACTCCGGTCGGTCCCATCATAATAATATTGTTCGGCATTATTTCTTTGCGAATATTTTCAGGAGCGTTCTGACGACGCCATCTGTTTCTGAGTGCAATCGCTACCGATTTTTTAGCATCTTCCTGACCAATAATATATTTATCTAGGTGAGCTACAATCTCTTTGGGCATCAAATATTTTTTATTCATTTAAGACTTTCCACAGTTATATTATTGTTGGTATAGATACAAATACTTGCGGCAACTTCAAGAGCAGTTTTGGCAATTTTTTCAGCAGTCAATTTTGGATTAGCAATTATCAATGCTCTGGCAGCAGCAAGAGCAAACTCGCCACCTGAACCAATTCCGATAATACCGTCATCAGGCTCAATAACATCACCGGTTCCACTTACCAGTAAAATATGTTTCCCGTCTGTAACACCAATAACAGCCTCGAGTTTTTGAAGTGATCTATCTGTCCGCCATTCTTTGGCAAGTTCAACACACGCTTTCGGAAGGTTGCCTTCGTATTCTTCAATCTTTTTCTCAAGCAGTTCATAGAGTGCTAACGCATCGGCGGCAGTTCCCGCAAATCCGGTAAGGATTTTTCCATCGTACATTCTACGGATTTTTTTAGCAGTAGATTTTAAAACTGTCTCGCCATAGGTCACCTGACCATCACCGGCAAAAGCAGCTTTTCCTTTATGTATCAACCCAACGATTGTCGTTGCTTTGGTTGTTTTCATAGTGTCCTCTTTATTTCTTCACACCCGAACGCGGATGTGCTTGGTTATATACTTTTTTCATCGCCTCGGCAGTCACATGGGTATATTTTTGCGTTGTCGAAAGTGAGGCGTGTCCTAATATTTCTTTTATCAAAAGTAAGTCTGCTCCGTTTTCAAGCAGATGTGTCGCAAATGAATGGCGTAATGTATGGGGAGTGAAATCCATCCCTTCTTTGCGGGCAAACTTTTTTACAATCCTATTTACGGAACGAACCGTTAATGGTTTCCCAAATTTGTTTAACAGAAGATACGGAGTTTTTGTCATTTTCTTCAAGAGAAATTCTTCCCGTATAGAAATATAACTTACAAGTTCCGCAAAAGAATTTTCACCGACAGGTACAATTCGTACTTTGTTCCCTTTACCTAATATAGTAATAGTCTCCACGGCATGGTCAATATCTGAAAGTTTGATATTGGCAAGTTCTTCTCGTCGCATTCCGGTCGCATAGAGCAGCGCTACCATAATATAGTCACGATGAAAATAATATTTGTCTGCTTTTGTAAACTTATTTTCTGTCTCAAACAGTTTATTGATTTCACCCATTGGGATAAAATCCGGAATTTCCGAACTGAATTTCATCTTTGGAAGTTTAAACAAATACTCCTGGTACCTATCTGTGCGAGATAGAAATTGTTGGAACGATGAAACCACCGACAAAAATCGAGCAAGCGACCGATTCGAAATTTTCGCCTCCAGTCGTTCATGCAGATACAGTCGCAAATAGAGCGGGTCATTTTTGGCAGAGTTTGGAAGCTCTAAATGTTTCTTCCCAATAAACTGCACCCAAGGTTTTAAGTCTCTGCTGTATGCCGTAATAGTGTTGACCGAATATGATTTTTCTTCGGTTATTTCTTTGATATAATTTGCAAACAATTTTTCTATCATACTGACAAGGTATTTAAAACAAAGTAGTTAATCGATAAAATTAGACACAAAAAAACCGGGTATAAAACCCGGTTTTCTGTTAGGACTCAAAAATATATTAAGAAGTTGACTCTTCCGTCTGTGGAGGTGTCATCTCATGTTTACACTCTGGACAGCGATGAAATTCGCCTTTGGCTTTCGTAATTTTTAAAACCATAAACGGATTCTTACATGCCGGACAGGCTTGGTTAACAGGCATATCCCAACTTGCAAAATCACATTTTGGATATTTAGAACAACCGTAGAACAATCGACGTCCTTTGGTCTGTTTCTCAACCAAATCACCAGCACATCCCTCTTTAGTACATTTAATACCAAGAGTTACCGGTTTTGTGTTTTTACAATCAGGGTAGCCAGAGCAAGCCAGGAACCGTCCGAAACGACCAGTTTTGATAATCATTGGCGAACCACATTTTTCACATTTCTGATCAGTTTTAGAACGTGCTTCTTCTTCTGGAAGAGGCTTGGTCGATTTACATTCAGGATAAGATGAACAAGCTAAGAAACGTCCATTACGACCCCACTTGATAATCATGTAGGCACCGCATTTTTCACATTTCTGGTCAGTCTTCTCTTCCATCGATGCTTTGATTTCTTTTTCTTTTCCTTTTAAGCCATAAATAGTTTTGATAAAAGGAGCATAGAAATTCGCTAAGACTTTTTTCCAATCATCGGTACCGGCTTCAATCAGATCGAGTTCTTTTTCCATCTCAGCAGTAAAGCTGACATTGATAATATCCGGGAAATTCTCAACCAAGATTTTACTGACAGTAGTACCGAGTTCAGTAGGATGAAGTCGTCGTTCATTGATTTCAACATATTTGCGATCTTTTAAAGTTGAAATAATTGAAGCGTAGGTCGACGGTCTGCCGATACCTTCTGCTTCGAGTTCTTTCACAAGCATCGCTTCTGAGAAGCGTGCAGGTGGTTTGGTAAACGACTGGGTCTTATTTATTTTTTTACAATTCAGTTCTTGTTCTTTTGTCAATTTAGGAAGTTTGGCAACATTGTCACCATTAGAATTATCATCTTCTTCTTTTTCAACATGATAGACTTTTAGGAAACCATCAAATGTGATTTTTTGAGATGAAACTCTAAAGAGATAATCACCGGCATTGATATCAACCGAAATAAGTTGATACTTGGCTGGGTTCATTTGTGAAGCAATAAAACGATTCCAAATCAATGTATACAATTTCAACTGACGAGGTGTTAATTTTTTCTTTAACGCTTCAGGTGAATGATCCATATAAGAAGGACGGATAGCTTCGTGAGCATCCTGTGCTGCTTTTTTCTTACCATATTGAACAGGTTTTGTAGGAAGATATTCTTCGCCAAATTCAGACTTAATATAGTCACGAACATTTCCCATCGCTTCATTTGAAATACGAACTGAGTCCGTACGCATATAGGTAATCAGACCAACCTGACCTTCTTTGCCTAATTCGATACCCTCGTAAAGTTGTTGGGCTATCGACATAGTGACCTTGGCAGTGAAGCCAAATTTCTTGGCAGCTTCCTGTTGCAGTGTCGAAGTAATAAACGGGGCGTTAGATTTTTTAGACTTTGTAGATTCTTTTATTTCAGCAACTACAAAATTTTCTTTTTTAATTGCAGTAAGATGTTTTTTTACTTCAGCTTCTGATTTGATAAAAGTTTTCTTGCCACCTTTTTCATTAGGACTGGAAAGAGTTTTATCTTTGATTCGTACAAGCCGAGCGACAAATTTTTCATTTTTTTCAGTTTCTAAATTTGCTGCAATCTGCCAATATTCCTGAGGCTTAAAGGCTAAGACCGCAACTTCTCTTTCGCAAATCAGACGAAGAGCCACGGACTGCACTCTCCCTGCCGAAAGATTCCGCGCAACAGTTTTCCATAAGAATGGAGATACTTTGTAACCAACGATCCGATCAAGTACACGACGTGCCTGTTGAGAATTAACTAAGTTCATGTTGATAGTACGTGGATTGTTGATTGCTTCGGTTACGGCTGTTTTTGTAATTTCATTAAATGTCACCCGTACAATTTCAGCTTTTGTGCCTTTGATAGCATTTGCAACATGCCATGCAATAGCTTCACCTTCACGATCCGGATCGGGTGCCAGATACACTTTATCAGCTTTTTTTGCTGCTTTTTTCAGCTCATTGAGAATTTTTTCTTTACCTTTAATCGCAGTATAATCTATTTCAAAATTATTTTCAGGGTCTACACCAAGTTTCGATTTTGGTAAATCCATTAAATGCCCAATAGTCGCTTTGATATCAAAATCTTTACCCAAAAAACGAGCAAGAGTTTTTGTCTTTGCAGGGGACTCGACAATAAGAAGATTTTTTGCCATACTTTTCCTTATAATTCTTCGCAGATAAATCTACTCTTTGTGTTATTCTGACTCAGGACGAGTGAACTTCACTTTTCCTGTAATTAAATCCCGAAGAGCTATCATAGTCATTTTGCGTGATTCAATTTCCAGCTCCGGGTTTTCTTCCATTTGCTCTAGTGTTTTGATACGAAGATTATTCAAATGACGAGCTTGTTTTGATGCTACAATAATAGCTTCATAACGGTTTAGTCCTAATTTTTCAAATTCTTCAATCGATAGTGTATGCATATTGTCTCCAATATTTTATTTTGTTAAACGTCTAGTTTCTCAAATTGTTCCGCAATCAATTTGTCTTTTCGACAGGATGATTGCTAATTAAATCTAATACTTCCTGAACTGCGGTCATAAGTTCGTTATTCACAACGGTGAAATCAAACTTCGTATGTAGTTTGGTTTCTTCTTTAGCGTTTTCAAATCGTACAGCTAACTGCTCATCTGTCTCGGTTCCACGTTGTCTTAATCTTTTTTGCAGTTCCTCAACTGAAGGTGGTAGAATAAAAATAGTAATCGCTTCAGGAAACTCATCTTTTAATTTTTTGGCACCTTGTACGTCAACATCAAAGAGCATGACCCCACCATTTTCTAAAACTTCTTCCAATGGTTTCCGAGGCGTGCCGTAATTATATAGATGCACTTTAAAATGCTCGGCGTAATAATTTGAATCTACTTTTTTTTCAAATTCTTCATCTGAAATAAAATTATATTCTCGCCCGTCTTGTTCACCGGGTCTCATCTGACGAGTCGTGTCAGAAATCGAAAACCGCCACCCTTCTTTCAGACGAGACTCTGATAAAAGTTCTCGGCAGATTGAAGTTTTTCCACCACCCGATGGTGATGATATGATTACAATTTTCCCTTTATTTTCTTTCATCAACTATTCAATATTCTGTACTTGTTCGCGTAGTTTTTCAATTTCTTCTTTCATCTGAATAATAGTCGATGAAATTGAAATGTCGTTACACTTTGAAGCGATAGTGTTTGCTTCACGGTTTAATTCTTGTAAGATAAAATTCAGTTTTTTGCCTACCGGTTTTTTTTCATTCAGAGCTGCTTTATATTGTTTCAAGTGCTAATATGTCCGGGTACATTCTTCTGAGATATCTGTTCTTTCAGCGAGAATAGCAATCTCGTCCTCTATACGTACTCTATGCTCAGTAGAATTATTTAAAATATCCATTAGCTTTTGAGTCATTTTTTCACGACGTGTATTAACGCAGGTAGATGATTGTTTCTCAATTTCTTTTATGTTTGTCGAAAGAATTTTGAGACGCATTGTCATATCTTTTTTTAATTCGGTACCTTCTTTTTTACGCATCACAATAAGTTGCGTTAACGCAGATCGAAGAGTTTTTTCTAATACCGACCAGACCTCTTTATCATCCTGTTGTGCAGTTTCAGGTTTGGTCACATCGGGAATTAAAAGTAAGTCTTGCATAGTAATCTCACTTTTAATTTTCAACTCTTTTTTCAAAGTCGATAATTGTGTAAACAGAACTTTTGTTAATTCTTTATTTATATAACTTTTGGATTTATCATCCACTTTTTCATCAAAACTAATATACAGGTTTACTTTGCCCCTGTTTATCATTTCAGAAACAACTTCTTTAATCTTTGGATCAAAACCAAAAAAAGACCGAGGTGTTCTCGGTGAAAGTTCTAGGTATCTGTTATTTACAGATGAAATCTCAACTCTGATTTTGCCTAATTTAGACTTTGTTTCTGCCTTACCAAATCCGGTCATTGAATGCATATTTTTACTTTCTCAATTAATAGCAGGAAAAATAGAAATATTCAGCGAATTGTCAACAAATTATTCAGTTTCGCTCAATTTAAGCTTTGTTTTTGTGTAAATTCGTGATTTTTGGAGGTTTACCATCATTCCACTGGCTGTTTTTTGATAAACCGGGGATGTTAAGTTGGTCAGACGGTGGGTAGATTTCTGAATCCGAACTGCAGATTTCTGAATTGCTTTAATCTTTTTGATAAGTTCTTTATCATATGCATCTTGATTATCTAAAATAAGTTCAGAAATTCCTAAAATTGTCATGAGTGGATTATTGATTTCATGCGAAAGAGTACTCGATGTGAGTTTGAGCTGTTCTGATAAATTTTTGTCACAATTCTTCTTTTGAATTTTCATTGGAAGAATCTCTTGTGATAAAATCATGGTAAGAACTTCAGCAACCGCCGCATAACAAGTTTCACTTTTCATAAGATACTCAATGACCCCAATCATCCCAAGTCTTTCAACATTTTCCTCGGTTAACGCATCGGTCAATGCAATTATAGGGAGAGATGGGAGCGATAAATGTATCTGGTGGACTTCACACATTTGCTCAAACGTTCCTGTGTTTAAGTCAAGCACGAGTGCGTCGATAGGCTCTTGAGCCAATAAATTGAGAACTTCAATTTTAGTTTTTACCGTCGTAACGGTAAAATCGTTGGCACCACTTTGTAACTCTTTTTGTAAGAGTAACTCATGATAGTTACTTTTGATAAATAGAAGTATATGTTTATTGCTTTGTGGCAAAACCAGTTCCCCATGTTAATGACAAACAGATAATTTGTCTGTCATATTAATTATCGACATTTTGAGCCATAACTACAGAGCAATCGCTAACTAAATATATACTAACTATTTATATGATTTGTGAAATATCTTATTTTGGGACAAAAACAAAGCAAGCAGAACGATCTGTTTCTCTATCGCCTATTTTGAGAACAGATAATTTTTTACTAATTGATTTATTCAAGTGCAGATTGAATTGTTTTTCGGTCTCTTGCGATTCATCATACGGTGAGTTTACATAGTCGACAATTGAGTTTATCATAATTTTTGGATTGTATTTATTGACAGATTTAAAAAGATTAAAATATGAACCACCAAGTAATTTTTTAGAGAAGAGAGATTTCATCGATGGGTTGTAGCCGATTATATCCCCCTCAGCATTTGTCAAAAATGCAGGGATTTTTATAGACTCTAAAAATCCGATAGTAAATTTTAAGTCGACTGAATCTTCTGCTGAAACGATATCACTTTGTACTGATAGAATTTTTTCTACAAACGAAGATGCGACCAACAGTTGATTGAAAACTTTTTCAAGTTTTGCAACTGAATATTCTTCTTTGTATTTCATACGCATCAAACATCTGATATCCGATGAGATATGTAATGGCAATAAAAATTCATTGGGGGCAGATTTATATTTTTCTATAGCAGAGCTGACATCTTTATCATTGAGGAATGAATAAATTTTACCTGACTCCGCATAGTCAAAATGTATCTGAGATGTATCTGCAAGGGTTTTCTCTACGACATCTTCAAGTTCAAAAGAGTCCGATGTAGCCACTAAATCAAGCTGTTTTTCATTGGCAAAATACATCGCAGAACTATCAGCTTGGGCAAGAGTGTGAAAATATTTTATCAATAGTTGGGTGTCAGATAATATTTCTGTATTCACTTCAGAAATCAAGTCAAGCATTTCTATTTCATTTACAACATACGCTTGCACATCTTGACTGTTAACAGTTTTTGAATCTATAATAAGTTGGAAATTAACAGGATTGCCGGCGATAAAGTTAAGGGTAATAACAACGTTTAAACAGAAAGATTCTTTATCTTTATTTATAAAATTTAATCTTGTCGCATTGTAGAATGTTTCGTAGTTATTTCGAACGTTTAGGATTTCATCTAGAAGTGTTGCAGAATTTTCATCTATAAAATCATGAAGTGGTTTGCCGAATAGGTTTTCTTTGGAATAGCCAAATAGGTCTTCGACTTGTTTGTCGATAAAAACAAACTTACCTTTGAGGTCAATTTTGCATACCGCACAACGAGTAAATTCTTGTTTTAATTGCGGCATTTTGTCTGACCTTATTTATCTATTTTTAACACTTTCCGATAGAACTGTTTTCCCCCGGCAGTTACTACGACGATATAAGCACCGTCGGCAACTAATTCTCCAGAGAGATTTGTACAATTCCATCGCTCTTCTATTCTATTAATATCGGCATTCAGAGACGCATTATTGACTACTTCCCATACTTTTTCGCCAGAAATATTATAAATAGCAAGAGATTCAAAATTGTCAGGTTCATAAAAATAGATATTCAGAAAATCCGCACACGGATTTGGACCAACAACTAATTGTTCGTCCAGTAATTCAGGAGACAAAATTGTAATTTCAACAGTATCGACAAAATAGCCAACATCGGCGGTGAGTCGTACAGTTTGTACCGAGGCTGAATTATTCGTCAGGACAACATCAAGATATCCAGTGCCATCATTGTTATCACTTAATGATATACCGTTCGGCGTACCTATAACAGATAATATAGGTACATTATTCGCTCGTCCGGCAGTTTCAATCAATATCCTGTTTAAACCCAAACGATTCAATAAATATGCATACGGTCGTACTATACTCACAATATCAGCCGCCTTGGTAGCATCAAAAAGTCCATACCCAAAATCATTATCAGGATTGTCAGCCTTATCCCCCGATGCTCTGATTAAGTCCCTCAGTTCTGCTGCCGTTAAGGTGGAATCATGCTCCAAGGCTAAGGCAGCGCCCGAAGTTACCAGTGGTGCGGAAAACGATGTTCCCGATGCTGTCGTTGTAAATCCACCTGCATAATGAGCCGAAACAACCGATGTTCCAAGGGTTGCGATATCAGGTTTTATTCGTCCGTCGGCAGTTGGACCGGGTGATGAAAAACCGGCTAGTGATGAATCAGGAGTAGTTGCCCCAACGGCAATGACAAAATTACCATCACATGGTGTCACGATATGGTTCCAGCTATTGCCACGTTCATTCCCGGCAGAATTGATGACCAGAATATTTTTCAAAGCTGCGATGTCTGCCGCAGCGGTGATTCGAGGAGTGTCGCCATCTAAATCTGAAAATGTATATCCATAAAAACCATTAACAGTATCTTGAAAAGTAATATATCCAAGTGATGAGCTGATAATATCTGCTCCCTGCTGGTCTGCCCATTGTGCGGCAGCAATCCAGTTATCTTCTTCCTGCACAATTTCAACACCGCCACAAGTGATTTCAGTTTTCGCCAGTAGAAATTCAGCATTATAAGCTGCCCCAATCAAAGTATCTTGGACATACCCACCTACAACTCCAAGTGTCGTTGTGCCATGCGATGACTGAACTGTTCCGGTTTCACAGTCAGGTTGTGTTACGTCGATTATATTATCAATAAAATTAAATGTCGCTATAATATTTAAAGAGTCAAAAGCACGATGCAAAGTATTAAATCCGGAATCAAACATTGCAATACGGATACCTCTACCGCTTAATCCTGCAGCATGTAGCTTTTCAGTTTTTATATATCTGTTTTGAAATTGTGAAAAGCCATACGGTAGGGAAAGAGATTTACTTGATGATTTCTTCGAGCTTTTAAGTGGTTCATATTGAAACGAACGATCTGATTTTAATTTTTGGACAATATCAATTTCTTTCACAAATGAAAGAGATGCCAAAGTTGTTAATTTTTCAGGCGTGATTTCCACGGTAACAGCATCAAACCAGTAGAGGACATGCCGAATCTCGGCACCGGAATTCCTAATTTCGTCGAGGACAGCATAGGCAAATGTTGAGTCTTTTGCATTAATGAGAAAATTGACCGGGTCTACTTTTTTACGACGGCGTAATGCCGCATCAGATAATTTGACTTCTACTTTTTCAAGTTGAGATACGTCTAGCGTCAACCAAATATTCAGAGGAGTCTCAGATGAAACCATGCTGACTATTTTTTGTAATTTTGGTGTAGATTTTTCAAGCAACAATTCAGATGCTAAAAGATTAGCTGTCATCAATATTAATATCAGCAGAATATATTTTTTCATCTTATAATACTTTCGCTAAGAATTCTTTTGCCCGTTCAGTTTTCGGAGAGTTAAAAAAGTCTATCGGATTATTTTCTTAGACAACTTCTCCCTCATCAAGAAAGACAATACGGTCGGCGACCTCTTTAGCAAAACCAATTTCGTGTGAGACAACAAGCATAGTCATTCCGTCTTTTGCTAACTGCTTCATCACCTCTAGCACTTCGCCAATCATTTCAGGATCAAGTGCCGATGTCACTTCATCAAAGAGCATGATTTTTGGGTTCATCGCTAATGCTCGTGAAATTGCGACTCTTTGCTTTTGTCCACCTGATAACTGCCCGGGGTAAACCTCTAATTTGTCACCCATACCAACTTTGTTCAAGAGAGCGATAGAATTTTTTTCTGACTCTTCTAATGAACGCTTTCTTACAATTTTTTGTGCAATATTAACATTTTCTAAAACGGACAAATGTGGAAATAGATTAAAATGCTGAAAAACCATGCCAACTTCCAGGCGAATGTCATGCATCTGCGATTGTTCTTTATCAATTAAAAAGCCATCAACATTTATTTCACCCGACTGAATTTCTTCAAGGGCATTGATACATCTTAAGAGCGTAGATTTACCTGAACCAGACGGGCCTAAGATAACAACCACCTCACCTGCTTGCACAGAAAGTGAAACATTGTGAAGAGCCTGTACATTACCAAAGCGACAGGAAATATTTTTTATATCAATTATCATTTTTCACTCCATAGCCATGCACAGAATATTTTTTCTCTAAAAATTTTACAATACGTGACAGTGTGACAGTCATAATTAAATACAATAGTGCTACGACAAACCAGGTTTGAAAATCTAAAAATGATTGATTGGCATATTCCCGTCCTGCTTGAGTGATTTCACGTAGTCCGATTATCATCACCAATGATGAATCTTTGAGACATGCGATAAATTCATTCCCGGCAGGAGGCATAATAATTCGAAAAGTTTGTGGTAAAATAATATGACGCATCGTTTGCCATTTGGTCATCCCGAGTGACATCGCCGCTTCGTGCTGTCCATAGTCAATCGCCAGAATTCCGGCACGAAGGATCTCCGCCATGTAAGCACCGTAGCAGACACCGATAGCAATCACTCCGGCAACAAACCGATCCAAATTTATGAGTTGCCCGAGACCAAAATAAAAGAAGAAAATAAGTACCAGTAATGGAATGCCTCGAAAGACATTTATATAGGCACCTGAAATTGCTCGAATATATTTGTTTTGTGAAATCCGACCAAGCCCAAAGACAAGCCCAAGCATTAAAGCTACGGCATAGGCACAAGCAGAAATCAGAATTGTCCAATGCACTACCTGTATAAGGTAGTAAAATATTTTTGTCACTATTTCAGATTGTTCTAAGAACCAAGTCATATTTTATTTCATTTTATTTTATTTGTGTATAAAGTAAATTTTATTTCAACAGAGAAGGTAATTCTAAATTAAATTTTGGATTCTCTATCGTACCACTAATTTTTGTATTAAGAGTTATTGAACCAATAGAACTATTCTTTGTTAGAAACTTTGTGATACCACCTAAAAGATTATCTTGTGATGCTACACCGTCGGTCAAGACAGAAGTTATCTGTTTTGTTAATTTATCTGAGAGCTTGATCTTACCATCATATGCCATCGCACCGCTGTAATTATAGAAACCATCAATGTCCAAATTTCCGATTTCTCCCAGCGTCACAGTCATTTTATCAAAAGATACATTGCCATTTTCAACTATAATATTTGAGAACATATCACGTATCGTTTGTTCTTTCAGTAAAGAATAATTAAATCTTTCGAATAGTTTTTTAGAGGTCGCAAAAACATCACCTGATAATTTTAATTTCCCTTGACGAATATTAGAGATAGAATTCATCGTCAACGAATTCATAAACTGTTCCGGCTCCCAACCCTCGGCAGAGTAAGAACCTTTCATGTCAACTTTGCCAAAGATTATATTTTGTATTTTTGAAAACCGTTCAGCAAAATCATTCACTTCAATCTGCGTCGCATTAAAAGTGCCGGTGTATTTTGGGTTTTGGATGTCTGTTAAATCGACAGTTGTGTTTCCCTCAATTTTTCCGGTATAAACATCGCCGGTAACATCGTAGCATTCTATCTTTTTATTTTCAATAGTTATATTTCCCTTTAGAGATGTCAACTCGACTTTACTATAGATAAGTGTATCAATCGTGAAAGTACCACGTCCGTCCATATCAGGTAGAATCAAAGTTGAAATAGAATCTATCGAAACAGTCGTATTCTCATCACCGACACCCGGGACTGCTTCGGGGAACAATTTATCAGCATTAAACCGATTCGAATGTAGCGTAAACAGAAAAAGTGGTTTTTTCACATTTCCTCTTTTGATATTTTTCAGAGGCAGAAGATACGGAAATGGGTTCATCAGTTTTCCACTAAACTGCGCATCGGAACTTTCAAATGTAGCATGTAACTCATGGACAACAATTGTGTCCGGCATAATTGAAAGTTGTGCATTAAAATTTTCAATATTTTCAGGAATCAATTCGTAGGAGTAATAACCATTTTCAATTTTTATCTCACCAAACGGTTTAAAATGTGACATCCCTTTAATAGAACCTGAGAGTTTCAGATCAACCGATAAATCGCCCCGCATATGAGGATTTCCTTTAGCAGGTAAAATTTGATTCAATATTGAAAGTTGTAAATCTCCACGCAGATTTGCATTAAAGATAGGATTATAATTTTTAACCATAACAGAGTCGGCAAGCAAATACTGTAACAACGACGTCACCCGACCGTCAAGCAAAATAGTCCCTGACTTTGTCTTGGCGGATATTTTTTTTATCGAAACGATTTCATTATCAAAATAAATTTCCATTGTCGATGAATCGATTGGTTCAAGCATAAAAGATGAGTTGTATGAAAAGTTATCAGACTTTAAAACACCATTGATTTTCAAATTAGTTGCATCATTGAGTAAACCGGATGCTTTCAAATCGACAATAGCTATTCCGTTTAATGTATGGTTATCTGCAACAGGTAAAAAAGGCTCTACGTATTTCAAATTAAGTGAGCCGGCAAACGCACCATTGATAAACGGCTCATCAAAGTTATCAATTGTCAGATATCCTTTCAGGGGGTTACCATCAAACTGAGCTTCCTTAAGATTAAAGCGTAGATTATTATCTTTGACATCGACTAAAACTTCTTTACAAACAAAAGTACCGGGAACTTTGCCATGAGCAGCAGTTATGTTTTGTAACTTCATCATACCAAAATAGAGCAATTTTTTCGAGTCGTATTCTATATCAATATCAAAGTTTAGCTCCCCGTCAATTTGATAGTCCTCTATAAGCTTTTGCTTTTCTTGTGGCACAAACGACAAAAGATTTTGAATATCTTCATTCTCAGATTTGATATTTAAATTTGTAACAATCGATGAAAAAATATTATCAAATTTCCCTTTTATTGTCAGAGCAACTCCGTTTAACTCAAGGGTAGCTTTTGAAATAACAATCGACTTCTCTGTTTGATTAAATTGAGACTCATACTGCAAGTTCAGATTGATTTCAGGTAGAGATAAATCATTGTCAAGCTGTATAGTTCTAACCGAAATTTCACCAGACGAAACATATTTATCATCTTGGGGATGAGTAAGGGTCGTGTGCAGATTTAAGCCTTGCAGTCTGAACTCAGTATTACTACTGTCATCCAAATAGTAGATATCGCCCTGTTGTAATTCAATATTTTCAAAAGTTACTATTGCCGTTGCAGCTTTTGTTTCCGGACTGACATTCTCGACTATATCGCTAGGTGCCTGTTGCTCCAGTTTTGAAAAAGTGAAATTATTTCTGCCATCTTTAAGTTTATGTAATCTTATCTTTGGGTCTTTTAGAATCAACCGATCAACAGCAAAATCACTAAAGAGCAATGGAATAAATTGTAGCTTAACATCCAATGCTTTTGCTGACAACAGATTGTCACTTGAAAAATCTTTTGAGTTTTTTATGACAATATTTTCAAGTTGAATCCCGACCCCACCCCAGAAAGAAACCGATGCGTTTTCAATTTGAATTTCACGTTCAAGAATTGCCGTACCTTTTTCAATCGCATACTGCTTTGCTTTTTCAACTGGAAAAAAGAGCCATAGCGAGACTCCCCCGAGAATTAGAACCGCAATCAGAATGAGCGAAGTCCATTTACATATTTTGCCAATAGTAGTCATAGAAAATCAGATCGTAATCGATTGGCCGGGGTCTAAAATGACGACTTCGGAATCAGTGACTTTTTTCGCAAAATCATTTGGGTCGCATTCGATAATTTCCCAAGTGTCATAATGAAACGGAACGACTTTTTTCGCCTGTAAAAATTCGGCAGCTTTGACCGCATCGTCGATACCCATTGTAAAATTATCACCAATAGGAAGAAAGGCTAGATCGATATCGTTCATTTCACCAATCAGTTTCATGTCGTAAAACAGACCTGTATCGCCGGGATGATAAATTGTTTTCCCACCAATGGTGACCAAGAACCCTACCGGAGGACCGGTATATCGTGAAGCATCTTCACCATATCCACCGCCATGATGCGCGATGGTCAGCTTGACTCGTCCAAACGGAAAGTTAAACGCTCCCCCAATATGCATCGGGTGGATTTCGCAACCTTCGGAAGCACAAAGATGGGTTAGTTCAAACGTTCCAATTATTGGAGCTTTGTTTTGTTTCGAAAGGAATATCGCATCACCAATATGATCGCCATGTCCATGGGTAACTAAAATATGTTTTGAATCAACCGATGAAACTTCTGTGGTCGCTTGTGGATTGACTGATAAAAACGGGTCGATTATAATTGAATGCTCGCCATCTTTGATTGAAACACATGAGTGTCCAAGAAATGTTACTTCAGGCATATTTATTATCCTTATTTTTCTATTCTCACCTGTACAGCACTTCTACTGCATGTTCAGTTGACAGGTTTCTATAAGAATAATATTGAGAAAAGCAAACCTGAAATCAAATAAAACTTCTTATAAAACTTGTATAGATTTATGACATGACACCTAAAATGAGAACCGAGCAAAAAAAAGCGGAACCTAAAAAAGGTTCCGCTTTGTAATAATTATATGGACTCCCAATCAAGTTGGGAATGATAATGACTAATTATTTTGCGTATTCAGTCGCACGAGCCTCACGAATAACAGTAACTTTGATCTGGCCCGGATACTGCATTTCGAGTTCAATCTTCGAAGCAATATCAGCAGCTAAGATTGAAGAACCGAGATCATCGAGAGTTTCATTCTCAACAATAACACGAACTTCACGCCCTGCCTGAATCGCATACGCTTTGCTCACGCCTGTAAAGGAGTCAGCCAACTCTTCGAGTTGTTGTAAACGTTTTACGTACGCTTCAAGAGGCTCTCTTCTGGCACCTGGTCTGGCACCTGAGATAGCATCGGCAGCCTGCACTAAAATTGGATACGGCGAAAGCATCGGCACATCATTATGATGTGACTCAACTGAGTTAACCACTTCTTCGGCTTCTTTATATCGTTTGATAAAGTCAGTTCCGATTTGTGTGTGGGTCCCTTCTGTTTCACGGTCAATCGCTTTACCGATATCATGAAGCAGTCCGCATCGTTTGGCAAGCACCGGATCAAGTTCCAACTCGGCAGCCATTAGACCACAAAGCATAGCAACTTCTTTTGAGTGAGCCAAAATGTTTTGACCATACGATGTTCTAAAACTTAATTTACCAAGCTGAGTGATAATGTCGGCATGTAAGTTGTGAATACCAAGTTCAAAGCAGGCTTGTTCACCAGCTTCACGAACAATCACTTCCATTTCAAGACGAGATTTTTCGACCACTTCCTCAATACGAGTCGGGTGAATTCGTCCGTCAGAAATTAGTTTCTCAAGTGACATCCGAGCTATTTCACGGCGAACCGGGTCATAGCCTGACAAAATAACTGCTTCGGGAGTGTCATCAACGATAACATCAACACCTGTGGCAGTTTCAAAAGAACGGATATTACGACCTTCACGACCGATAATACGACCTTTCATTTCATCCGATGGTAAGTTGACAACCGATACTGTTGTTTCAACAGTATGGTAAGCAGCACAACGATAGATGGCAGAAAGAATTATTTCTTTCGTTTCTTTGTCGGCATCTTTTTCAGCTTTGTCTTTAATCTCTTTGATATGAGCAGCGGCTTCCACTTTTGCAGCATTTATCATATTATCCATCAGTTGCCTTTTAGCTTCCTCTGGAGTCATTTGTGCAATTTTTTGGAGCTGGTCATTTTGAGAACTGATTACTTTTTCAAGTTCGGTTTCCCGAATTGCAATCCCTTTTTCTCGGGTACTGATATTATTTTCGCGATTTAAAATATCTTTTTGACGAACCTCAAGAAAATCAACTTTCTTCTGCAGATCAGACTGCATGTCTTTTTGTTTCTTGTCGATATCATCTTGCTCTTTGCGGACTTTGTTGAAATGGTCATCATTTTCCCGCTTTTGTTTGAGCGCTTCTTCTTTTGCTTCTAAAATAGCTTCTTTTTTAGTTATTTTTGCTTCGCTAATAGCTTCACTTCTTAAAGATTTCGCTTCGCTTTTTGCTTGCTCAATAACTGTAGAGCTTGATTTTTTTCCTAAGTACGCAAACAGGAAAAAAGAAACCAATCCTGAAGCAACTGCGATACCTATAAAAATTCCAATTTCCATATTAATCCTCCGATCCGAATAATCGGGCCTTGCATCTATATTAAAGTTATGGATGAGACATACATGATTAAATTAGTGTGGTTTATAAATAGACCAACAGATTATAAAACAGAGTCCAACCGGCTTAAGAGATTATCAATTTTAGAGTTAAATTCCTCATTGAGTTCAACATTTGAATCTTTATGATCATAAAACTCAGAGGCAATTGACATAGCAGCTAAAATAGCAACTTTATCACGAGCAGCAACACGGGAATTTTTTGCCGTCTCTTTCATTCTTAAATCGACATAATCAGCAATTCTAGAAATATAGGCAGGATCGGAGACACCCGTTATTGGATATTCGTCACCATATATATTTACAGTTACTTTATTTTCAGCGGAATTGGTCATTGGTTTATTATTTTCACTAAATCTTGTATTGTCTTATCCTTCTATTACCTAAATATTACGTAAAACAGGTAATTTATGTCAAGTAAAAAATAATTAAGAAGCAAGCTCTTCTAGCTGTCCTAAACGGTTTAAAATAGTCGTCAATTTAGTTTTGACCACTTCATTTTTGTCGGATGAGCTTAGTTTGAGTTCTTCATAGTTATTTTTATATGTCTGCATATCAGCAGACAATGTTAATTTATCTTCTTTAAGTTGTTTATTTTCAGATTGTAAATTTTCTAGTTTTGTTATCAGCAATTCTATTTTTTCAGATAATAAGTCTAATTTTGAATCCATCTTATTATTTATCCCTAATTTCAACATTAAATTTTTTCACTAAATCAGCAACCACTTTCTTTTGGGAAGCATCTACTTGAGCTGACTCAAGTGAGCTTTCTTTGGAACGATAGCTGATAGAAATGGCAATAGATTTTTTTCCTTTTTCAATCTGTTTGCCTTGATATAAATCGAAAATTTCTACAGTTTCAACAAACTTACCCGCAGACTTTTTCACTTGAGCAATTAAATCACCGGCTTGAACATCTTCGGTAACAATCATCGCTAAATCACGCAATGCCGCCGGATATATTGGGAGTGGTTGATATGCGATAAGTTTGTTGCTTAATGAAAGCAGATATCCAAAATCAAGTTCGGCTACAAAGACATCCTGTTTGATTCCAAATTTTTTGGCAACCTTTCGGTTTATTTTTCCAATAAGTCCACACACTTTATCACCTAAAGAAATTTCAAAAGAAATTTCTTTTTCAAAGAACGAAAATTCTTTAGCGACAAATTTGAATTCGCCCCATCCAAAATGTTCTTTCAAAGCATCAATCGCTCCGGTAATATCATAGAAATCACGAGGACGAGGTTTCTCACGCCAGGAATGCTCTGTATTCCCGGTAACTGCTAAAACCAAAGACTCATCTTCAGCCCAATAATCTTTTGCATCGGGTGGTAAATATGTTTTACCAATTTCAAAAATTGACAAATCAAGCGAACGATGAGAAACA
>JAJRSF010000050.1 GCA_024278935.1 Candidatus Zixiibacteriota bacterium
CCTCCCATCCTTTGGTATGTTTTTTCAACAGTTCATAATCAACTGCTTCAGGATGGTCATTAATAATTACATGAGCTATCGCATTCAAGATAGAAATATCACCATTGATAGATTGCAGATGATATGAGTTGCGAGGGGTGATAGATTCAAAAGCCTGCACTGTACCTGTACGACGTGGATCAGAAATCACTGTTGTAATATTATTTTTCTTTTTATGGTCAGCGATTCTCCAGAAAACAATTGTGTGAGCTGCTCTGGCGTTATGACCCCAATGGGTAATCATATCTGATTCTTCGATATCATCATACGACAATGGCGGAGTATCGGAACCAAGAGTTGCAAAGTATGCAGTCACCGCAGAGGTCATACACATACGTGCATTTGCTTCAATAGAGTTTGAGGTGAAAATGCCTTTCATCAGTTTGTTTTCAATCCACTGTGCTTCAACTGTCAACTGCCCCGAACCATACAAGCCAATCGAGTTGCCACCATGGGCATCAAAAATTGCTTTCATTTTATCGCCGACAAGTTTTTCTGCTTCTTCATAAGAAACTTCTTCAAACAAGTCATCGTCGAAAGCACCCTTGGTTTGAGATTCATCACCAGTCAATGGATCCGACATATCTTTTCTGACTAAGACTTTGTTTAAACGATCAACATAAGTTGGTTCGTCGGCATTAAGTCCTTTGATACATTGCACACCCTTGTTAGTTGGATGTTGTTTGTCAGGTACCACACCTAAGATACGACCATCGGCGGCAGCTTTGATAACAGTACCGCAGCCAACACCACAGTACGGGCATTGTGCGAGTAAACTTTGTGCAACCGGAGACGCACCACCTGAAGTTTCTGCTAAAATTGCTTCTGGTGAAAAAATTGCTGAGCTGAGTCCAAGAGCTGCTGCTCCTGCGACAGAACCTTTTAAAAAATTTCGTCTATTGATTGAGCCTTTGTTTCCCATGAGAATGTTACTCCTTTCCCATTTTTATATATGAGATAATATCATTTATTTCTTTTGAACTTAATTCTGTTAACCCGGCATTGCCTCGAATCATCGACTGCATTGCGGTTTGATGTCGACCAAGCGACATCGTTGCTTGTAAATATCCGACCGGTGCTGCTTTGACAAATGCCGAACGCATCAAGTCAGGTGCAAAAGAACCTTTCTGATGACATTGTATACACTGTCCTTCATACAAAACTTTTCCGTTTTGCGGAGTACCTACCAGATATTTTTTACCAACTTCAGATTTATCTTTATTTCTTAAATAATAAACTATGTTCATTGCCGTGTTTTCATCGAGTTCAACAATACCACCACGACCGAATTTTTTCATTTCGGTTCCATCACGACCGGACATCATCATGGCAGCAATAAACCCATCGGAAACAGATTGTAAGAATCCTTCTTTTCCAATACCGGGGCCATTACCACCGCCACCACCGACACCATGACACTGCGAACACATTTTATCAAACGCTTCTCGACCGTTGTCAATATCACCCGGAATAGTGCTGATACCATTGAGAGATGGAGAATTTTTCTCAAGGGTTCTGATGTATGCGACAATATCGTTGAGTTCATACTTGGATAAATCTGATGTACCATTTTGTCCGTGTAGGTTCCCTTTCATTTGAGACCCTGAACGACCATAAGCAGCCATGTTCCAAATAAATGAATCAGATGCATTGGTTAAAAAATCTTTGTTACCAATAGCAGGTCCATTGAGACCAATGCCTTCTTGTCCGTGGCACTGAGCGCAGGTTCGTTCAAAAAGATATTTGCCGTTGAATTCTGAACCGACAATTTTCTTTTTGCTTGTGCCTGTTGTTGTCCCTTTGAAACCAGAACGCAAATATGCCATAATATCACCAAGGGCTTTTTTGCCAAGATGGTTGTACGATGACATGGCAGTATTACGGCGACCTTTGACAATCGTGTTATACATAAATTTGTTATCAGCAAGAGTGTGGAACTCTTCGGAATTCAACGATGGTCCTATACCACCTTCTTTGTCATTGCCATGACACGCAGCACAGTTATCGTAAAACAGACTGCTACCTCTTTTTGCCGAACCATATTTAAGAGCCGATGCAAACGAGTTGTAGTTAATTTGTTTATCTCTCCAACTTTCAACGTATGCCATTATATCGGAAAGGTCTTGTTTGGATAAGAAGTTCCATCCCGGCATTGCAGTTCCTGCTCTGCCATGTACAATCGTTTCATAGAATTTTTTATTGTCAAACAATGAAAGCAGTTGAGGTGAACGAAGAGTTGGACCGATTAGATCAGTTTCATAGCGACCATCGATACCATGACACCCGGCACAGTTAGCGTTAAAAATTGTCCGCCCGTACTTTGCTTCTCCGGCAACAAGTTGCACCTCTTTATATGATGGTGGATCTTTGCGAAGTTGTAAGACATGGTCAGCAATTTTTGAAATATCAGATTTGGTAAGTCCACCACCGGAACCCCATGCAGGCATGACCGATGAACCGGAACCATCAATTATAGCTGATAAGAAATCATGGTCGACAATTGCCAAGAACTGTGGGTTACCCAAGGCAGGACCAAGTTTACCGAGTTCAGCAAGGTTGGTTCCTTTACCATTTTTACCATGACATGCCGAGCAGTAGCGAGCGTATAAATCTTTACCACTCTCTTCGACAACACCCGATGCAGCAATCATCCCCTCTGGAACGGAATATTCTTGTAATGATTTTATATAGACTGTTAAATCTAATGCTCCTTCTTTTGTGAAACCATAGTCTATCATTTGTGAAGAATCAGGTTGTATTTTTGGTTCATAAACCGCTTCAAAAATATAAGCAAGATTTACGTTGCCATCAAATTCTGCAATAAGATGTTCATTATCATGATGCGGACGTTTGGCATGAAACGATGCCTGTCCGATAGTTGTTAATTCAGGTCCGAGAGAACCACCACGACCTTGTACTGTATGACAACTCTGACAACCGTTTTCTATAAAGAGGCGTTTACCTCGTTGGTAGGTTCCCGACACAACAGGCATCTCCGAACGATGACAACGAGCACAGTTCGCTTCAAGATACGGCGAAGACAGCACAGGTTCTTCCCAGAAGAATTCTTCTGATGCATGAGCAAAAGCACCTTCGACAGTTGTCGCTCTTCCCTGCCCATCATGACAAATCGTACAACCAAATTTGTTTGGGTCATGCGAGTCGAGATAGGTTCCTGGGTGTACCTTGATTGGGTTTGCTAAATCTTTTGTATTCGGATCAGAAATCCCAACATGGCAAATCACACACCGATCAATTTTATTAAAATGCGGTAAAACTAACTGACGGTAATCGACAGAAAATTCGTTACCATCTTCCTCAACAAATTCAGCATATTGCGCCTGATAATCTCGCCAATCGGTTGTGAGATATTCATTCACTGCACCATAGATGAGAAAAACGATAACGACTATACTTGAGTAAAACATTGTTTTTTTCATAATATACCTCTAATGTGTCGGCCAAAGAGACGGCCACCAGTAAAAGTCCCAGTTTGGTCCACGATGTTGATAGGCGAAATATGTTAAAATGACAAAACCAACTAAGAAACAGGTAAAGATTGCCATTGCTCCCAAGCGAGTAGAACCTGAGTTTTTTAATATCCTAATCGACCACCATACAAAAAGCGTAGTTATCAGAGTTCCCGGATTTATAAGTACAATTATCAACTGCGGAATTTGTGGGAACCAATTTCTGAGCCATCCAAAATTGACTGTGAAAATAAGAGTCGCTAAGATTACAATAGATGAAAAGATAACGGTCGATTTGAAAACTGATTTTTCATTTTTGTCAGGGAACCATAGTCCCGACTCATTGCGTGTCTTATCCAAAAACGGAATCAGCATAAGCCCAAGTACCGCTAAACCGGGAATAGCAACGCCACCCATAAAGGCTGAGTATGGAACCAATTCTTGAAGTCCTAGAAAATACCATGGTGCTTTGGCAGGGTTCTCTGGTACGGCAGGATTGGCTGCTTCTTTTAATGGAGCATCAGAGACATACGAAAGAACTATCATGATAGCCAAGACCAAAATAAATATCGCCATTTCATAATTGAATAGATTCGGCCATGACTGTACTGTGTTTTTTACTGAATTTTTTACGTTGTTACTTTCGCCTTTGACCAAGCACATAAGACCGTACGTTTTATTTTTTGTCGGAAATGCCATCTCGGCATTTTCATCAATTGGAGTACCTGCAAGCATCTCTTTTGTTATAACAGAAGGTCTCGACATGCCACCATCTTTTCTAATTCTCCAAAAATGCACTCCGAGAAATGTGACCAAAATCAACGGAAGAAAAATACAATGAAGGAAATAGAAACGTACCAATGCTTCCTCACCAACTATATCAGCTCCTAAAAGCAGCCGCATTTGCATACCGCCAATATCTATTATCTCTGTAATTCCTAAAGCATCGGTAACCTCGACCGGTGACCCCGCAATTTGAGCGCCGATAGTTGTTGCCCAATAAGCAAGCTGATCCCAAGGGAGCAAGTAACCTGTGAATGACAACCCGAGTGTGACGGCAAACAAAATCATTCCGACTACCCAGTTAAATTGTCTCGGATGTCTGTAGGAACCTGTCATAAAAACTCGAACCATATGGAGGAAAACTCCGGCAACCATAATATGTGCGCCCCATCTGTGGATATTGCGAATCAACCGACCACCCGGAACAGCAAAATGAATATCTTTAATCGAATTATATGCTTCGGCAAGTGATGGCTTATAATAGATCATCAATAAAATTCCGGTAATTGCCAAAATTATAAAAGATGCTGCCGATGCGACCCCTAAGCCCATTGTAAATGTTTTTTTAAAGTTATACCGATGTGTTCGCACCGAATGAATATGTAAAAAGAGATTTGAGAAAACTGATTGCGATGCTGCCCTATTAGATGACGGCGGTCCATGACGAACGGTCGCATCTTTAAAAGACTGCGGAAGATGTTTCAGGTTAGTTAAAAAGATTTCCAGTCCTGAAGGCACCTTATTCTTCTCTTCAGTGTTAGACATAGAATTGTTCCTTCATACCTAGTTCGACAGTTTTGTCCATATTTAATGAAAGCTGCCCGGATGGTAATTTTTCTATTTTAAACCACTTGAGTGCTTTTGGTGCAGGACCTTGAACAATCTCTCCCTGAGCATCAAATTTGGAGCCATGACAAGGACAATCAAATCCTCGTCATGTCCATTTCACAACACAACCGAGATGAGTGCATGTTGTAGAAATTGCAAAGAGACCATCATTGTCAGAAAAAAGAACAACCCGTTCTTTCTCAAATATTTTAGTAGTTCCATTCGGGAAATCTGATGGCATACCAAGTTTTATTTTTTTTGATTCCTGCGGAAGCAAGGTTGGCATCGTAAATTTCAGTAACGAGCCACCCCATACAGCTAATGAACCCCAGAATGTTGCAGGTGCAAATTTCGTTATAAAATCGCGTCGTGAATCTTTTTTCTCATCCATTATTACCACCTATTTCACAAAAAGTTACTCTTTCCATTGTTATAGCTCCAACCGGACAACGATCGGCACAACAAGCACAGCGGATGCACTTGGTTTCATCTTTAATGATAGCAGAATCGTTTTCAGCAAATCCTGAAGCTGAGAGATCAAATCTGTTTTTTATTGCTAATTCTTTTACAGATACTAATTGCAGACATAGTTCGGGACAGACATCAGCACAACCACCACACAGAATACATACATCGCCGTTAAAAATTGTATTCACAGAACAATCCAAACAACGTGCCGCTTCAGAGATAACATCAAGTTCGGTATAGCCTAATTCAACAGGTGGTCTTTTTAGTTTGAGTCGTTCTTCTACTTCTAGTGCGGGAATCTCTTGCCTTTTAGTTTCTTCATATGATGCTTCACGGGCATAGTTCTCTGACGTTGCATGGTTCAAATCAAGCTTGGGAGTTATCTGCAATCCGACAATTTGCTTAGCAATTGTTTGAGCTACTTTTTTACCATCAGCAACGGCATCAATAACAAGTTTGGTACCATAGGCACAGTCACCGGCAAAAAAGATATTCGGCACATCGGTCGAACCATCTTTATTTACAGAAACCAAACCATAGTTATTAAATGAGAGCCTGTCTGTTTTAGGGTTAATAAATGACAGATCAATTTGCTGTCCGATAGCCATCATAATATTATCGCATTCTATTGTGATAATATCATTTTCATCAAAGCGAGGAGCAAATTTTCCTTCATCGTTTAAAACATAAAGACATTTTTTAAATTTTATACCAACTAATTTATCACCATCAAAAAGAACTTCGTGGGGACCCACAGAATTTATCCGCTTGATACCTTCTTCAGCACCTTCAGTAATTTCAACTTCATCAGCCATCATCTCATCAAGTGATTCCAAACAACAAAGATGCACTTCACGAACACCTTTCATCCGTTTTGCTTGCCTTGAAATATCAAACTGTCCATAACGTAAAGCTGAACGTCCGATGTCATAGGCAACAGAACCACCACCGATAACAACTATTTTTTCTCCTAATGGGGTATCTTTGCCTACGTAGAAATCACGCAAGAACTCAACGCCACCTAAAACTTGATTATGATCAAAGCCCGGCATAGGGATCGAGCGAGAACGTTTTGCTCCCACGGCAACTATAACGGCATCAAATTCTTGAGCTAATTGTGAAAAGAGTACATCTTTGCCAACAGTCGTGTTTACTTTAAACTCAACCCCAAGCTCTTTTATAATTGCAACTTCGCGTTGAATTATTTCACGAGGGAGCCTGTAATCGGGAATCCCAACCGCTAGCATCCCGCCGGCAATAGGTTCAGTTTCAAAGACAGTTGCTTTTATTCCATAAAGAGCTAAGTCATGAGCTGCTGCTAAACCGGCAGGTCCTGAACCAATGATGGCAACTTTTTTAACTGTCTTCGGACTATCTTTATCTATAGTAGTAATTTCGTTTACAGATAAATTTTCACGGTCTGAAACATACGAACGAATATTATCAAGTACTTTTAAAATCTGCTCATCAGAATGCGATGCATAATACTGCTCCGATGCGAATCGTTTTAAGGCTCGAATCGAAACAGGTTTATCAATATCGCCACGACGACAGTTCACTTCGCATGGTGCGGCACAAATTCGGCCACAAATTGAGGCAAGCGGGTTGGGTCCACGAGCTATCAGATATGCTTCTTCATATTTCCCCTGAGCTAATGCTCGGACATAACCTCGCGCATCGGTGCCAACGGGACATGCAGATTGACAATTGATAAGATCTTGCCAATACTTCTCATTTGGTACATTTACAGAATAACTCATACTTTATCCTGTCAGTTTTTATTTAGATTTATATTTGTGTTATTTTATTTCTAATCGTAATGTAGATACATTATATCATGTTTTAGTCGCCACTAACTTGACCTAAGTCAAGAACGTTTCATTTTTTTTCTTATTGACTTAAGTCAAGATTAAAGCCATGAAACCATGATAATAGGCTAAAATCATAGTTTTTGTATTATATATGAGAAATTTTACACTTTTTCTGAAAATAAATTATTTAAAATTTATGCTATTAGTTTGAATAATTAGTTAAAACTAGATTATGTAGTTAAAGGTTCAAAGACCAAACTGCGACAATTTATTTTATCAAAATTATTTTTGGATTGTACAAAATCCCTTCCTTCAATTGCATGCAGATAAACTCCGTTTGCTACTTCTCACCATCCCGAACTACAAAGTAATTGCTGTCGGATTCAAAAATTAAATGACAAAGTCACTTTCAAAAACATTATTTGAATTTTGGAAAGGACTATCACTTTAATCTTAAATGGATATCCGTGTTGACATTTCAATATTTATTTGTATATTATTTTTAGACAGAAAGATAAATAAAGCTTTAAAGCTGGGGAAATTTGGGTAATCTGTCAACAAATTCATATCATTGTTGACTTGCAGGGACAGGTAAATAGAAAGATTTGCACCACCGATCTTCTTTAATTTTCAGTCAATAGAACCTCTCGGTAATTTCAAATTAATCCAGTATGTATAGTTACAATTTTTTTGGCATTCTTATAATGCAGTAACACACTAT
Source organism: Candidatus Zixiibacteriota bacterium (assembly GCA_024278935.1). Classification (GTDB taxonomy): domain Bacteria; phylum Zixibacteria; class MSB-5A5; order GN15; family FEB-12; genus QQUK01. The sequence goes on from JAJRSF010000050.1 coordinate 8,121, forward strand.
AGTGAGAAAATAATAATAAGACGATAGAGGTAATCCGATGAAGAAGATGTGTAAATTTTACGTTGCGGTATTAATGTTTTTTGTGGCATTTGGAGCCACGCCAGGTTTTGCTCAACCTATAATAGATGTCACGCCAGATTCGCTGAATTTCATCTTAGTCGAAGGGGATAGTTCTACTGCACAACTGATTATACGTAATATTGGTACAACAACACTGGATTTTGAGATTAACAACGAATTTTTATCAAGTGCCGGTATTTCTGGCAACGCCCCGGAATCATTTGAAGTATTAAATAGCGAAAAAGTACTCAATCCCTACTCTAATATTGAACAATTTATAACTAACAACACATCTAAAGATTTAATAAACAGCAACCTATTCTCTACTGAGACATCATCAGTAGAAGGTGGCAGAATGTTTGGTGCGACCGGAAGTCAAATTGTAGAAATTGATTTAAACAGTGGAAATCTGATTAATAGTTTTAATGCCCCGGCAAGTATTTCTGAAGGTCCAACCGGTTTGGCATTTTCTGGGACAAAACTCTATTTCACCGATTCATATACGACATATGACATTTTTGTAGTAGACCCATCTAACGGAGCAACATTGAACTCGTATCCTGCTCCTTCTACATCCATCGATGCCCTTGCCTATGTAGACAACAAACTATACGCACTAGACTACGGTGCAAGTCTTATATATGAATTAAATCCCGAAGATGGAACGGTACTTAGAACGATTAATCCTCCTGTTCCTGTCGGTGGAGGAATTGACGGCGGCAGCGGAAGACTCTTCGCCAGTTATTTCGATATTATGGTTTACGAACTTAGTTTAACCGACGGTTCAATTATTAATTCATTTGTCCCTGTGAACCCTGTTCTTGGTCTGGGAATAACTAATAATTATATTTATACTTCAATACCCGGTGGCGGTATTGACAAATATGATATTAATACCGGTGCCTATTTAGGGAACATCTCACCTTTAAGCTTTGCCGCACTGGCAGGTGGTGGTGAGTATTGGCTATCCGAAGCTCAATCAAGTGGTTCAGTTTTACCGGGTGACAGTGTCAGCATTGATGTCAATGTTAGAACAAGTTTTTTGAACGGCGGTGATTACAATGCTATGATTTTTATCAATAGTAATGACCCGATTTTCGCACAGGACACGGTACATGTACATCTCACAGTAATCGGTGCTCCTATTATTGTTCTTTCTCATGATTCTCTCGATTTTCCTCTTACGTATATAGGTTTTCAGGATTCTCAAACATTGCGTATCAGCAATGACGGTTCTGACCTACTGGAAGTATTTGGGATAACATCTGACAACGCACATTTTACTGTTTTAGATTCCACTGTTTTCAATGTTGCTCAGGGAGGCTATAAAGATATTGCTGTTCAATTTGCACCGACTGTAGTGGGCATCGAAACAGGCACCCTCAATATTTCAAGCAGTGATTCTACCAAACCAAATGTATTCGTACAAATTTCAGGCAACGGACTTTTCCAACCGGATATTTTTGTATCTCCTGATTCACTATCGGATAGTCTCTTTACCGGTGAAACAGCAGTAGAGACATTGACTATTGAAAACCTAGGCGGTAGCGACCTTATAGTTGACTTAACAGCCAATATCGATTTTTCAAAAAACAGTACCTTGTTGGAAACCATGCAATCAAATTTACTTCAAAGACTGATTGACAATAATGAAGTAAATCAAGATATGTTAAATAGTGAATCGACTACTTTGGAAAAACAATCAAACATTTCAAAGTTAGATGAGTCCAGTCAAACAGCTTCGGTGGCATCGGGTGTATACACCGGCGATTTTTTAAGCTTTGGTATCTCCGATTACGGAGAGATTATGCCGTTCCAATTTCCTATCGGCAACGAACACTGGCAGGAAGGAACTTACCTTTCCGGATATACAGTAGCCTACCGTGTTTCAGGTGTCGACAATATAGCTATAGTAGGTTTTGATCATCGATCCCGGATTCTCCCGGTTTCTTATACTGAACTCATTAACAACGCATCAGAAGTAATTGTCGAAGTAGTAACCAAAACAGATAATAATCTTTTATTCATAACTCGAACCTTCAGGTTCTCTCGTAACGACAAATTTATAAACATTGACACCAAAATTGAAAACATATCTGGCAGTCTTGTGACAGATGTCGTTTTCAAAAGTTACGCCGATTGGGACACAGACGGTGAATTCTATGGAAATTGGGATTATGACCTTTCTCGAAATATGGTTTATTCATGGATGACAAATTACACCGCCATAGCAAGTAGTCGTGTTCCCGAGTTGATGGATATTGACGGATGGGGTGACTATGGTATTCGAGACACTTACATCGATAATCCAACCGGACCGGTCTTCAGCAAAGACGGTTTAGCTATCATTCATTTAGAGCTGGGCGATATTGTTTCCGGCTCATTTACACAACTACAAATGGTTTATGGAGCCGGAAGCAGTCTCGCCGATTTGGAAAGCGTGATGGACCGCGGAATAAGTTTCGCACATTGGATAAGCTTGGAACCATCAAGCGCGATTGTCCCTGCCGGCACGAGCTATGATTTTGATATTATTTTTGATGCGACTGGTCTTAATGGCGGCGATTACTTTGCTGATATCATAGTTAACAGTAACGATTTAGATGAACCGGAACTGATTGTCCCGGCTTACTTACATGTTACCGGCGCACCAAACCTCGTTGTTTCTGCTGATTCACTTGAGTTTGGCTCTTTGTTTATTGGAGCTACAAGAGTAAACACTATTGTTATAGAAAACAATGGTACAGATCAGTTGCTGATTTCCGGTATTGTATCTAATCACTCTGATTTTCAGCCTGACATCACTAACATCACACTAAATCCCGGTGAAAACAGAGTAGTTACTATCACCTTCATACCAACTACAGCTACTTTAATCAGCGGAACATTAACACTCACTAGTAACGATCCCGGTCAGCCGATTGAAACTGTATATCTTTCCGGCGAGGGTCTTATTCCACCGGACATTTCTGTTTCACCTGATTTTCTGGATGACAGTCTGTTCACCAATGAAATAACGATAGATACTTTGACTATCAACAACGTTGGCGGCAGTGACCTCTATTTTGATATTTCGATTTCTGCTTTTGATAGTACCTCTACCTCAACGACATTATATACTCTTCCTGAAATTAATCTCTCTGCTAATTCTTTAGCTATAGATTCTTCAATAAGTAACGAAATGGTTTTAAAAAATACGACAGTCAAACCATTGTCAGCGGCATTGACAGATTTAAGTGGAATTACTATAGGACTATTCTCCTCATCAGGTAATTACTCAATTATCATATCAGATTTAGTAGCTCGTGGGGCGACAGTTTTCTATGTTTGGAGTCCGATTACTACGACTGTTCTAGATAGCTTGGATGTTCTGGCAATCGATGATATGGTACTTGCTCTTTCGACTACCGAAATAGATATTATTAGAACCTGGACGCAGGCAGGAAATGGACTTCTGCTCCAAGGTGACGATAATGGCTCAATGGCAAAACTGAATAATCTGCTCGTAGGAACTGGCATTTCTGAAAGTTTTATAGGTACTTATTCCGAAGGTATTTTTACTGACATTTTACCTCATATTACAACTACGGGAGTCAGTTCTATTGATGGTTCAGGTTACGGTGCTTCTTGTACAGTTGTTTCCCCAGCCCAAACAATTATATTTGACAATGATGCTCGTCCTCATGCTGCCATATCACAGTTTGGACTAGGAAGAGTATTCGCAGTGGGGAATGAATTTTCCTCCGACTATAATTTTTCAGTTGGCGACGCCCGACTTTTTGCCAATCAGGTATTTGACTGGCTGGCATCGGTTAGTGACTTTTTATCTGTCGAACCTGCCTCGGGAACAGTTGCTGCCGGTTCTTCTTTAGATATTGCTGTTACTGTTGATGCAACGAACTTGAACGGTGGGAATTATTATGCCGATGTTGTCGTTTCCTCAAACGATCCTGATGAACCGGAACTGCGCACCCCGGCTCACTTATTTGTTACCGGAGTCCCAAACATTGCTACAACTCCAGACTCAATAGACTTTGGTCCATTATTTATCGGAGCGTCTATTATTGATACCATTCTCGTTACAAACATCGGAACGGACTTATTAATTGTCTCCGGTGTCAATTCCAATAACTCCAATTTCTTGACCGATGCTATAAGTTTTACATTAAACCCAGGTCAGAATATTGAAATCCCTGTCACTTTTACTCCTATAATTTCTGGCACTATCGACGGGCTTCTTACATTTACAAGTGACGATCCTGATCAACCGGAACACTCGGTCTTTCTCTCTGGCTATGGTTTGATTCCACCTGAAATTTCTGTGTTACCTGATTCGTTGGATGAAAGTTTAGCTATCGGGGATTCTTCAATGCAAGTATTGACCATATTTAATAATGGCGGTTCTGATTTGAATTGGGAACTTTCAACCGAATATGCAGACATAACAACTTCTATTATCTCAAGCCCTATTTTCAGTTCTGATGAAAATATACTTCCGATCAAGGACTCTATAAGCGAAGTTACACTTGAGAAACTCCCTGAATCGAGTATTTATACATTTGATGAATCTAGTATTACTTCTTCACCATCCTCACCTGCAAACAGTGTCGAACTTGAAGAGATACTTGATAAATTAAATACCGGTTTTGAAAATGTCACAAACTCTATTCCGAATAAGTATGATTTCAGAGATGGAGTAACCGGATATTCTATCAGTGATGGTGGTAATGATATGTACGATGGTGGTAATGCACTATCTACAAATTTTGGTGGATCAATAATTTATTCTGACAATGTAATTAATGGCAGTTCTCTTTTAGGTCCTAGCGGAAGATACTTTACCAGAAAGTATCCCGGCCTGTTTGTTATGGCAGCAGATGCTGAGAATCTCACTTATTTCCAAATCAGCGGTAAGCTTGGTGCTGATGGAGGAGGTAGTGCCGACGGTTCTATTTTAGAAACTGAATTTAATGGAATTAAATACCTGGGATTTGTAAAGAGAGTTTTCAATACTTGGGATCCATCTGTAAACCACTTGATTATAATTGAATACGACTCGCTTGCTAATCATGAGTTTTCCACATACACCAATGATGACTACCATCGTATTTTCAATCTTAATAATGTTAATCGTATTATTACCTTCTGTATGCTGGAGCCAGTGGCTACTATATAGATGATACTGCGACCTTAAACATAATGACTAATTTCTTAAGTACTCTTGAGTTATACCCTCCTTGGCTTACCGCAACTCCTAAAACGGGAACGATAGCGGCTGGACAGTCACAAAATGTTGATGTCTCTTATAACGCAACCGGTTTGGAAGCAGGTGATTATGTTGCTGATTTACATCTCATAAGCAATGACCCTGTTATTCCTGAACTGATTGTTCCGTCACACTTAAATGTGTTCGGTATACCTGAGATTTTAGTAACACCGGATACAATCGATTATGGTTTCGTGTTTACCGGTGGATCAAAAGAAAGTTATCTGCTCGTTGAAAACATAGGTACCGACGTACTGAATGTTTCGAGTATCACATCTGATAATTTTGATTTCATATCAAACATGAACAGCTTTTCTCTGGTACCCGGAGAAGTAATGGAAATGATCGTTACTTTTAATCCGAGTAGTTTAGGTTCTATAAACGGGGAGTTGACAATCGTGAGCGATGACCCTGATATGCCAATGGCTATTGTCATACTGCAAGGAGATGGATTAGCACCTCCGGAGATAGAAGTCAGCCCGGATTCAATTGCAAAAAGTTTGATTTTGACAATCAATCCAGTAGCAACTGATACGCTTATGATCTATAATAAAGCCGGAAGTGATCTTGTGTGGAACATCACACTTCTTTCCAATGATCCTACACCTCTTGATATGTTTATACTCACATCTCCTCCGCCTTATAATAGTTCTCTGTTGTCAGAAACCCCTATTGAAACTCCTGCCGCACCTCCAATAACAACAAACCCATACCCTGTTCAGGCAAGTTTAAATGACTTAACAGGTATCAGTATTATGATTGATGAATCTCATGGTTCTTTTACAAGTAGTTCTTGGCAAACTATAATTTCTGATTTACAATCACGTGGTGCTACTGTAATAATTAATACAGCTCCTATTTCCAGCGGGCTTCTGGCAAACATTGACATATTCTGGTTGACCGATCATAGTCCAACCTGGAGTCCTGTTGAAGTTAACGCACTCTCTATTTGGGTCAATGCCGGTGGCGGTCTGTTTTTGGAAGGTGATAATTCCAATAGCAGTTATAATAATCTCCTAAGTAGCATCGGTTCAGATATTTTATATTCTGAAACGAATGGTACTCAGGGAGTGACAACCAATATAGCAACCCATGAAACAACTGTTGGTGTTGACTCTCTCTATTTTGCCAACCCAATGTCTAGCCTGACCCTGCCGGTCACAACATCATCCTCAGTTATTATTTCTGATCGACTTGGAATTCCTAACACAGCTTATAGTTTAACCGGTCTTGGAGTTGTCATTGCTTCATCCGATGAACTGTTCTATGATGGTATTATTGGAGCATTCGATAATCAACTTTTTGGTAACCAGTTGTTTGACTTCCTGGCAAACAATGTCGATTGGGTTACTGTGGCACCTCAAAGCGGTATAACTTCTGCAGGTGACTCGTCGATAGTTCAAGTAGTTATTGATGGTTCGAACTTAAGTAACGGAACCTATTCTTATGTTATTGATATAAAGAGTAATGACCCGATTATACCAACATTGGAAGTACCTGTCGAAATTGAGATTCTAGAATTTGTATGTGGTGATGCCAACTCCGATGGTCTGGTAGATCAAAACGATTTAGCATTTGCCCGAGAAACATATTTTAATTGTGTCCCTGTTCCAAATCCATACAAAGCTATTGATTTCAATTGCAATGACCGAATTGATATTTCTGATATCATGATGTTGGGAAGATATTTAAACGGGCTAGGTTCTCTCAGTTGTTGCTATAATTCGATGCTTACCGCACCAACTATCAGAGTAGATAAAATAGTTGGTGAGCTTAAATAGATAGAGCCTCTTATGTGACAATCGCATGAGACTTATCGTGGAATACTAATAATTTAATTTGGTATTATTTGTATTCCACGATAACCATTTTTCCATCTCCGGAAATTGACGGTGTCTGTACTCGTCCATTGTAAATAGACCGAGCATAATATGGAACACCTTGGGTCTTGTCTGAGATATAATTATGCAGTTCCTGACTTGTCAGCTTCTTGTCTTTATTGCTATCCGCATCGCCTCGTAAACCTTTCAAAAAGAAATAAGTGAAAAGTCCATGTTTCTTCTCAGGATACCAGGATGAAATCTCGTTGCTTGCTGATGATGTGAAGACCGTACTGCTATCACCAACAGTCGCTTGGTTCTCAACTTCGATAGATACAGGACTTGCATTTTTAGTGAGCATTCCTTTATTCGAACCACCGGAAAAACAAGCATCAATGGCGATAGTAAGAGACTTCGGTTGCAATTTACCCATATTCTTGTAAAACAAATCTAAAGGATAGCCATTAAGACGGACATCATTGGGGCAGCAATCAACAGGCAAGAAATATCCTCTTTTACTATTAGGATCAGGTGCACCGTGTCCGCTGTAATAGATGAACACATCAGAAATATTATCTTTAACCATATTCGCCAATCGTCCACCAAACTGTTCTGTTCCAAATACTGATCGTAGATCCGATTGACTGGCATTCTCTAAATAGATAATATTACCTTCCTCGTATCCGAGGAGATCGGTGAGATAGGAGCGCATTACAGATGCATCGTTCACAGCATAATCGACAGTCGGAATATCACCACAGGTATAATTTCGATTGCCGATAATAACCGCAACAGCATCTCGATTACGACTGACAGCTTGCGGAATGTTTCGGTCAACATCTGCCAATAACTCGGGAGCATCTTCAAAAGAACGAACCTCGGCAAAAGTGCCTTCCACAATCATCTCAGTCGGAGCTTTTTGGATAACTTCAAAGGGAAGGTCGAGTTTTTTTTCAGCACCATACTTGCCGTAATGTTCTGTCAATGTAATCGTAACCGGTACAGAGGTCGCCTTGTTATTAGCAAACAATGAAAATTCAATATCTTTATATTCACCGGGAGCCAACTCACTCAAATCAAAAGTAGTTCTAGAATCAGGCGAGATAAAAACATTGGCGCCGACACTCACCGTTGCCTGAGCCTTGCGAGCTTTCCCGTTGCCACTATTCTGAACACGAGCAGTAATTTTGACCATCTCTGATCGTTCAATTTTACGGTTGTTGTTAAAATCCTCAACAGCATAATCTACCACTGCTAAAACAGGTGGTATAAGTTCTTGAGTGCCAAAACTGATTTTAAGTGATGGGTAAAGATCAAAACCGTTTGATTCTCTGACTGAAACTGTAAAAGTATTCTGCCGAGTATCCACTCTAAGACCGGCTGATATCGGTATCTCAATTGTTCTGCTTTGGGAGGAAGCAAGTCGTTCTACACGCTTTGGTTTTGCTACAGAAAGAGAATTATAAAAAGAATCGGGAGTAGCAACTATTTCTAATCCATTGGCAGAGCCTTGACCAGTATTCGTAAGCGTAACAACCAACGCTCCACGTTCATCGGCATCGAGAAGATTGTTTCCGGACGGTTCACGAAACTCAATAGTTGCCGACAAAGAAGCAGGATATTTTGGTTTGACTCTAGTTTTCTCATCCTGATCCATGGTATCAATTCTAGCTTGAAGTTTGGCTTGATTTTTTAAATTCATCTTTATTTTAGGAGTTGATTCAAAAAAAGATGGGTTACCTCTAAAGATCCCATCATTTCCTTCGGGTGATAAATCTTTAATTATACGATCTTCACTGATTTCAAAAAAATCGTAATAGAGCACTAATCCATTTTCATTTCCAGTTAATTCTATTTTTATATTCTGATTAATTTCATTTTTTGATAAAGCTCGATTCCAAATCCGAACTTCATCCATACCACCTTTATAAAAACCAAATCTTTCTGAAGTACTTCCAATTAAAACTGGATAATCTTCCATCATAGGAACGGCATTTATATTTTTATCAGAACGAGATAATTTCCCATTTACATAAATACTAAGCTCGCCATTTTTTGGGCCGGAATATGTCATACATATATGATTCCATCGATTTTCCCTAACTCTACCTGCATAAAATCCAAACGTATTACTATTACTACCATTTAGAGCATTATGTTTAAATAAACCATTTAGTTTCATAGAATTCCATAATATGGCAATATAATAATTTACAGTAGTCATGTAACTTCTAGATTTTGTTATTATTCCTTGATCTTTCTTAGATTCTCCTTCTGGAAATATCCAATCCTCAATGGTAAAAGACTCTAACTCTAATGATTCATTAGATTCAACAACAATGACATCACCAACACCATCGAAACCAAGTGCTTTGTTTTGATTCGTTGTGTTTGTTTGTTGTTGAGAATATGCGATATTAGTAAACAGTAGCCCTATCAAAAAAATACAAACAACTCTTACAGCTGAGCATATCGATTTCTTATCATTTTATTCATTTCAACTCCTAAAACATTTCATTTTTACCACCGATTAGAATTCGCAAATAACTTGGTCACGGTTGCCATTTACAAGTTCAGGGGTCTGCTCTCTGTCGAGTTGTCCAGCAGTGCTTTTAACATTACTATATAAATAATCATAGAGTTCTCCGAGAGTAATCTTGCCATCCTTATTTGTATCAGATTCAACCGACATTCCTTTCATCAGAAAATAACTAAAGATACCATGCTTCTCTGTCGGATATCCAGAGCTTATCTGATTAGCAGATGATGCCGATATTAAAGTCACATTCGATGGGACCGCTGACTGTGCAATTTCTAGGAGAGCGGGTCTTGCACCGACAAGTAGCATTTCATTTTCTTTATTCTGTCCGCTAAAACAGGCGTCAAGCATTACCGTAACCGACTTTGCATTTAAGGCACCCAGATTTTTATAAAGCTGATAACTCGAATAACCATTTTGTGCGTAATTTGGATCAATATCATACGGGATTACATACGGAACTTTTGTTTTTATATCCGGGGCACCATGCCCACTGTAAAATACAAAAATATCAGAATTCTCAGTCACCCGTCTTGAGAGCCAACCGTCTTCATCAAACAGTTTCGAGAACTCACCTACTGTGGCACCGTCGTCAACAAGGTAATAAACATTGGCATCGGGGATACCAAGTATCTTAGTAGCATATTGGTAAAAAGCTCCGGCATCGCGACTGGCATACGATGCAGATGATGCGTATTTATATTTTTCAATTCCGATAATAACAGCCAAACTGCTTGAACGTGTTATTTTTGATTTAACTGTGACCTCATCAATATCCGACTTACTAAATCCTTCTATCTCTTTAATTTCTGCTTTTGGTATATCAATTTTTGCAATATTAACATCAATAATATTTTCAGTGCGTATATTCATTTTAAGACCAAGATTAATCTCTTTACCATAATCTCCTTTGGCTTCTGTGATTTTAATCTTCAAAGGTATATCACTCTCAGCATACCTCTTTGATGTAAAGAAATAAAATTCAACCGGTTTATATTCACCCGGCAAAATATTTCCGAGAGCAATTTCTTTTCCCTGATCAGGACAGGAGATATTACGGTTACTACTTGCAAGCATTATAGTCGCATTGACATCTTCTGCTGCTCCACTTCCGAAATTCTGCACATAGGCAGAGACAACTATCGACTCATTCGGTTCGATAATCGAGTTGCCGTTACCATACGCGTCCCCCTCTTCGCGATCATTGATAGCGATTTTTTCAATACGAAGATCGGGCGGATTAAAAGCAACTGTTTCGAAATTAAGAATTATCGGGTCGGCATCAAAACCGAACTCTTCATTCGCCTGAATTCGGATTGAACGTCTTAATGTTTCTACTGTTCCACCTGCTGAAATTGGGATTGATACCGAGTAAGATGATTTACTTTCTATTACCTCGACAATCTTCTCTTTGCTATAAAATAAATTTTTATCAGATATTAGAGGAGATAAAGAGATATTTATATTTTGTGCTTTACCAAGACCTTTATTCCATAAAGTAAATTCAATACTTCCGCTTTCGTACCCGTCTAATGCCATATTCCCCGAAGGTTCTTTGAACAGAAGATTTTCTATATAAAGATCAGCAGGACGCTTCGGCATAACATAAGATTTCCCCGTAGGGACAATAAAAACATATGGGTCAACCGAACCATATGTACTATTATTTGCTGTGCATTCTATTGTAATTTCAAACCTCAATGAATCAGATTTAGGGGATTCAATATTTTTGATTTCAAATGTCTCTATATAATTCGGTGAATTATCAACTATATCCATGGATTTATATGTAATAAATCCATCACCTTGATCGGTTGTTAAACACTTGATAGAGATGTCAATTTTTTTAATAGTGACATCATTTTCATTTGTAACAGAAACAATTATCTGTCCTGTTTTAGAATTTTCAAGAATACCGTTCCCATCAGAGTCTTGATAATGAACTTCGACATGCAGCTTGGGTGAACCTTTCGGGAGCATTTTTATTCTAGGTGCTGATTCAAAAAAAGTCGCATTCCCGGTAATCATTCCATCATTTCCTTTAGGTGATAAATCTTTAACTACGCCACCTGGGCTGATTTTATCAAAATTGTAATAGAGAACTAACCCACTTTCATTTCCGATGAGTTCTTTTCTCATATTCTGATTTACATCATCTATTGAGAGGGCACGATTCAAAATACGTATTTCATCCATGCCACCTTTAAAAGCTCCATGATTAGCTATACCATTACCGATTCTTACAGGGAAATCACTTAGATTGGGATAGTAGGCTATAAATTTTTGATCTCCGGTAAGTACTCCATTTAGATAAATTTTCAACTCGCCTGACTTACTTCCGCTAAATGTAATACAAACATGATTCCAGATATGTTGGATCAATGTTTTTTTACTATTCAGGCTAGCGTAACTTCCTCTTTTATTATTTACATCTTTAAATGAAAAGTGTGGTATTAATGAATTAGGACTTATATATAGACCATAGTTTCGTGTATCACGCGTTTTTTCCTTTGTAATTAACGGTAGCCATTTGCTGACAATAGTACCGGGATGAACCCAGGCTTCGATGGTAAAAGATTGTAAAGAAAGTGAATTAGTTGAAGGAACAGTTATCATATCATCAACTCCATCAAACCCAAGAGCTTTGTTTTGAGAGAAAGCCGTACTGCTCACAACTATCACCAAAAAGAAAGCCAATAAAATTAGTTTTATTATTTTCATAATCCCCACCTATTTTATATAACATTAATATTCTACCAGTATACGTCTATTGTTTTTTGTAAATAATTCCGGGGTTTGTTCACGATCTAATTGTCCGGCAGTTTTTGAAACATTCACTTTTATATAATTATAAAGTTCTTCTATTGTGATTTTGGAATCTAAATCTTTATCTGAATATTTCTGAAGACCTTTCATAAGATAATAACTAAACAAGCCATGCCCCTCTTTAGGATAACCCGATGAGATTTGTGCCCCCGATGATGCTGTCATCACAGTCAGATTTTCCGGTATTGCCGACTTGGTCCATTCTATTCGAACCGGGCGAGCATTGGCAAGAAGCATTTCATTTGAACGAGTTGCTCCACTAAAACATGCATCCAAAAAAATTGTAATCGACTTCGCATTTAATGAACTTAGGTTTTCATATAGTTTTTTTGTTGAATACCCGGTTGTGGGATAGTCAGGGTCAACATCGGATGGTATCAAGTACGGCATTTTAGTCTCTAAATCAGGAGCTACATGCCCACTGTAATAAATAAATATCTCTGTATTCTCGTTTGTTCGTCGCTTGAGATAACCATTTTTCCCAAACAGTTTCATAAACTCACCAAGGGTTGCAGCTTCGTTTGTTATCGTATAAATATTTTCAGTTGGTATCCCCAGTAATTTATTCGCATACTTCTCAAACATAAGAGCATCTGCTTTAGCAAAAGTTGCTGGAGGAGCATTTTTATATTTTTCAATTCCAATAATAACAGCAATGCCATCAGGTCGTTTGATTTTAGAATTTTTTGTAATAGAATCAATATCGGAAATTTTTTGATCTTGTTTAGTTTTGCTTGCCACTATTACATCTCGGGAAAATACAGATCGGTGTTCTTCAATAGAAATACCGTTCATCAACATTCCCTTATGTCCCTTGTAGGATAAATCCAAAAATGTACCATCGCCATCAATCCGATTAAAATCATAATAAAGAATCAATCCAGATTCGTTTCCGGTTATTTTATTTTTTACATGCTTTTTGATCTCTTTAAAACTAAGGGAACGGTTCCATAGCATCAACTCATCAATCATCCCAGAATAATTTCCAAGCTTTTCCTTGTTCCCACCAATTTGCCTCGCTAATAACCTAACTATTTTTGAACTGGTTATACCCCTAGCGGCGAACTCTCCATCTATATATAAAACTGGTTGTTTGTTTGCAAAGACAATTGCAATATGTGTCCATTTTTCTATGTTAATTTTTTTAACCAAAAGAGCCACTTTATGATTACTTAATCCATAGTAATTAGACTGTTCAAATACAATAACACCATTTTGTCCTACCGATAATCCAACACCTGCCTGTTTTACATTGCTTCGACGCACATCCATCGCTTTGCCATGCTCTGGATAGATAATACATCCATGGTTACTAGTACCTCCATGCGCTTGTTCGGGGTTATTAATCGGAGCTGACGGCTTTACCCAAACTTCAATTGTAAAATTATCCTTTGGTGCTGCAGAAGGAGCAAAAACAGTTTCAATTCTGTCATCTATACCATCAAGCACAAGAACCTTGTTGTCAACTTGTTGTTCCGAACTAAGAACAACTGAAAAAGCTAAGATATATGTAATTAATAACATTGATAATATTTTCATAATTCCCACCTATTTACAAATCCGGTTAGATCTTTTATTTTCTTTTCAATCTTATCTATATAATTTTGATCCATCAACCATTTTTCAAATTTTACAAGTTCACTAAGACTGACTGTTTTATCAAAATACTTATCGTCTTTTGGAAGAAGAAATAATGAAACATTGCTAAGTGAAACGATAATAATAATATATACAAGCCCGTTTAGAAGACCACCTAACATAGAATTTACCACGCCCACTACAGTGAGATTGACAAGTTTAGTTAGGTACCTCCCTATATAATACATTGCCGTCACAACTGATAAAAAAATTATTACAAACGAAACAGCGACTGACACGTTTTTGTCATAGACAGGGAATTGGGCATAGTCGGCAAGTTCATAACAAAAATGAGCCGCAACAAAATAAGCCAAGATAATAGAACAAAACCAAATCACTTGATTTATAATACCTTTTCTATAGCCTTTATAGAAAAAGATTACAAGCATAGACAACAAAATAGCATCAATGAAAAATAGATCCCAATCCATTCTCACTCCAAATTTTAAATATTATTCAACCCACTCATCATAGAGAGACATTCTCTCAAGAACTCTGTTTAAGTAATCTTTGGTTTCTTTATACGGCAAGACCCTGTTAAGTTTTTTTACTATACCGTCAAAATTCTCACCTTGTACAGCACCGGCAATGCGGTTTAATTTTTTTGTACCGGTTAAAGCTCTGGCAAGAGTTCCAATGCCACCATTGTATGATGCGATAGCACATGGATAAGCAAGCTGATCATCTTGTATTTCTTTTAAATATTTAAACCTTACAATATTCAAATATGCACATCCAAGCTCAATGTTATTGGCAGGATTATACAAGTATTCCTTTTTGAGTAATTTATCTTTTCCGTATACAAACTTATAAGCATCACGTCCTGCTGATCCCGGGACAATTTGCATAAGCCCGAATGCCGGAATCCGAGATGTCGCTACAGGATTAAAATATGATTCTGTATGCATTATCGCCAGGACAAGTCTTGGATCAAGCTGATATTTATCAGCATAGGTCAAAACCAAGTCAAAATATCGAGCGGCTCTTTTTTTAATATGATCGGGTACAAGTTTATAATTTCCTGAGAGTTTGATTCTTCTCAATCCATCAGTTCCAACAACAGTATCAATAACAATATTATTGACACCTACCGTCTCTTCAATAAATTCCCGGGCATTTTCACTTTTCACTTCTTCACCGGTTATCTCAGCGACTTGATTTATTAAAATAGGGACCTTAATTTTTTCTATTTGTCCGCTATCTTTATTATCTATAAGTTTTCTGATTCCTTCTTCTTTATCAGTTAAGCTTACAATTTCAGTATGAGTACTTTGTTCTGCATCATTATTAGTCTGATAAAGATCATTACTTCCAGAAGTTGTAATCGAAGTCGTCAATTCTTTAAGGACTGTAAGTTTTGCATCATTTAACTTAACATCGTCTGCCTCGATTTCAATGAGAACCGATGCTTCCACTTTCCCTTTTTCAAAGTCTACATGAATACGTGCGGAATAATCTTTTTTGTATTCAACATAATCTTTTTTAGATGGGTAAACGTGATCGTCCCACATTCTATCAACTTTTATGACAAAGGCATTGTACAAACTATCCTGCCTTGCAACAAATTCATCATATTTCAAATCCATGTTTGAACTGAAAGAATTAAATAAGGAATCCTGACGATTTGAAAAATTATCAAATGCATCATCTGCTGCGGCAGAATGCCACAGCAGTATTGATATCAGAAATACAAACGAAGATTTACAAATTAATTTTAACCTCATCATTTTTTATCCCTGTTTTTGAGATTCTTCGAACTCTTTAACTTTTCTTTCCATCTCTTTGACCTGTTCGCTATCTTTAAACATTCTCCAGATTTCTTCATTTCTTTTAAGACTTTGCAAAACAGCTTTATTTGCTGTACCGATAGGAATCTGTAAAATCACATAGGCACGGTACTTATCACCTTCAGGTATAATCTTACGAAAAGTTTCTTTAGCACCTTGTACGACCTGCGATGCAGCTTGCGACATTGTTTCTTTATACATTGATTCAAAATCTTCATTGTCCACATCTTCACGAGTTATACTCTCACGTAGACTGACCGCTTTGCTGTTCATGAAATTAGCTATCTCGCTAGCAGCTTGCAAATTAGCTTTGTTCACAGCGATTTGCATATCTCTTGAAATTTTAGAACCTTTACCTTCGATAATATCCGGATTGTTATTGATTGCTTCATATTCAGCCGGAATCCCGGTTGTTGTCTGGACTACTTTTGCTTCTTCGGGTGGTAAAATTATTGTAGTACCTCCACCACAACCAATCACAGATACCAACAAAAATGCCAGTAAACAAAACTTTAAGATTAATCCTTGTTTCATTTGTAACTCCTTTTTAAGATTGTTAACACTACTACGCTATTTTAATAACCCTGCGAATCGATTCAAATATTATTATGATTACAAATACCCCGGCAAACAATAAGTTCTCAGTAAAGAGACTAAAAAGATTTGACGGTGTAAATACATACCCCGAAACAAATTCAGATATATCGGACCCAAGCATAAAATAATTGAACAACGATGTAACCACTTGTCCGATTTTAAGCATACTTGAAATAAGTATCATATATTTTACTGGTTTTGAAACAGCATCTAAAACATCAGTAGACTCGTTCTCTTCTTCATCTGCCTCAACATGCGTTTTCGCAACATTGGCATCTTCTACATGAGCCTCATTGTCAGCTATGATAGATGTTTTTTTTGTCGTAAGTTTTTTTCTTCTTTTCCTAAATCTAATGATTCGAAAAATGCTCCACACGATAACAAAAAAAGCTGCAATTCCTGATACGATAAAAGTCCTATCTATAGCACCACTGATTCGTTTTTTTCTTTTCGTCTCATTTAAAACATTAGAATCCATTTTATGATAGAGACTTGTTTCCAATTTAGCATTGACAATAGTGTCTACAAAAAAACCTTCGAGCATGTGGATATCAATGTATTCTAATTCCAGCGTGTCAAGATCTGCGAGATATATAAAATTGGGATCATTAGGATTTAGAAGAGCACCTTGTTTGAAATATTTAATCACATCACTTTTTTTATCAGCCTCTAAACTATATAGAGCTAATAAACCTTTTGTAAGAGCATCTCCCGGTAAAAGACTATCTGCTTGTTGCAAGGCTTTCCATGAAATATCCAAACGGTCTAAATTTCTAAAATTAAGAGATAAGACCAAAAGATTTTGATGACGAACCTCTGCTGAGACATCTGTTCTCACAACAGTTTCTTCTATTTTATTTGCCCAATAGATATCTACAGCAGAATCAATATTAGGACGAAGATGATAGCCTGCCATCAGTAGAAAGATTAAAGAGACTAGTGCAATTACTATTTTCAAAATTAATCCTTTACAATGTTTAGAATAATTATTCTGCAATCATTACTTTATAATATTAATAATATTCAATTAATAATTTCATATCTTTTATCTTAATTCAACCAATACCATATTAGGGTCTCCACTGGAAATCTGTGCCGTTTGCTTAGAATTGACTCGAGAGGCATATTCAGGAATATGTTTTTCTAAATAATTTGATATTTCCCGAACAGTAAGTTTGTTATTATTATTTCCTTCGTCATCTGCTGCTCCACGTAACCCTTTGAGTAAAAAGTATGTAAACAATCCGTGATATTGCTCTGCTAAAGGGATTGCTGTTTCACCTGCCGATGTCGCATACAAAGAAACTTCGCCATCACCATCAAGTGTAATTGTTTTTTCAATATATGCAGGTCGTTGTTCTACTAATTCTTTTCCTTCCCTACTTTTTCCCATGAAGCACGCATCAAAAGCGACAAAAAGCATTTTAGGTGAGAATGATTGCAGTTTGTGAAGTATTTGTCCAACTGCGAGTCCGCCTTTTAAAGCATCCTCATGAGTAGGGGCAACATCATAGGGAAGTATAAATGAAGATTGTTTTTCATCCGTCGCAGTATAGTTCGGAACACCATGCCCCGAATAATAGAAAAGGATTTCGGAGTTATTTTTATTTTGTTCAAGGAATACAGAAATTGGAGAACCATCTGCCAACATTTTATTAAGATTATAATTACTCGCAAATTCATCATAGTATGAAAAGATATTTTTTTCAGGTACCCCAAAAACATGTTCGGCATAAGCCGCAAAAACTTCGGCATCATGTCGGGAATATTTTGATTTACCTGTTTGTAAATAATCTTCAATACCGATTACAATAGCACATCTGTTTTTTTTAAATTTTCCTTTACCAATCTTTTCAATCTCGACATCAATATCACTAAAAAGTTCTCGCCCTCGTGAATCTAAAATTGATAATTTACTCGATACAGGCTTGTAAGTTACAATAAACTCTTTACTGCTTATAATATTCGTTTGAATTTCTCTTGACCGAATTTTAATAATATTTTCCCCGACCTCAAGAGGTAATTCCAAATCAGAAATAGAAAAGATTTCATTATTCATATCTTTTAAAATAGCTTGTGCTTCTAAATTTGTGTGATCATACTGATTGCTCCTATTCACAGAAATATCAAAATTTGCTATACCACGAGCAGATGATAATGCAAAAGCTTTAACACGATAGACATCTTCATGAACTGTAATTTCCTTAACCGACGGGGAGACTCTAATCCTTACCCCACTTGAATTTCGCCCGCCGGTAGGTGCTCTATTAGTGTTTATATTCATATTATTATTACTATAACTAATCGTTTCAGGGGCTTTTGCAATTAATTTATCTCGGTCGATTATATTTAGATTAAGAATATCTGTAACACCTGAAAATTCATCTTGCGAGACATCAATATTTATTTCCAGTGAACCAGAAGATTCGCCACCTGCGACTGAAATATTAATAGGTATTTGTTCAGCACTAGAGTTTGCCAGAATAGTCCCAATATCAATTATATTTGGTAAAATTGAAACATGACTTCGATTTCCTTTGATACGTACTTTTACATTGGCAGCATCTATGTCCCCTTTATTATGAATCAGGAGCTTCATGACAGCTATCTCCCCCTGTTGAATCGACATATTTGCTAAATTTAATCTTGCATCAATATCTAATTTAGGTGTTCTGTTTTTCACCGGGATAATAAAAGTTGTATCAATTCCTTCAAAGCCGAGATCTTGCTGAACAGACAAACTGACTTTTATTTCTGAACCGGAAAAATTTCGTGGTACATCAAAGTGAACTGTTTGTTCACCGCCTGTTTTACCTATATCAATCGTGCCGACTTGTTGCACTGCGTTATGCGCTATTATCCCGTATGTAAATGAAAATTTTATTGATACATCAGAAGCACTTAATGAACCAATATTTTTAGGTAGAACAGATACTTTATAGCTTTTTCCATTAGTTACTTCTGATGGTTTCAGAATCGTTGCCACAAGATATGGAGTGTTATGTTTCACATCTTTAGCATTATCTTTTAACACTAAGCCGGGTATATCACGTTTATCGTTTACAGCAAAATCATACACCAATTTTGATGCTCTAAAATTCTTTGATAATCTAATGAGGAATTTTACCGGTCTTGTTTCTCCAGGTCGAATCTCACCGAGAATATCTACATCGTTCAATACAGATAAACCCAATGTATGTTTAAAAGATATTTCCGCCTGTGCTTGTTGTGAACGACCTTTACCACTGTTTTTAATAAATAAAGTAAGTTCTACCGTTTCTCCATTTTCCGGTATTTTATTATTATTTCCTCGAGCTTGTCCTGTTCTTCCGTCATTCCACTCTACTGCTGTTAACTCAAAAACCGGTGGCACTAATTCTTCTATTTGCAAAGGTAAGAGAATCGGGCGGGCATCTCGTTTTTGAGACTCTGTAGTAATAATTGAAAAATCAACTTTACCGTTTGATGCTTGAGTTTTAACCTTTAGTTTCCATTGAGTAACAGAAGATTGCCCGGAAAATAATGTGCCTATATTTTCGGTTTTCTTTTCCAATATTATATCATTATTATTACAAGTTAGTTCGATACTGACACCAAATGCAGAGCCCTCACCGTCGTTTATTGTTGTAGTTGTAATAATCGCTTCAGACTCGGAAGCATTTAAAATATAATTCGGATCAAAAGTTTTACTATCATCAAAAGCAACCGATGTACTCAGATTGCAAGGCATAGAATTTAAGGCAGCGTATGAGTCAATGTCATAAAGATCGTATAAATGAATAAATTTATCAGACCCTGCCCAAGCCAAAGTATGTCCATCAGGGCTAATCGCAAGATTAGTAACACGATTTGCCTTCACCTCTATACGACCGATTATACTCTTTATGATTAAATCATGTATGATTATGACATTATTATTTCCTCCCGATGCCAGGAAACGTCCATCAAGCGTTATCGCAATATCTTTAATTGCATTTTTGTGTCCGGAGTACTCAGCTATTTTTTTTAAACCCGGCAATGACCAACGTTTAATTTTCCCATCTTTACCGGCTGATATAATCTCATTGCTAGTAGGAGAAAAAATTATTTTTGCTACCCCTTTACCATGCGCCCTCTGAACCTCTACCTGTTTTCCGGTAGCAATATCAAATAATCTAATCCGACCGTCATCGCCTGCTGTGACTAAAAATTTATTAGATTTGTCAAAAATAATAGCATTGATACATTTATCATTATTAATAATATCCCACTTTTTATTTCCATATTTATCAAATAATGTAATCCGCCCCTCACAATCACCGACCCCGATAAACTTACCATTATGAGAGATTGCCAATTCATCAGCAAATTTAAAAACAGATGTTGTTTTTGTACCTGACGATTGTAAAGATGGTTTCCCTGATTTGATTCCTACAATTTTTTTAATCTTTAATTTTCCATCACGCCTAATAGTGGTTAGGTTAGAGTTATTAAAATCAATCGCAAAAGCATTAATCTTATACAACTCTATATGAAGATTCGACTTGTCAAATTTTCTATTGTAAGAAATTTGGTACCATGTCACTTCGTTCTCAGAACCGGCATATAATAATTTGCTATCTTCCGACCAAACTAATCCATTTATTTTCCCGGCATAAAAGTCTGAAGCATTAGCTTGGACAACACCGAATGATGCAATGAGATAAAATGCCAATATGATATATATAACTATATTAAAGCTCAATAGAGATCTCATACTAAACAACTTTAAATAATATTTTATCACAATTACCTCCAAAAGATAATATCACAAATCACTTTCATTAAACTTCTTTAATAATTAGAAAAAATTAACAAGTAAAGACATACCTACTTCAATTCCATATTTGTTAACATCAACTTCTAACCACTGATCCTTAATATCCCATAAAGCTTCATCTCCTTCAGATACATCAGTAGGTTTTTCACTATCGATACTGTTTGTAAAAAATGTAAAGTAAGCGGCTTTAAATCGAAGCCCAAGCC
Organism: Candidatus Zixiibacteriota bacterium; assembly: GCA_024278935.1. Classification (GTDB taxonomy): domain Bacteria; phylum Zixibacteria; class MSB-5A5; order GN15; family FEB-12; genus QQUK01. Next base: position 29,658 of record JAJRSF010000050.1, read on the forward strand.
TTGACGACAAATTGTAAGTGAAGGCTGACCAAGCTTGCAGAGAACCACTAAACGAGTCATCTGTTGTTTCGCCAGAATTTTTTCCAATTTTATCGTCGTATGTACCTTCAGGTCTTGCCCACTTCATTTTTCCATTAAAGCCTATACCACCAAGAACTCCAAAAGCAAGATAACCTTTTCTTGGCATAATTGAAAATCGCTTCATCGCTCCAACTTCAAAAGTCAAAATATTATATGGCCCAATATCCATATATGACACCGAAAAATTAGTATAAAATTGTCCACCAATATAATCTTTACTATTCACTAAAAAACCAATTCTTACTACATACGTATCCCCATAGTTCAAAGGCGGAATTTCACCTGTCACCTGATTATACAGACGGTTTTGGTTTACCTTTACATCAAGCTTACCATACTCAACATACCCAAAACCTTTATCACTGGTAGTAATTTTAGAACTAAACCCTTCTTTTATATCAGAATCACTCGATATAATTTCACATAAATATTCCGTGCTATTTTGATTAATTATCACCATTTTTATTTTCACTCTTGCAACTTTTTTGCCCCCATAATCATAAATTACAAGTTCATCACCTTTTGAACAAACACTGTCACCCTCAATAATAACTTCACTTCCATTAACCTCTAAAACTTCACCAGCTGCACCAAAAGCTTGAGATGCAAATAGTAATATCACTAAGATAGTAAATAGTAATTTTACTTTATCAAATACGGTATTCATATACACGCTCCTTTTTAAAATTTCTTATATTTAATTAGAAATAATTTACATTTAAAGTTAAACCAATGAGAATACCATGCTCTATTTCCACTTCATGCCATTCTTTCTCAATTACAAAATCAGAATTTTCAGTGTCTTTAAATCTATTCCCCCAAAACATTCCCAGATACCCAACATTAAACTGCAGACCGAACTCTGGTGAAAGATTGTATATGAACGATGTAGTCCATTGAAAAGGAAAAACAACTCCTGTTTTAGCTTTACCTGAAAAAATGTCGAAGCCGTCATCGTAAATACCATCAGGACGTGCCCAATTAATTTCGCCATATGCTTTTCCGACCCCAATAAGTCCCCCGATCGATACATAGGTAGAACTTTTTTTAAGAGTAAGCTTACTCCAAAATCCGACTTCAAAAATACTCCAAATATTTAAGGGACCTAAGACCATATATGATGTTGAGAGAGACCCAAAAGTCTGCGTATTTTTTCCGTATTCGCCCATCCCATTATTGCCTACTCGAATTATATAAGCGTCTCCATAACCCAAAGATGGATCACTCCCGGTTAACTCATAATAAGTATTGTTTTGTTTTAACTGCATATCTAATTGATTTAGTTCGAGATAATATGCCCCTACCTCACCTTTATCATGTCGAACGACAAAACCAACTCGAATGTCGGTAGTTCCTGAATGAATTTCACAAACATATTCTATGCTATTTTCAGAGACATTAACTTCTTTAACAACTACTTTCCCTACTTTTTTGTCATTAAAATCATAGATAGTCAACCAATTACCAACTGACACTAAGACAGTTTTTTTACCCTCAATAATTACTTCTTTTCCATCAACCTCTAAAACTTCACCGACTGCACCAAAAATCTGTGAAGATAACAAAAAGACAAACAAAAACGGTAGTAACTTTCCCCAATGATTAAATAAACGATTCATTTTCTACCCTTACCTGCGTTATATTAAATTATACTTTTTACTTTTTACGTACCTCATACATTACTCTAGCTTGACCTCTTTCATCGTAGGGAATTTCTATTATTCCAGTTTCTAAAATTATAATATCTGTCGCTTGCAAATCGATAAATTGATTACTGCCCGATATTGTAAATAGGTCACTTGCAAAAAATCGCATCGGTTCTTTTGTAGCAACGACGCGAAATTCTTCCTGATCAACATCATGACTGGGAATCGGAAACAGCCTCATCTTTGAACCATTATTCGGATAAACAAAGGTTGTTCCACCACTTATTGGCTCAATATCGTTTTCTGTTAAAGGATAGAGAATAAGCACACGATTATCAGCAGTAATGTTAAAAATGTGCAGATAAGAATCTTTTAAAACATCTATTTTTAAATAAGCTTCATCACCGGCTTCAAATATTTCTCGTGGTTCAAGTTTTATTTTAATATCATAAGGTGAAGCTCCACTTTTTTCTTCAATTATAATCGTTGCTTCAATCTCAACATGACATTCAAGATTAATAATCGTATTAACAAGTGTATCAACCGAAACGATTACACCAGAAGTCCGTGACGATATATTTTGCCGATATAAGTCAGAGAAACTCGAATCATCTTCTGTTGTTGACAAAATAGACACAGATGACAATTCACGAACGACAGATTCAAGTGCGGAACTTTCTGCCTGACGAAACGCTCTGCGACGAGCTGCCTCCGGAGATATATTTATTATTGAAATAACCGCTGATGCTCTTACTCGTTCTTTTTTATTACTTGCAAGTAGTGACGAAGACAATAAAGTAATTAATAGAACAATAGTTACTAATCCATTAGAATTGCAAATAAGTACTTTTAACAATTGGTTTATCATAATTCCCCTGCGATCTTTTGATTCAATTAAGCATAATGTATAACTTATTCTATTTACTTAAGAAAATCAAGAATATTCAAAAGTTAATTGAAAATGAATCAAAAGACTTAATAGAAATATATTCATACACGATAATCATCGCACAGTTAAACAACAGAATGCGATTCGACTAAATTCATATAAGCCTCTACAACCCAAGCCTTTAGATATTACACATCTACTGGGTCGCACGCTCTGTGATCTTGAATCTGATGTGATAAAATAATAGTAATAATAACACAAACCTTCTGAACATTTCGCACAGAAGGTTTGAGCATTAAAGCATGAAGGTTTTTTACTAAATACTACAAAGCATATGTTGTCAGAAGTTGATCGACAACAAATTTGCGTTGCTCATTATTCACAGTTATTCCATACGAACGGATTTCAGCAATCTGTAATGCATTTCCATTTTGTGAACCGATCCTTGCCCCCAAGTAGGCCGAGATTGGAACAGTTTTAGACACGTCGGTTCCCGATGCGACCAATTCCCCATTGACATAAATTGACATACCATCTGTTTGACTAAAGATAAACGAATAGACATTAAATTTCGCAAAATCAGTTGTTGTATTTGCATCAAGTTTATACAACTGGTGCGATTGAGTCATCCTTGTATTATCTCTAAAGCCAAGTGATAAGTTTTGATAAAGCAAAGTCGATGATCCGAACATAAACATTTCGGGATAACTTATCGACGTACTTTCAAGTTTCACAACCGCAAAGATAGAATAGTCACTGTTTACAAGACTTAAGCCGGGATACTGAAACATCCCATCAACATTGGCTACACCCGAGCGAAACCGCATGACCGGCAAGGTGCCACCATTGATACCCCCACTAAGAAGTTCGCAACCATAGGTTTTAGTTGGCGGGATAGCATCGAGAGTTGAATCACCAAATGCGTTGATAAGTTTTGTAATCCTGTTTGAAGTGCCACCGGTCTCATAGAAAAAATCATTATCTGTTCTGAACCAGAAAATAGGATTTTCAAAAGATTCCTGTACAGAAATACATTCCGAGACATCGTATTCGGTATTGAGTTTCACGTTGACAATTTTAGATGGGTTCGAAAGTGAACGAACAACGTATGAAATCGGAACCCCGGTATTGATAGAACCACCACGTGCTAAAAATGTTTTGAGTGTTTCAAAATCAGTTGTGATGGCGGAGATAGCATCTGATGATTCTCCACCCATCGCATATGCTTTTACTCTTACTGAACTCAACTCTTGTAAATATTTTGCGTCGGCTGATAAAGAGCCCGATGAAACCGCAGCGTTAAAAGATGCATCAAGCGATGCTCTTATCTCTTGTTTAGATGATGTCGATTCTATCAAGAGATAAAAGATTCGTCCGTATGTCACCGAAGAAATAAATGCACCCGGGTTACCCACGCCGATATAAGGAGTTAAGTCATTGGGAGTAACCGCAGGAGCAAAAACTTCACTATACGAAGTAGGTAATTGATATGCCATGGTAAAATATGATTGGTTGAGTTTGACTAAAAATCTGTTATAGGTTTTATCCGATGAAAAATCCATCGAGCCACCAACTTTGACACGTACATACTTTGCTTGAATGTCGAGCGATAATGCCAACTCTTCATGGGTATTGACTTCTTCCATTGTAAATGTAAACCGAGCCGGGAGAGTGTCATTTGCGGTTGATAAAATATCATTCTGTGCCTGAATAACTGCCGAAAGAGTCACCTCGGGAATAAAACGGGATACCGAGTCCGACCGATTTAGAAGCGTCATCACAATAGTACCACCTGCCCGTTTTACCGGGATAGGGTCTGGCGTTGCATTTTCAAGCGAGGCACCTTGCAGTAAATTCCCAGGATATATAATATCCGCGTTAGGATCAAAAAGTGGAAACTCTCCCGGAGCTTCTGTGACAGAAATTGTTTTTGTATTACAGAAAAAAGTTTCGGTTCCAATAATATCGGTAAACGATGTATCAGAAAGCGTATCATTAGATGGTATAGGATTTACAAAATCACCCGCCTCCTGAATAACAGAATTAAAATCATCGGTTGAATTATTATCATTCGGTGAAACAGGGTCATCAGAACAACCTATTGAAAGCATCATCAAAAACATAATGCTTACACAAAGTATAATATATTTTCGTTGTAACATAATCTATCTCCATGATACTGCTTCAATAAAATTAAAGCAGTATCAGTATTTTCTCGTTTATATTGTTATCTTTTTAAACTCAGCTTTTTCACCGTCAACACCGGCTTTACCATTCGGATCATTACGAGTTCCACCTTGACCACCAGCTCCTGCGATACCAACTGTTCCAAGGATAAAATTGTTATTGGTACGGACAGTTGTGCTGTTGACTTCAACGATTCCGATAGTAGAGCCACCACCACCACCGCCACCGTGACCACCCCAGCCACCTTTGCCACCAACACCACCTTTACCACCGGCACCACCGTTTGCATTTCCACTGCCACCGTTTCCACCTGAACCACCGGAACCACCTTCGGCACCAATACCTCCGATACCGCCGTCGCCACCATTTGAGGTAGTGATAAAATTATTTTCTATTGTAGCAAAGACACCTTCGCTTAGTAAAATACCGATAGAAACTCCACCGCCATTTCCGCGTATACCCCCTAAGCCACGATTACCTCCGGCACCTCCACCGCCACCACTTGCACAACATGCAACACCGGCTCCGCCACCGCCGCCGCCACCACCGCCACCACCGTGCGCGCCACTTCCGCCAGTGACACCATGCGATGCGATGTAAACACCATTACTCACAAAACCAAAATCTAAACCACCGGCACCGTTAGCACCTTCTCCACCGGCACCACCCGCACCTCCAGCAGAACCATTCTTACCAAAAGATCCCGAACTTCCACCGTTGCCGGCTGCTCCGGCTCCACCAGAACCATTAGCACCACCACCTGCTCCACCGGAACGACCGCCTTTACCACCTGCTCTACTAATTGAAGAAGTACCGCCGGCTCCTCCTCCACGACCATCACAGATAAAAGCAAAATACGCATTAGTACCCACACTTCCATTATTGTTTTTACCAGGTCTAGAATATGTAGTACCATTTGAACCGACAAATCCTGAACCAGCTGTGATTTTATTATTGGTAATCGTTAGCCCTTGTGAGGCAACCAATGAGATTGCAACCGATGAACCCGAATTTGCAGTTGCATCAGCACTCTCAATTGTCATGCCGTCTATAGTCAGCCAGTTTGCATTAGTCCCTCGCACAGCATAGGTTCCGCCCATGATTTTTGATTCATACAAACCAATATCACGAACCCATGTTGTTGATTCAAAACCACCATAGAGAGAAATATTTGCATAAAGGGTAATTGATTCATTATAGACACCAGCAGCAATATATAAGTCAGCACCAAAACCATCAGAGTTTGATTTATTAATAGCTGCTTGGATTGTTGCCATTGGTAAAGCTTTGGAACCATCATTGGCATCATCACCTGATGCAGATACAAAAATTGCATTTTGTGCATCTTCTAATATTGAGACATGCACGATGTCAGGTGTCGAGGAAACCGAACCGTTAGATACAATAAGTTCAAAACTTAAAGTTATCAAATTGTTCGGAGCAGTGAATTGTGGCGAGACTCCACTTAAGAAACCTACTGATGTTCCATTTAGTTGCGTCCATGCAAAAGAAAGAGAACCTCCATTCGGGTCTGAACTTTGCGAAGCATTAAAAACAACCATATCGCCATATGAGACTAACTGATCACTCCCTGCCACCGCAACAGGAATCGCAGCTGTCGTAAAGTTGTAGATATAATCCGCACCCAAAGAATTACCCGCAACATCTTTTACAGAACTTGCCACGGTAACTGTGTATTGTGTGTTTGCTGTAAGCGAAGTTGATGGGTCAAAAGTTACAATATTCCCATTTACAGAAACTGTGCCACTGACACCATTAATGGTTACAGACGCTGATGTAACTGTTGTCGGATCAAGAGCCTCCGAAAACGTAATGACGATTGAAGCACCGACTGAAACAGATGATGATGACTCGCTTGGAGTCACCGATGAAATAGTAGGAGCAGTTGTATCGGTTGCTCCCGGTGTTGGAGATGTAGATGTGTCGTCGCTACTACATCCGGATAGTATCAGAAAACTTACGAGCATAATCGAAAATAACAGGCTCGCAAATATCCGAATTGATTTGTTTTTGTTATGTGTGTTCATAATTTCTCCATTAAAATTTGTTTTTCATTATTAAATTTAGTTTTACATAAATTCTGAAATCAAATTTTTCATGGTGAGAATTGAGATAATTTAAACATCATGACTTAACTCCTTTAGATTTGCGTTAATTGGTTCATTACTAACGCAAGAAAAATGGGCTAAATTGATAAATGTTTATTATTTTTATTAGGATAAACCTGAAAGCCGTAACTAACTGTGATACAGCACCCTAATGCATACATAGGAGATTTAATAGAGGAATTAAGTAAATATTTATTTAAATTTCGAACTGAATTCAGTACGTTTTGCTTCATTTTCTGTTTTTGTATACAAGTCAATTAGATATCTGATAGCTTCCTGAGTATGAGAATTATCATCTCCAAAGTGATTTAAAAATATATCGTATGACATTTGAAGATACTTTTCGGCTTGAGCATAGTCTTCTAATAAAAAGCTACCTCTCCCTATATATGTCGTTGCGTATGCTATCATCCAATTTCCTTCCGGCAATGATAACTTTCTCAGTCGATAAGCTTCTTTAAGATGCACCAATCCTTCAGCAGGTCTGCCTGTGAGAACGAACATTCTACCTAAGCCTGCCAATGGAAAAGCAATATTGACATGGTCCTCAGGGAGGTTCTTCTGTAAGATTTTATAACTTCTCAGATAATGTTCTTCGGCTTTATCATATTTTTCAAGTTTAGTCTCAACATTTGCCAAGGACTGCATGATACCGCCAGTATAGTGATGGTCTTCGCCGACAATTTTCAGTAAAATATTGAGAGCAGAATTATAAAGCTCTTCGGCTTGTTCTTCTTTCTCAGTTCTATAGTATAAACTCGCGAGTGAACCCATGCTTGCTATTACTTCAAAATTATTATCCCCTAATATTTCTCGTCGCATTGATAGAGATTCTTTTAAGAAGATTTCCGCGGTATCTACCATTTCATTATTTTGATACAACCTGCCAAGGTTGTTCATAGTATAGGCAATTTCTAAATGAGGTTTTTCCATAACAGACAGTTGAATCTGCAAAGCTTCTTCATATAGTTTTTGAGACTTTTTAAAATTATTCTCAAGACGAGATAATGTTGCCAATGAGATCAATTCGATTGCAATCAATGTATCATTTTCAGCAAGAATAGATTTTTTTAAAGTATACGCTTTATTGTACATAGTATCAGCTAGTTTATACAATCCTAAATCGTAATTGACATCGCCTAAACTGTGATACACATCTGCAATACCAATAATATTTTCAGGGTTGAATTCTTGACGCAATGCTAGTGATTTTTCGGATAATTCTTTTGATTTCTCCAAGAGTCCTAAGCTATAATAAACACCGCTTATAACTTCCATCATTTCAGATTTTATAATTGGTTGATCGGCAAGTTCTTCATCTAGGCGATTTACACCCTCATCAACCAACTGACGTGCTGTAATTGTTTCACCTTTTGATTCCGATGGATTGGCTACATCAAATATAGATGTTATGAAAGAACTGATCTGTTTTGCTTTGGCTGCTTCAAGCTGTGCTTTGTCTCTTTCGTCAGCTAGTTTCATTGTATAAAAACTGATAAGCCCAATAATGAGAATTATAAAAATTGTCAATCCAAAGACAGCACTTCTATTTCTGTTTACAAATTTATTCGTACGATAGAGAATAGTCGTAGGTAAAGCCAAAACCGGACGCCCGTTTAAATATCTTTTTATATCATCAGCAAATTGTTCTGCAGAATCATACCGACGGTCTTGTTCTTTTTCGAGTGCCTTTAAACAAATATTATCTAAATCGCCAAGCAGGATATTTCTTAATTTTTTCGGTTGAGTCTTTCTCTGTTTTGATACTGTTTCAGAAGTTATTTTTTTAACGAACTGTTTGCTTTTTGAGTAAAAACTGTTGATGGTTTTTTGGGGTCAGTATGACAAATAATTTGTTCAAGTTCGCCCTGTGTTTTACCTGAAGTGTCATATGGAGATTGCCCCGAAAGCAATTCGTATAAAAGTACACCTAATGAATAGACATCCGATGATGTCGTTATCGGTTCCCCTTTGACCTGCTCGGGAGAAGCATATCCGGGGGTCATCAGACGATAGCCGGTTTGTGTCATTTCAGAATTAAATTCACCTAATTCATCTTCCGCAATTAATTTAGCAATTCCAAAATCAAGCAGTTTGAGTTTGCCATCAAGTGTTACAATAATATTGGCAGGTTTTAAATCTCGATGGACAATAAAATTTTTATGAGCATATTGGACCGCATCCAAAACTTGCTGACACAGTTTTATTCGTTCGTTTATAGGTAGTTGATGGTTGTCGCAATACTTACTTATCGCCTCACCCTCGATATATTCCATCGTGAAATATGGCAGACCGTTTTCAGTAATGCCACCATCGTAAAGACTTGCGATATTTGGATGTACCAGTTTTGCTAATATCTGACGTTCGGTTTGAAACCTTCGAATTGTTTCTGTCGAGTCCATTCCCTTTTTAATAATTTTAAGTGCGACTTTTTGCTTAAACTGTTTTTCATCTCGTTCGGCAAGATAAACTTCACCCATACCACCATATCCGATTTGACTGATTAAATGGTATTCCCCGATTTTTTTTCCAACTAAAGAAATGCTCTGTGCAATATCAATCAATTCGACTAATGGTTTTTCTAAAAGCGAAGATTCATCGGCATCAGCTTTTAACAATGAATCTATTTCTTTTTTTAAACCATCGTCATCGCCGCAATATTTTTGCAATAACTTATCACGCTGGTTTAGGTCAGCATCGACAACTTTTTCAAAAATTGATTGGATTTGTTCCCAGCGTTTAGCATCCATTTCAACTACTCATCTTTTAATTCGCGAATCAACCATGCCCGAGATAATCGCCAATCTCTTCGAACCGTCGGCAATGATACCTGCAGTACTTCAGCAATTTCATTAAACTCTAACCCGCCAAAAAATTTAAACTCAACAATTTTGCTCTGCCGTTCATTCATGATTTTTAATTTTTCCAAAGCTCGGTCGAGCATGATAATCTCCTCGGCATTGCTTTCTTTCGACATAAACTCTTCGTTACAAGTAACCACCGGAGCATTACCGCCCCTTTTTTCGGCAAGCCGTTTATTGGCATGATTGATTAGAATACGCCTCATCGCAATCGATGCTAAGGCAAAAAAGTGTGCTCGGTTTTGCCAGTTTGTGTTTTTTTGATCAACAAGTTTCATATACGCCTCATGCACCAATGAAGTCGGCGAAAGAGTATGTCCCGAACGTTCGCTATGCATTTGGTTACTTGCCATCTGACGCAAGTGGTCATAGACAATCGGGATTAGGTTATCAACTACCGACTTATTCCCATTTGATATCTCGTGCAGAAATTGTGTTATATCTTTTTGAGGCTGTTTCATATTTATATCTGTTTTGTTATATTATATAATATAGGTCAATTTAATAGAGTAAGCAAGAGATTATCTGCCTGACTGCAATGCTATAGCTTATAAAAGCAGTTAAAGATTCGCCTGTTAGATATTAATAAAATGATTTAATAAGAAAAGCCGGAGTCTGATCCCCGGCTTTTTATGATTATTCAATATAAGAATTGATAAATTCTTGTTGTAAATATTTATGCATCTCATAATTCGGGTCAAGCGTATCAGGCATTAGTAAAAATTTAAATGGCTGATCCTGTTCTTCGGCAAGAATTGAATGGCACAAAGTACAGTCATACCCAATCGACTTATTATCATCACTTTTGAAATTTGAATTGTGGCATCTAAAACAACCATTGGTTTCATTTGCATGACCAATATGGCTAGGATAAGAGCCCCATTCAATTTTCATTTCATGATGAATATTTCGGTTATAGATATCCCGAAGAGTCGAAACGGCGGCATCGATTTCTCTCATTTTTGATATGACAAGTTTTGGATAATTTGTCCTATAAAAATGATACATATGATTTTCGATACCTGCCATAGCAGCTTTATTATCAGCATAGCCAGACAATATTGCTCCGAGGGCTTCACGTTTTAAAAACGGAAGTTCCCGACTCATCAAACCTTTTCGAATCCGTACATCGATTGCTTTTTCCGGGTCTTCATAAATATGAGTAGCTCGGTTATGACAATCAACACAATCCATCGAACGGGATTCAATAACTTCAGAATCAGCATATTGAGAATTGTGATATCTTATAAACGATCCATCCGGTTGCTTTGCTTCCGCCCAGATTATCTTGGTACGTTTTTCATCGGCATAAGCATAATGAACTTCGTTCTCTTTTGCGATATGCCAATGGATACCTGCTTTACCGGAAGTTCGTTCAGCATCAATTTTCATATTGAGAGTCGTGTATGCCACCGTAGAATTTGAATCGGAAGCATAGCTGACTATCGACTTCAATTTGTTGCCGTAGAATTTTTCCGGCCAATGACATTTTTCACAGGTTTCCCGTGCCGGTCTGAGTTGATTGACCGGTGTTGGAATCGGACGTTCCAATAAATCAAACGTCACCGAAACCATCTGCCAGATACCGTTCATTTTACTGGAGACCAAAGCATCCATTCCTTCACCGACATGGCACTCGACACAATTGACTCGTGAATGAGGCGATTGTTTGTATGTAACCCATTCCGGGTTCATTACCGAATGACATGCTGTTCCACAGAATTCTGCTTCGTCCATAAAAGTGAACATATTTAAAAAGATGGCACTGAGAAAAATAACATTTATCAGCGAAAAGATACCAATTGTCTTTAATATCCGAGAGCCGTAAACACCGCTCTTAATATCACCTTCTGAAAATTGAGAAGCTAATAGTTCCTGAATATTTTGACCGGTCTCTTTTTTGAGCGTGTACCACCCTAGTGCTATCAATGCAAGCCCAGACATAAACATTAATGGCAACACCATATATGTTATCAATCCGATATATGCATTGGTCAAAGAACCAACGATACGGAAGAATTCCAGCAACACCATCGTAATAAACGATGATGTTGTTATAATGACGCCTAATTTTCCATACCATTTAATCGAGACGCATCGTATAAAGTTTAGATATTTATCTATCAAAATATACCTCTACTTTATTTTGTACTTTTGTACATATTCTCGTAAATTTTCTGCATTTCGCCGGAACGAATCTTCTCTTTTAAATCTTTAGTAGGTTCTGCCAGCCATTGATGCATCGGATCAGTCTTAATCATATTGTCAATGTACGCATTGACTTTTGGATTATTAAATTTACGCGCTTCAGGTAATAATTTGAAATAGAATGTATGAGCAACATCATAGATACCATGCCACCAAGTATAATCAGGTCCCATCATAGCAGCACCGTGGCGAGCACGACGACCTTCATGATGCCAAAGTTCCCAATAGATCCATTCGATTTCATTACTGAATGCAGCAGGATTTTCAAGAAGATTTTCTGACCGAACTAATTTGATAATTGCTGTGGCAGGTTTTGCAAATTTGTCATTGTAAAGATTAACTGTCGCATCAAATTGATAATAATGACCTTCAGCAAAATGTTTACCATGACAAGTTGTACAAACAGTCATCATGTTTTCTTTTTTGACTTTCCAGTTATCTTTTCTTTTAGATACCGGTGGACGAAGTGTCCAGGAAAGTCTGTCGCCTACATCATGAGTAACAGGACGGTCTTTAGATGCTGACATATGACAAGTCGCACATGTCGGAGCTTCATAATAATCTACACCAACAACCCATTTGTCAGAGTCTAGATTCATTTTATCTTTATTGGTATAGAATGCATTACCATGTTTTGATTCTTCATAAATTTATTTTTGAGGATGATCAGGTCCTAAATGACATTTAGAACATGCTTCTGGTTGTCTTGCTTGAGCAGCCGAGAAAGAATGACGAGTATGACAAGCAGTACAGGCACCTTTGGAACCATCAGGATTTATTCTTCCAATACCTGAATTAGGGAATGATTTTAAAGATAGTTTGTTTGGAGAATTTGGATCAATCTCTACAACCCCTCCATGACAATTCTGACAACCGGTAACAGCAACAGGTTCGCCACCTGCTACATGCGCGAGGTAGGCATCTTTTGAATCTAAAATTTCTCCTGCTGTTGCGTGATAAGAAGCTTGTACTTCTGCTGCTTCTTTTTCATGACACTTTCCACAATCTTTTGGTGTTACCAAAGTTGCTATATAAGCACCTTCATGCTCATATGCATCTGATTCACTTTTGTTCGCCTGATGACAATCAAGACAGGTCACTTTGTGAGCCGCATGTTTTGATTGAAACCATTGATTGTATAACCCCATAGATTTTTCTTTATGGCAAGTCATACATTTTCCGGCAACCGTTTCCTCTTTAACAGCTGCAAACAAACTACTGATTCCAAATACAAGAATCAGAGCAAAAACAATTACACCTCTCATACTTACTCCTTGAAATATGTTATTATTATGTATTATTACGGTCTACTTATGCTTATATAGCCCTATTCTATCCATTATTATATAGTATATATATCAGGTTAGGAGCAATTAAAAAATATGACATAAGTCAAATATTGTCATGATTTTGTGAAAATAATAACAAGACAATTTCGGTCACGATATAAAATTGTAATAAAAGCCATTGAATTCGAGACAACTAACTTGGTTTAAGCATTTCGCGACTCTCTTCTTTGATTTTTGTAAAATTTCTGTAGACCATTTAAACATAGATAAATATTAATTTTGAAGCGACTAATTCTGTCATCTTTTATTTCTTGCAAAAGAAAATATCCAATCTGATAGAATAAAATTAAAACGCTATTGACTCTCAAAAAAGCTCTTGTTAAATTCTTTAATAGATATGTTAGTATTTATTTACTTACTTACGTTAAAACGTGGAAGGAATTCATAATGTCACCTCTTAAAATCTCTCTAAGTTCTCGACCGTCAAACAATTTATACTACTCTTTACTCGCACTATTTTGTTTGATTTTATTAACCGCCATGCCATTAACTGCCGGTGATAATGCAACTACCGCAGAGTATACTTATGACGATTGGGAAGAACCTACTGCTTGTGGTCCTGATTGTCATGTTGACATTTATCAACAATGGAAACAGTCGATGATGTCGCAGTCGTATACACATCATTGGGACGAAATAGAATATTTTAAACTGGCAGTACCTCACGCAGAAAAGGATTCAATCGTTGCCGGCGTGAAAGCAGGATGTAACGGATGCCATGCACCGATGTCTTTTTTAGTCGGCGATATTCCTCCTCCAAGACCATCAGAAAATTCCCGTGCTAACGACGGTGTACATTGTGATTTCTGCCATACTATTACAGGCTTTGACGGTGACGTACCATTTAATTTCAATTATGTAATCGCACCTGGAGAGATCAAGTATGGACCTCGTGAAAATTCAGATTTAGCTCCTCATTAAACTTATAAATCCGATTTCTTAGGAACTGCCGAATTCTGTGGTATCTGTCATAATGAAAAAGACCCCTATGGTATTTGGGTAAAATCAACTCATCTAGAATGGAAAGAAGGACCTTATGCGGCTAAGGGTGTCCTCTGTCAGGATTGCCATATGACCAAAGCAAAATCTTATACTGCTTTAGATGGTAATGCATATGATGATGCGAGACAGCATCTGTTTCATGGTGCTCATGACCCTGGTAAAATAAGAGGCGTTGTTGAACTTCGGATTCATCCTGATGTCAACGAAAGTAAATCAGGCGAATCAGTCAAATTCACCGTTGCTCTCTTCAATCAAAAAGCCGGACATAAATTCCCTACTGGGTCAGTTGAAGACCGTATTCTTTGGCTGCATGTTGAAGCTACCGATGCTGCCGGGAATGTATATCACCTTCCTGTTGATAAAAAAGGATTTGATGGAGAAGAATATACAATTGGTGCTGATATTTTAGCATATCAGGATATGGGTATCGCTCTTGATGATCCAAATTTCGAAGGTGTACAGCGTGATGGAATTCCGATCGGTGACCGTATTTTCCGCATGCCATATTTTGATCCGCAAGGAAGAATGACAATTCAGCAATGGAACACAAAATCATTAGGTGTTGATTACCGTATTGGACATCTTGAAACTAAACTTGAAACTTACTCCTTCGCATTACCTGATGGAATTGCACAGGGACAGATGAAAATTAGTGCAACACTAAATTATCAACTCCTCGTTAAACCGGTTGCTCAATTCCTGGGTGTTCCTGATGAAGAATCAAAAATCATGGAAGTTAACAACCACACAACCTATCTTGAAATTCTACCATAAAATTAATTAGTATACTTTCCCAATATAGCCGGTGAGATTTTCTTACCGGCTTTTTATTTCATTTCTCTCTAAAATTTTTAGTTTCATTTTTTGCTATTTTTCTGTTTACTATGCTCTTAGGTAATGACGGGGGCTTTTCTCTGCGGTAATTTTCTTTTAACAGAATGAAATGGTGTAATGGATCAGTTTTTTACAAAAATTAAAAATATATTATCAGATAATAATAAGAAAAGATTAGTCGAAAATTTCTTCTCATTATCAATTCTCCAACTTGCCAATTTTCTCTTGCCGCTCATAACCATCCCCTATTTAGTGCGTGTTCTTGGAGCTGAAAAATTTGGACTGGTCATGTTTGCCTACGCCTTTAACCAATATTTTGTCATGCTGATAGATTTTGGTTTTAACCTCTCTGCCACTCGAGAAATCGCCCTGCACCGAGATGACCCAAAAAAAGTACATGAAATTTTCTGGTCGATTATGATTATCAAAACTGCTTTCCTCATAGGTGGTTTTCTTATATTACTGAGTGTGACTAATTATTTTGATAAATTCCAAACTGATTATCATATCTATCTCCTCAGTTATGGCGTCACTATTGGGCAGGCATATTTCCCAATCTGGTTTTATCAGGGAATGGAGCGAATGAAATTCGTAACTATTCTCAATGTCGTCGCAAAAGCACTTTTCGCATTGCTCTTATTCTTTGCTGTCAAAACACCCGATGATTTCATCTATGTGCCACTCATGAATTCGCTCGGCTTTATCGCAGCATCGTTAATCTCATTCTATTTGGTCTTCAAAGTCTTTAAAGTTAAATTTGTAATGCCAAGTTTTTCCACAATTATCCTGATGCTCAACAAGAGCTACCATTTTTTCATCTCACGTGCGGCAGTTTCGTTTTACACCAACAGCAATGCTTTTGTTATTGGAATAGTCATGGGCAATGTCGCAGTTGGCTATTACACCGCTGCCGAAAAATTGTTAAATGCCATCACCGCATTGTATGTACCGCTAAGCGATAGTTTATATCCGTACATGTCCAAAAGAAAAGATATTAAAACGTATAAAAAAATATTCACACTCGCCACAGCAGCCAATCTGGTTTTATGCTTTTTCATATTTCTCTTTTCTTATCAAATTATCGCACTGATTTACGGAGCAGGTTTTGAACAGTCAGCAGCACTTCTTGAACTTTTTGCTATTTTGGCAGCTATTTTGGTGCCATCTATTTTGCTTGGCTACCCACTCTTGGCGGCGATGGGATTCCCGGGATACGCAAATTATTCCGTCGTAATCGCAGCGATTATCCATGTTATTATGTTGCTGATTTTTATTCCAATATTAAATTTAAAACTAGTTGTTATATTATTGATTATTACCCATTTAGTAGTTATTCTTATTAGAATAATTGGTGTGAGAAAAAAACTCGTTTCTGTGTGGAAAGATTAGATCTTAATGTGTGGCATTATAAATATTGAGAAGAAGTACTCTTGTTTTTTTGCAAATGAGTACCTCTAAAAAACCCAAAAAAAACTAAATTAACTATATGCAGACTTATTCAAGGAAAGATTTAAAATTATGAAAGCATATTTAAGGAAATCAGTAAAATCACTATTATTACAAACCAAAGTTGGAAGCAAGTTGTTTATTGGCATAAAATTGTATCCATACCTTGAAAGAATTGGTTGGTTAAGAAGTCTCAAAGATGGTTTACCTTTTGATAGAGATGGTAATTGTCTACCCTGGATTACTTATCCGATAATTTCCTTTCTGAATGGTAAAAAATTAAAAGATTTGACTGTATTTGAATATGGAAGTGGTAATTCAACTATGTGGTGGAGTAAAAGAGTCTCTAACATTACTTCTTGTGAACATGATTTTAAATGGTATAATTATTTTAAAGAAAAAATTCCATCAAACGTAAATTATAAATATTGTGAACTTGATTATGGTGGAGAATACAGTAAAATCGCTCAGAACTGCTCAGAGCAATTCAATATTATAGTTATAGATGGTAGAGATAGAGTCAACTGTGCCAAAAGCTCTCTTACAGCGTTGAATAGTGATGGTGTAATAATTTGGGACAATAGTGATAGAGAAAAATATCGAGAAGGATACACATATTTACTAGATAATGAATTCAAGCGACTAGATTTTGAGGGACTTGGACCAAATAGTGTTGATAAAACAATTACTTCAATTTTTTATCGTACTAATAATTGTTTTCAATTATAACTACGAATTGAAAAGAGCTACAATATAATTACATGAATGGGTTATAATTGTGAAACAAGCAGTTTTGATTACTGGACATTACTATTCATCCCGACGCCGTGCTGGATTTCATGCAATAGCTAAAGCTCTTGCCAAAGCGGGATGGCAGGTGCTTTTTCTCACTACTGGTATAAGTTATCTTTCGGTTCTTCGAAGAGATTTTCGTCTTGAATACCCAGTGCGGAAAGAGGCTGGAAAGATAAAAAAAATAGATGATCAAATTAGCAGTTATGTATGGTTTACTCCTTATCATCCAGCTAATTTGCGGTTGCCAATTTTGAATCGACTAAGTTCGGGATTATTCCGAAATTATGGAAAGTTGAATTTAGGTTCAGTTGAGAGTTTGATTAAGAAAAGTGATTTGTTTATATTTGAAAGTACAGCGGGCTTGCTTTTATTTGACCGTTTCAAAACATTAAATCCAGAAGCTCGTTTTGTCTATCGTGTTTCAGATTATTTAGGACTTATCAAACCACATCCAATCGTAATATCTGAAGAGAATAAAATATTACCACATTTTGATTTGGTAAGTGTACCTTATCGTTTTCTTCAAAATCGTTTTAAAGATAAAGCAAATGTAAAACTACATCTTCACGGAATCAATAAAGATATATTTAATGGTGACCTTCCGAATCCATATACGGAGATGAAAGGACCAAACATTGTATTTGTCGGTGCTTCACACATTGACACCGATTTTCTAAACAGAGCAAGCAGGCTGTGTCCACATTGTCATTTCCATATAATTGGTCCGGTACCAAATATCCCCGATAGAAGCAATGTGACTGCTTATGGTGAACTTCCCTTTGAACAAACTATACCATATATAAAATATGCCGATATTGGTTTGCAGATGTTGAAGTATCGAAAGGGAATTGAGTCTATTACCGACAGCGTTAAAATAATTCAATATACATATAATAAACTTCCAATAATTGCTCCCAGTTTTATCAAGTGTGAGTACGATCATGTGTTTTACTTTAACCATGAAGATGATGAAAGTATCAGAGAGTCAGTTATAAAAAGCTTACAATACGATCGGAGCAAAATAAACAGTAGTCATATAAATACTTGGGATGATTTAGCCCTTAAGTTGGTTTCTGATTAGACTTATGCATATTAAAAATGTTAAATCCTATAATAATGTCTGGTGGATTAAACCCTATCTGTTCATTTGCTGGTTTATAATCCCAGTTTACATATTCCTATATGTAGGCAATTTTGAGCCAAGATATGGTAGGAATTATTTTAATTTCGAGTACTTTTTATTAGGACTCTCTTATTTGAGTGTTCTCGGATTTGCAACTTATTTGGGATCTCTTAAAACAAATAATAAAACATTAAAAACATTCTCCGTGAAATCCAATCCGCTCTATATGGACTTCTTGTCGGGACTAACTATTATGGCTTATCTCATTTGGTTTTGGGACGTATTTACAGACCCAGAACTCTTGATAAAAGTTATAGTAGGTTTATCCATGAACGTAAGGCAAGAAATTGCAACAATTCCAGGATTAACAACTTTAACACAGTTAGGAGTTGTCTACGTCATACTATTTTCATGTTATAAATGGGTCTGGAAAAAGGAGTTGAAATATAGATACACTCTGTATTTGTATATAATAATATTATTAGCAATGGCAAGAACTGTTGCTTGGTCAGAACGTTTAGCTACAATCGAATTAATATTTCCGATAGCCATAATATATTTATTTAATTACATAAGTAACAATAAATATTATCGATTAATTTTGTTAACTGGTCCTTATTTAGGTATCTTTATTGCGTTAGGTTTTTTTGGTATATTCGAGCTATTTCGTTCGTGGGGCAAACAACAAGCATTATCTGATAGTGTAGTTTCGTTTATGGTCGATCGTTTTGGAAATTACTATTATTCAGCGATGAACAATGGTGCTGGCCTTTTGAGTGAATTCACTTGGTCGAATTTTAAATTTGAGTTTACATTCAATTGGATTTATTCTATTCCGGGAATTGGTCCTTTTATTTCTAATTTATTTTTACCTAGAAATGATTCAGAAGTTTTCCTCAATTATTACGCTGATAATGAGTTCACTACATTCTCTGCTATCTTTCCTGTATTCTATGATTTTGGGTTGTTTGGGGGGTTAATATATGCTGCAATATTTGGAATAATCGTTGGTTACTGTTATAAAAAATTTCAAGAAGGAACAGGTCTTGGTCTTTTAATTTATCCAATACTATTTACTTCACTTGCTGAAATATTAAGAATTTTATATTTTGGAGAATCAAGAATTATCCCTATATTTATCTTTCTTTTAATTGGGTATAAGGTGATTCAGATTCACGATAATCAGATCGTAGAAAATTAATGAATAATGTTTATATAAATTCTAGATTTCTAACTCAATCGACAACAGGTGTTCAGCGATATGCGTGTGAGCTTTCAATACGATTGAAAAATCTTATTGAAGATATAGTTTTTATTTCCCCACCCGATATTAAAAACAGAGAATTTGCTGAATTATTAAATCCAATAATTGTTGGAAATAATAAAGGGCATCTATGGGAGCAGATTGACCTCCCACTTTATCTTAATAGATTAAAAAAGAAACCCCTATTAGTAAATCTTTGTAATACTGCTCCAATTGCATATAATAGAAAAATTTCTACAATTCATGACCTCGCATTTTTACATAACAAGGATTGGTATTCTTGGCAATTCTATTACTTTTATAGGATGTTGATACCCAAAGTCGCAAGATCATCTTTACATATAATTACTGTTTCAGAATTTTCAAAAAACGAAATTATCTCACGATTGAAACTGCCATCTGAACAAATTTCAATGATACACAATGGAATTTCTCTCAATTTTGCTAACTCTTATGAAAAGGGATATGCTAGAAAATTTGGTTCATATATTTTAGCTGTTTCTTCTATAGATAAGAAGAAAAATTTCGAGCGACTGATAAAATCATTTTTAACAATTGATAATAAAAATATTAAATTAGTTATTGTGGGGTCAGAAAACAATGTATTTCGTAACCAGAACTGGAAGTCTATTATTGACGGAAATGAGAGAATTATCCTAACAGGATTTGTGTCTGACAAGCAACTCGTATCGTTATATAAGAATGCAATAGCCTTTGTTTATCCGTCTCTATATGAAGGCTTTGGTTTGCCTCCTCTTGAGGCAATGGTTTGCGGTTGCCCAGTGGTTGTTTCCAATGTCGCTTCACTTCCTGAAGTCTGTCAAGATGCCGCTTTATACTGTGACCCTTACGATACAAATGATATTGCAAACAAAATATCAAAAATTATTGTTGATTCTAAGTTAAGGTCTACACTAGTTATAAGAGGAGAAAAATTGGTGCAGTTATTTAACTGGGATAAAACAGCTAAAATGTTTAAGGAAACCATTGAAACATTTATCTGATATGAAAGTTGCCTTTGTTCATGATTGGCTGACTGTCTATGCGGGGGCAGAAAGAGTGCTGGAAGCGATGTTAGATTTATATCCTAACGCTGACATGTTTGCTCTTTGTGATTTTTTAGATGAAGATAACAGAGCTTTCATAAAAAATAAAAAAGTTCACACTTCTTTTATTCAAAACCTTCCATACGCAAAAACTAAATATCGAAATTACCTCTCGCTCATGCCTTTGGCTATTGAACAATTTGACCTATCAAAGTACGACCTTATTATATCCAGTTCGCATGCTGTCTCCAAAGGTGTTATCACCGGACCGGACCAACTGCATATCTGCATGTGTTATTCTCCTATGCGATATGCCTGGGATCTGACTCATCAGTATCTCAATGAATCAAATCTCCACAAAGGTCTCAAAAACTGGATTGTCAGATATATGCTCCACAGACTTAGACTTTGGGATCATCGCACTTCTTGTGGCGTTGATAATTTTATCGCAATTTCAGACTTTATCGCACGAAGAATCCACAAAACATACGGACGTGAATCTACAATTATCTATCCGCCTGTTGATACAAATGCCTTTAAACTTTCGTTTGAAAAAGAAGATTTCTACCTGACCGCATCACGGATGGTGCCATATAAAAAAATTGACCTCATTGTCGAAGCATTCTCAAATATGCCGGATAAAAAACTCATAGTCATTGGTGAAGGACCCGACTTCAATAAGATAGAAGCAAAAGCCGGTGCAAACGTTACATTGCTTGGCTACCAGCCATTTAATGTTTTAAAAGATCATATGCAACGTGCAAAAGCGTTTGTGTTTGCTGCCGAAGAAGATTTTGGTATTATCCCTATCGAAGCACAAGCCTGTGGTACACCGGTAATCGCCTATGGTAAAGGCGGCGCTCTTGAAACTATAATTGCTGATAAAACAGGTGTTTTCTTCTATAGCCAGGACAAAGATGCTATTATACAAGCAGTTCAGAAATTCGAAGGTTTTGGATCATTTGATTGCAACACAATTCATAATAATGCTCTTCGGTTTTCAGCAGAACGGTTTAAAACTGAGTTCAAAGATTTTGTTGAAAAAACTATGAATACTCACTATAGTAAAGTTAATTATAAAAAAGAAAATCAGTTGGAAAAAATATAACATGAGTTCATCAAATCTTTCAGAGACAAATAGAAATCAACAAGAAAATTCTGATTCAGAATTTAATTTCTTTTCGATAGCATCGATACTTATTAAAAAATCAAACTTCATCATCTATACAATTTTTATAGTCGCCGCAATAACTCTAGCAGTATTGATTATGATTCCGAATAAATATAGTTCTACAGCTTCTATTTTACCAACTGGTGCACCTGATAAATTCTCTGATCTAAAATCACTTGCCGGCTTAGGATCAATGTCTAGCTTAAATGAAAACCCATCCGCTTTATTCCCTCCGATTCTCAGGTCACTTCATATTGCTAAAGCTCTTTTATCCAATGAATATGCTTTCCATGTAGATGGTAATATCAAAAAAATAACTTTGCAGGAATATTTTGAAGAGGATGACTTCGATAAACTGGTTGAAGAACTCGCCAAGATTTCTTCTTTTTCAGTAGATAAAAAAACCGAAGTTATTTATCTCTCGGTTGAGACAGAATACCCGGCGATGTCGCAGGCATTGGTTGCCAAGTATCTATTTGAACTCGAAAATTATAACCTGCACAAAAGACGTTCAAAAGCAAAAGAAAACGAACTCTATCTCTCCAAACAATTAAAGGTTATCAAAGCAGAGCTTTCGATTGCTGAAGATAATCGAGAAAAATATCAAACAGACAACTCTAATTGGGCTTCAAGTAGTAATTCCGAGATTATAAAAACATTATCTCGCTTAGAACGAGAAGTTGAAATTAAATCAAGTATATATCTATTTTTAACGCAAGAACATGAATCGGTTAAATTTGATGCGCAAAAAGATGTGCCTATTATTCAAATTCTCGACAGCCCATCATTGCCGACTCAAAAATCAAGTCCAAAAAGAGGTCTCTTTTTAGTCTTAATCGTAGTCATAGCTTCATTTTTACTGATTTTTATGATAATCGTCATTGAATCTTTAAAAAAACATTCAATAGAACAGGATAATGACCTCTATATTGAATTTAAAGATGAGGTTCAAAAGACTTTCCCGACATTCAGTAAAATCTTCAAAAAAAACAGCTAAATAGGTTGAGTCTCTCGTCCAAGATAGGCGTATAATCCGATAGAATTCATGCATTGACAAAATCAATTGTCAGTGTATATTAAGGCTTATGAAATTGATTCTATACAACATATTTGTCTATTCTTTCAGCCTTTTTCTATTGGCAAGCTTTTCGATATCAGGCTATACCGATGTAATCTGTCTAGGCGATAATGGTCATATTGAGCTGGAAACTATCTGTATTCCGTCTTGTGCTGACTCTGACCAACCTTCTTATATAGAAACTCCTACAAACCACCACGAAGACCACGCCGCTTGTTCCGATGTAGAAATCGATACCCATCTTTGGTCAAAACGTACACAAAAGTCAGACTCAAAATTATCAGAGATTAAAATCTGTACCCTCTTTCCAACCATACCGAACACCCAATCAGTTATCAACCCGAACAATAATAACAAGTTATTTTCAATTGTATTGCCAAAGCAAAACACTCCGCTTGTTGCTCTCTCGACAGTTATATTAATCTGTTGATCTTTCTGTTTTTTCTCACAACCTCAATTTAGTTCATAGCAATCCCAAATAATTAACTACACAATTTTATATTTTGGAGAAATTTCATGAAAGACAAACTACAACTATTTGCTGTAGTTATAATAACTCTGATGCTTTCGCACCAAGTGCAAGCATCGGAAAACTGGAAAACATTGTTTGATACAATTGCCACACCTGAGACAAAAGATGATTCGGTTGTCACTCTGCAAAATGTTTTATCATTTACAGCAGAAGCGAATCCATTGTTTCATTCATTCAAATATCAAATAGAAGCAGCCGAAGAAAACATATCGCAAGCATCAGTCTGGGCGAACCCGGAAATTGGTTTTGAAATAGAAGAGTTCGGATGGGACGCTCCTGCCTACAATGAATCAGAATTTGCGATTTCTCTATCGCAGGACTTTGATTTTTTTGGACAACGCCAAGCCAGAAAAAATTTAGCATTAGCTGAATCAGATGAATTAAAACTACATCTGAAACTCTCAGCCTTTGATCTTTATATCATTGTAAAAGAACGTTTTTACCTACTGGCTCATGCCCAGCATAAAGTAAGGTTGTCGCAACAGGTAATAGACCTTTCTCGTGAGATTGTTGAAAATATAAATTTCCGATTACAAAAAGGCGCCACTTTGCATTCGGAACTTCTTCTTGCTCAAATGGAAGAACAGATTTCAGTTCTAAATTTTGAACAAGCAACACAGGAAGCAACAGCCCTTGAAACAAAATTGGTCTCTCTATGGGGCGGTGAACTATTAGGAAAATCTTTGCTCGCTGATTTTGAACCACAACTGGAAATAGTCTATAAGCAAATTGAAATGATTAGCAGTAAATTTGATTCTTCTCGTGAGATGGAACTATTTAACAGCCAACGGAATCTTCTTGATGCGGAATACGAACTTTCTATAGCAGAGTCCAAACCTGTTGTAAATTTAAGCACAGGTTTCAAAAGACTTGAAATAGATAACTCCAAATCATTTATGTTTGGCGTTTCGTTGCCGATTCCATTTATAAATAGGAATCAGGGAACTCAAAAAAGTATTCAATCAAATATCTTATCTTTAGAATATGAAAAGAAACATGTTGCAAATGAAGTGAACGCTATGAATAAGTCTGCTCTCATAAATCTGACACAATTACAAAACAGACATCTCTCATTGGACACTTTGTTAATACCGACTGCCACCCACGCATTTCAAACTTTGATAAAAGCTTACGATGCAGGACGAGTTCCATATACTCATCTTTTAGAAGCAGAACGTACTTTAAATGAACTTAACTTTGAACATAACGATATGCTTTTACAAATTCATAATTTGATTATTGAGATTGAAAGTAGAAACGGAATCGTCTTGAACATGAAAAGAGAAAATTAAACATGACACATAAATTATTTATACTCTTAACAGCTCTGATTTTCATTACCACTCTAGCTTTTGCAAGTGATGATGAACATGATCACGATACAGACCACAACGAAACAACCGAGCATATAGAAGTAGATAAACATGCCGGGCATGACCACGGTTCCGATGAAGAACTTACTACAACAGATGACCAAGATGAAGAGCTGACTATCGAATTAACATCAGAAGCAATTCTCTTAGGCGGTATCTCTATCTCCCACGTTAGTCATGGTCGCATTGGTAAAACAATCGATCTCTCGGGCGAAATCAGTTTCAATGAAGATCGCCTTGTACATATCGCACCTCGTTTTGCAGGTATTGCTATCAAAGCAAATTTTCGCGCTGGTGATTATGTTCAGGCTGATCAAATTGTAGCTATCGTCGAGAGTAACGAAAGCATGAACTCATACACTATCAAAGCACCAATCTCCGGTTGGGTTATCGAAAGACATATCACACCGGGAGAATTTGTTTCAGAAAGTAATTCGATTTTTGTTATCGCAGACCTCTCAACAGTCTGGGTAAACCTTGCTGTCTATCCAAAAGATGTCAATCAAATCATCAAAGGGCAAACAGCTACTATCACCGCCGTCGGTTCGCATGACAAAACCACAGGCATTATCGAATATATAACACCTATCATCGACTACAACACACGGTCTGCCACAGCCAGAATTACTCTTAAGAACCAAGATAACAAATGGCGTCCCGGTACTTTTGTCCAAGCTTCGATTGCAACAAGCAAAGGGAGCGAACAGATAGTTGTCGAAAAAAATGCTGTACCAATCTTAGATGAAAGATCTGTTATCTTTGTAGCTATGTCAGATAACAAGTTTAAACCTGTCGAAGTTCTCACCGGTTTAAGTGATACTGAATTCATCCAGATAATTGCCGGTCTCAAAAAAGGTACAAGATATGTTTCAGG
>JAJRSF010000051.1 GCA_024278935.1 Candidatus Zixiibacteriota bacterium
AATCTTAGATGAAAGATCTGTTATCTTTGTAGCTATGTCAGATAACAAGTTTAAACCTGTCGAAGTTCTCACCGGTTTAAGTGATACTGAATTCATCCAGATAATTGCCGGTCTCAAAAAAGGTACAAGATATGTTTCAGGCGGTGCCTTTGAGTTGAAAGCAAAAATCGTCACCAGTAATCTCGACGCTCACGCCGGACATGGACATTAAGGAGAACTCTGATGCAAAAAATTATTAAAACAGTTCTCAAGAACCGTCTTATTACCGTTGTCATATTACTAGCAGTGTTGGCACTTGGTGGCTATCAATATCAAAAACTACCAACCGATGCTTTCCCAGACATCTCCCCTGTCATGGTACCTGTTTTTGCTGAAGCACATGGTATGGCACCTGAAGAAGTCGAACGGCTGATTACATTTCCAATAGAATCTGCCATGAACGGTCTACCGGGTGTACGTTTGATAAAATCAACATCGGCTTTTGGCATGGCTGTTATTTATGTTTACTTTGAAGATGATATCGATATTTATTTTGCCCGCCAAATTGTTTCAGAACGACTCGCCTCTGCCGCCGGTGAACTTCCCGACATGGATGAACAACCGGGACTCGGTCCTATTTCAACAGGACTTGGCGAAGTCTTTATGTATTACCTCAACGCCGACAGCACAGTCGACACCGAGGGAAAACCACTCGATACCTATCTTCGCGAAATCAATGATTGGGTTATAAAATATCAACTGCAAACTGTCCATGGTGTCACCAAAATTTTATCTATGGGTGGTCATGTTTTACAATATCAAATTAAAGTTAACCCCTACGCATTAAATAAATTTAATCTTGGGCTGGAAGATATTGTCTCTGCCGTTGACAATAATAATAAAAATGCAGGTGGTCAATTTTTAGTCTTAGGCTCCGAAGAATATCTCGTGCGAGGTATAGGACTGCTTGAGACAAAAGATGATCTCCGAAACATACAACTGAAAGTTATCAATGGCACCCCTATTCGTTTGGGCGATGTTGCCGAAGTTGACTTCGGAAAAGAAATCAGACGAGGGGTTGTGACCCTCAACGGTGAGACCGAAGTTGTCGCCGGAATTGTAATGAAATTATTCGGAACCAACACATCAGATATTATTGCAGGTCTCAATAAAAAAATCCCCGAAATACAGGAATCTCTACCCCAAGGGGTTAAACTGATTCCGTATTACAATCAAAGTACCTTGGTAAACAACGCAGTCAACACTGTCATGAATGCTTTGTTTCAAGGAGCCTTTTTAGTCATTATAATTTTAGCTCTGTTTTTAGGCAACGCACGCTCCGCTTTTATCGTCGCATTAGCCTTACCGTTTTGTGCTTTGATAGCAGCTATTTTTATGAGTTACGCCGAGATGTCAGCAAACCTTATGTCGCTCGGAGGTATCGCCATTGCGATTGGTATGCTTGGCGATGCTTCAATTGTCATAGTCGATAATATTTACCGACTGCTTGGTGATGACAAGTATAAAGACAAAAGTAAATTTGAAATTATCACTGCCGCATGTACCGAAGTAGCACAACCGATTATCTTTTCGGTGCTGATTATTATCATCGTTTTCCTTCCCCTCTTTACCCTGGAAGGTATCGAAGGCAAAATGTTTTTACCAATGGCATTCACGATTACTTTTGCTTTACTCGGTTCACTTCTGGCAGCATTAATATTTGCACCGGTTCTATCATCGTACCTCCTTAAAAAAGGTAAGAGGAAAGAATTCATTGTCGTACGTCTGCTCAAAAACATCTATAAACCATTTTTGTCTTTTGTGCTTCGTACAAAAAACGTCATTCTGACAATTACTGCTCTCGCATTTGTGGGAGCCCTCTTTGTTATACCGCACCTTGGCACCGAATTTATTCCAACCTTAGAAGAAGGTGCAATTCAAATCAATGTTAACATGGCACCATCTATTTCACTTGTCAAAGCAACCGAAACAATCATGAAGCTCGAGCGGATTGTCTTAGGCTTTGATGGTATACAGCAAACGGTTGCAAAAATCGGTCGCCCCGAAGCAGGAAGTCATCCGCATCCTGTCAATACTGCTCATATTCAGATAATGCTCAAACCGCAATCTGAATGGGAAGATTACAATTCCAAAGAAGAACTAATTGAAGCCCTTAATAAAAAGCTATCGGACTACCCCGGTGTACAGCTTGTTTTTTCACAACCGATACAGAGTATGTTCGATGAACTTCTTTCAGGCGTAAAAACACAATTAGCAATAAAATTGTACGGCGATGATCTTACTGTGTTACGAACGAAATCGGAAGAAATCAAAGAAGCTATCGAATCGGTTGATGGTCTGGTCGATCTCTCTACCGAACAAAGTTTTGGACAACCACAAGTTCAAATCATTGCCAATCGTGAAGCATGTGCAAGGTATGGCGTCAATGTCTCCGAGATTCTCGAGGTTGTCGAACTTGCCATCGGTGGTGAAGTTATATCGCAAATATATCTAAACACCAGACGATTTGGGATTCATGTTCGATTTGATGAAAAGTTCCGAAGCGACCAAGAGTCTATCAAAAATATGCTGGTACATTCATCTGATGGCATTCTCATACCGCTCTCACAAGTCGCCGAAGTGAAAACGCTGGTAGGTCCTA
Source organism: Candidatus Zixiibacteriota bacterium (assembly GCA_024278935.1). Lineage (GTDB taxonomy): Bacteria > Zixibacteria > MSB-5A5 > GN15 > FEB-12 > QQUK01. The sequence continues at coordinate 2,642 of JAJRSF010000051.1, forward strand.
TCCAGATTAACCGAGAAAAAAACCAACGGCGTTGGATAATTTCAGGTAATGTTCGTGGACGCGACATGGGTTCTGTTGTCACTGACATGAAAAATTTGATAAAAGCAAATGTAGAAATTCCAGCCGGTTACTACGTAGAGTTTGGCGGTCAATTTGAAAATCAGGAACGTGCGATGAAACGATTGAGCATCATTGTCCCGATCACATTCCTTATGATATTTTTGCTTCTCTATTTATCACTCGGAACATTCAGGTCGGCATCATTGATATTTATAAACGTACCGCTAGCACTTATCGGTGGTGTCTTCGGCTTGTACCTCACCGGGGAATATTTATCTGTCCCGGCATCGGTTGGGTTTATCGCACTCTTCGGAATTGCGGTTCAAAACGGATTGGTACTCGCCTCCTATATCAATCAACTCAGGCAAGATGGGCTGAGCATCGTCGACGCAATCACCGAAGCATGTTTGCTTCGTCTTCGTCCGGTACTGATGACTGCCCTCACAACGATACTCGGACTTGTTCCTCTGCTCTTATCACACGGCATGGGTTCAGAAGTACAACGACCACTAGCGATAGTTGTTGTCTTTGGTCTGCTCTCATCGACATTTTTAACATTAGTGCTTATCCCTGTTCTCTATGAATGGTTCGCACCTAAGATAAAAATCAAAGAGTAACTATAAAAAAACGGGTGGATTCATATCCACCCGTTTTAAATTTCACAGAGTATTCAAACAACAATTAAATTTTTAATGCGTAATATTGTATTCCTGCATCTTACGCCAAAGAGTCGTTCGACTCACACCAAGTTCAAAAGCAATACGACGACGATTTTTGGGATACAACCGAAGCAGACGTTCGATCTCATCTTTTCTAATTGATTCAGTACTCGATGATTCTTTTTTAAACGAATCATGACTTAAAAATATTTCTTCAGGCAGATCTTTTCGTTCGATCCGTTCATTTTTAGTTCTTAAAAAAGCAGATTCCAAAGCACCAAATAACTGACGGATATTTCCCGGCCAATGATATTGCTTCAGTACATTCATACCTCTGGTAGAAATCGCAGTGATATCTTTATTATATTTATCACGTAAATATTGCAGACGATAATCTATCAGCACAGAGAGATCACCAATTCGTTCTCTCAAAGGTGGGATTATGATTTTAATAACATTCAATCGATAATATAAATCTGACCTAAAAATACCTTTTTCAATTAACTCCAGCAGATTTTGATTCGATGCTGCGATAATACGTACATTCACTTTTTCAAGTCTGTTTGAACCGACCGGTTCAAATTCCTGTTCTTCAATCACACGCAATAATTTTGATTGTAAAGCAGGCGACATATTTTCAACTTCATCTAAAAAGATTGTCCCTTTGTCAGCTTTTTTAAATTTACCGGCATAGTTTAAGACTGCTCCGGTAAAAGCACCTTTAACATGTCCAAACAGTTCAGATTCAAGAAGTGATTCTGTTAAAGCTGAACAGTTAATTTTTACAAATGGTTTATCTCTTCTATGTGAAAGCCGTTGGATCGCTTTTGCTATCAACTCTTTCCCGGTACCTGTTTCACCTTTTATTAAAATCGGGGCATCGGTCGGAGCTGACTCTTCAACCAGTTCTAAAATCTCTTTCATATTATCACTTTTAGTAATGATATGATGATATTCAAAAGCGTTCTCGGCTCCTTTGCGCAAGGCGACAGTTTCAGAAACTTTGCTAATTACACCAATGACAGATTCAACTTTACCTTTTTGATTTTTAACAACCATGATAGATTTATCATAAGGAGTCATCTCTTTACCGACCATCATACGCTGATGTGAATTGATAACATTCGTTTTATTTTTCACAGCCCATTGCAGCGGGCAATCATCACCGCATTCGTCGGAACAAAGCACATCGGCACATTTATATCCTATTAAATCCTGTGTTTTCTTACCGGAAAGCTTCAGAAGTTTTTCATTCACCGATGTAATAACACCCTCAGGAGTAGCAGTGTAATAGCCATCGCTGATGTCATCTAAAATATTGTGGAGCCGTTCTTTTTCCATCATCAAGGCAGCGTTGGTTTCTTCTAGAGTGCCAATATACATACCCAACTGTTTCATATTTCGATACAGTTCAAGGACTCCGATAGTCTTTCCATCTTTATCTATTATAGGCGAGGCAGAAACACAAAAAGGACCTGTTTCATGTTTTTGACAATGTAGATTATGTTCCGAAAAATCTTCTTGATTGTTAATGATATTGCGATGCGGACAGCTTTTGTAACAATGGTCAAAACCGACAACATCGGTACATTTTTTGCCGATAAAATCTTCGGGAGTTTTCTCATAAATATCAGCGAAACGATTATTGACATAGATAATATTAAAATCATTATCAATGGCAACCAAACCGTCATAAATAGATTCGGCAATATTATCTAAGACATGTTGATTCTTTTTTATCTCGTTCAACTTATCTTCCACGGGAAAAACCCTTTATATTTCTTCTATCTGAACCATTGTTTCTTGTACAAGTGATGCCACTCGCAAAGCGATCATATCATCGCTTCGTTTAATAATAGCATCGGTAAAGATATTATACCACGGTTTTAGAAAAATGGTATAAAAATCTTTTGCTCCGGCTATATCATCACAAGATAATTTAAAAAGCAAAAATTCAAACAGGACTTTTAAATGATCGGGCGGATAATTTGTCGCCACTTTTTTATCCTTGGCATAATAAGAAATCAGAGCATCAAGATAATTTTCTTTCTCTCTCTTATCCGGTAAATTCTCGGTAGCCAAAGGAAAAACAGGTCGTGCGTTTTGGGAATTCACAAATAAATCCGTAATCATGACCATCGTTGCATCTGCAAAAGAAAATTCAGATTCAGACTCTTCTATCTTTCCAAGAGGAGTTTCTCCGAGCCGAATTTGTTCAATCAATTCGGCATCCGGCTCAGAGAAAAATTTTGTTAAAAACTCAAGTTTAATTTGTAATTCAGTTGTTGCCATTTTATGCTCCAAATGATGATGCTTGTCCTGCATATACAAATATATATCGTAATAAAAATCCACCAACTAAAACTAATATAGCACTCAAATAACCAAAAAACTTAATATGAGAGCTTTTCTGCTTTCGAGCGATTTCCGGTATCAAATCTATAGTCTCAAGAATCAATGGAATCACTAACCCTATCAAAACAAACCCGTACCAGAAAATATTTGTATACTCACCACCTAAAATCAGATCAAGCGATGCTGACTGACTTGCGGTAGAAATTGAATTATGCAATATATACGGAATAAGAATAAACATTTCAAAAATAATTAATATAACATCGGCAGAATAAAGTAATTTTCTTTCGCGATGAAAATCTTCTTTTGATGTGTTTTTTGACATCCAGTTTGAAGCAAACAACATAACCGCAGTCGCTGTTGAAAGAGCCGACACCAAAAAGAGCATCGCCACCATCGGCGTATTCCAAAACGGACGAGCAGGAATTGCTCCCAGTAAAACACCGGTATAAATACCAACTGCTATACCGGTTGGAAAACCGATAGCACCTAAAATTCCACGAATCTTCACACGACTTTTAGGAATTGATAACTTGAATTTCCCAAGTTTTAGTGTAGAATATTTTTCAGGTAACCAGAGTATCGCATAGAGTGATGCTATTATCGAGAAAAACATTAACAACCAACTCCCGATAGACATTGGTGAAGTCCATTGGATGGTGGTAAATAATCTCCAAAAATGTAAAGGTCTATCTAAATCAATCAGTAATAAAAACAGTCCAATAAATAATGGAAATGGTGCAAAATATGCTCCAAAGGCTGCGAGCTTATGAAGCTTCGGATCTCTCAAATATGCTAAAAATGCTGAGAGAATAAAAACACCGGCAGAAAGTCCACCGAAGTAAAGATATAAAACAACGGGCATACCCCATTCAACTTCGTGCATCATATGCTCCTAATCTATAATGTAATATATCCGAGGCTTTGTTCCGGTCTCTGGATATTTTACTTCAGTTCTATGGGTTGCGATTTTCAGAGAAATTTCAGACTTTGGATCATTAAGATCCCCAAAGGTCCGAACCTTACCGGGACAAGTTTCTAAACAGGCTGGCTCTCTACCTTGATAAATACGTTGAGTACAATAAGTACATTTGTCTACAATACCACGCTCTTTGTCAACATACCTGGCATCGTATGGACAAGCCATCATACAGAAACGACAGCCGATACATTTATTATAATCAATTAATACAATTCCATCATCGTTCACAAATGTAGCACCGGTTGGGCATACTCGTTCACAATGCGGATTATCACAATGATTACATTGGTTCGGAGTAAAGTCAATTCCCAAATTCGGATATGTACCACGCACTTCGGATTCATCGATCCAATTACGATGTTTATGAAGTGGTACATTATTTTCTGCCTGACATGCAATCATACATGCTTTACAGTTTATACATCTCGACTGCTCTATGAGCATGCCGTATTTCTTTTCCTGACTCATCCTGTTATACCTCCGCTTTTAACTCTCGATTTCCGTCTGTCGCCCTGGACATCCTCAGTATGGAGTGTTCTTTTAGGAATTATCTGCACGAAATCTTCATGCATGGCAGCATTGCCGGTTATTTTATCATAGTAAGAACCAAGCAGATCAGAACCGCGAGCTCCTTTATTGTAAGCTATACTCAAACCTTTTGAGGTATGACCAAATCCATGCGGCATACAAATAACATCGGCATGCACTCTGTCAGTTATATAAACAGGAAGTTCAACTTCACCATATGGTGAACGAAGAATAACAATCTCACCCTGCACTATACCATGTTTCTCAGCAGCTATTGGATTGACATGTGCCATCGCATGCATACCAACCGCCATCAGCCATTCATTATTTTGAAGTGACGAATGAGTATAGTTGGCACAACGAGCAGTTAATAAAATATAACTTCCGCTTGGAATATTTTTTGGTCGTTTATAAATTGGTAATGGATCATATCCTTTTTCGGCATATCGTTCTGAAAATAGTTCTATCTTCCCTGTCTTTGTTCGGAATCGATATCCTTCTTTAAGGGTCTTGCCAAAGACCTTACCTTTGTCATCAGCGTAGAACCCACGACGTTTTAATTCATCCAAATCAATCGGTAGTTCTTCAACTTGTGCTTCCAGCCATTCTTCTATTGTGAAATCAAAGTATTCACCTAAATCAAGTTTCGAGGCAAGATGTTTCATGATTTCCAAATTAGGACGAGTCTCATACATCGGTTCGATAACTTTCTGACGAAGCGCTACAGCAGGTTCTAAACCACCAAGCGAATGAAGCGGGTCAGTGCGTTCCAAATATGTTGCTTCAGGAAGCATAACATCGGACTCCCAAGCAGTATCGTTTGGAATTATGTCGATAGAAACTATCAACTCCATCTTTTTCATCATCTCATAAGTCTTTTGAGAATTAGGTACTGACTGAAGCGGATTCTGTTTGTAGATCATCCATGCTTTTAAAGGATACGGGTCTTCTTTTAAGGCATGTTCACGAAGTGTCATATAGACACCATCTCTTCTATTAGCGAGAGGGAATTCATTTTTAACATTGTCAATACGTTCTGCTTCCGGTTCATCAGGAGGGAAAATCAACATTTCGCCTAAACCGATTTTACGTGCCGGTGCGACTCCGCCTTCACGGTCCCATGCTCCGGAGATTGCGTTGACAATTGCAATCGCTCTTCTAAATTGTGTATCATTTTCAGTCCAGCTACCTCGACGTCCTGAATAAAAGACCGAACGAGGTAAACTGCTCATAAAGTCTTTACCGACTTTATAAATTGTCTCAACAGGAATACCTGTTTCATAAGCTGCCCACTCAGGCGTATACTGTTTTACATGTTCCGCAAGTTTATCAAAACCATGCGTATATTTTTCTACAAAAACTTTATCATACTTATTTTCTTTAATCATCATATGTATCAACGCAAGAGCAAAAGCTAAATCTGTACCCGGCTTGATAGGCACCCAAAGATTTGCTTTTGATGCGGTGACAGTAAAACGAGGATCCAAGACAACGTGATAATGACCGGAAGCTTTGCCTTCAATCATATCAACAGTGTCTGGAGTCAGTAGTGATTCGAGTCTGTTTGAGCCGGCAAAAATTACATAGTCGGCATGTTTTAAATCAAAATGTGGTACGGTTCCGAATGTATTAAACATCGCATTGTTCACAGATGCTAAACATAAAGTAGGATGACGAACTGTATTCGGTGACCCAAATGCTTCAGCTAAACGTAAGAAATATTCTTCCTGGAATCCTTCAGTCGATGAAAACAATACTGCCTCAGGACCATGTTTTTCTTTTATTTCAGTTAATTTGTCAGCGATGTATGTAAGAGCTTCATCCCATGTTGCTCTTCTCCATTTACCTTCGCCACGTTTGCCTACACGAATCATAGGGTATTTTAAACGGTCAGGATCATAGACCGTTTGTATGCCGGCATTACCTTTGGCACATAACATCCCTTTTGATTTAGGATGGTCTGCAATTGGATCAAGTTTTCGTATAACGCCGTTGTTCACTCGGGCAATCATACCACATTTATTTACACAGAGTCCGCAGTGGGTCCGTATGTCGCCGGAAAAATTATCCGGCAGATCTTTTATATCGGTTTCTGCAAAAGCTGAAGCAAACTTAAACTGGCTGCCTATTATTGCACCAACAACAGAGCAACTGCCTAGTTTCATAAAACTTCTGCGACCAAATTCATATTTCATAATATCAAGCCTTGTTTCGTTTTTAATGCGGGTACCTGCCCGGCAGGTACCCGCGGTACACTAAAAGTCTAAGTCAAACACCACATATAAGTTTGTGATTTTGTCAGGGAACGCATATCCGAGCATTGGATTGTTAGCAAGTTCAAAGTTCTCCATTGGAGCTGGAGCAATGTGCCAACCGGAGAAAGCATAGTCATAATCATATGCTTGTAAACCTACACGGATCTTAAATTTCTTTTCAATTTTTTGAATATAGTATGCTTCAATTACAGAACCTTTTGTAGCAAGTTTACTCATCGCAATGTCATCGGCACCATTTGTATAACTGAACCAATGAGCATCACCATGGTTATATTCAAGACCAAATTTACCATCAGTAGCTTTAACAGGGAAACGAGCACCAAGATAATATGCCATTCCGCTTTCAGATTCTAAAGGATTACCAAGTAACCCACCAAAACCATACTGAGATACTGCTCCAATATCAGGATCAGATTTATTATATGCTATAGAACCAAACCAACTTATATCATTAATCTCCTGCTGGAAACAGGCACCAAATAAATCCATATCGCCAAGGTTTCTTGTTGATGTAACCAGTTGTTCATTTCCATCATATGGAACCGGAAAATTACGTGTATAACCGGTAGAAATATCAGTCATGTCGATAAATCGCATATACCCAAGAGTCAATAAAGTCTTACCTGGTAATTGTGGAATTGGTGTTTCCGCACAACCACCGGCAACTTTAGAATCTTTAAGTTCAGATACAACTAGAGAAACTGGTTGTCCATTGACTGGATCAAATCCTGGAACATAAGATTTTTCTACTGCTCCACCGCCACCAAATCCAGATTCAAATCCTGTTCCATAACAGAAACGGAATACAGACCCGTCAGGTAATCCAATAGTTTCATCTAGACGCATACCAATCATAATACCATCAATCTCAGCATCAATCATCAATCCACCAGGTGTACCTTGACGAACTCTGTCTTCACGTAATTCACGTGGAGGACCATTAGTTGCTGCTTGACGACCAGCTGTAAAAAAGAATGGTGAATTTGCTGGTGAATATGTAAATGCTGCCCGCTCGACACGAAGTGCGTTGTCAGTTGGGATATTTGTTGCGTTAGCATCATAGGCTACTGTGTTTGGGAAACCGTTAAAAATTGGGACACCGGAACCACCATATGTTTGATGCATGACCAAACGACCGGTAAAATGAAGTTGTGGTGATGGTTTCGCATCGATTTTTAAGCGAAGTTTTAGACTCCAGTTTTCAGAATTCTTTAAATCATACGCTTCGTATGGCATATAACTCATAGGATTCGTTGGGTCTCCACCTTGATACAGAAAATGTGGTTGATAGTCAAATTTAATATTATCATACTTGACTCTGAAATCACCAAAGATAGATACTTTGTTTTTAGCTGCTTTTAATTCAAGTGCATCAACACGGTCGAGTAGATCTTCGACATCATCGGCTACTTCGTCAGCAACAGCAAGGCTGAAACTCATTAGAACTGCCAGCATTAAAATACCGACTAAAATCATTGATTTGTTAAAAAAGTTTTTCATAATACCACCTCAATAAAATTTATTGTTTAATTACCCACATGTTTCCGGTTGATCTGAATCTGCAGCATGATTGATTAAAAAATGCTTAATATGAATCAGTTGTGTTGCATCAAAATCAGTTGAATATTTTGCACCTTTGTAATGTTTATCTTTTTTAAATGCTCTTTCCCACTGTTTGATAGTTTTTGACATAGGTGTTACTTCGCCGCCTTCGCCTTTACTGCCATGACAGGATTTACATGTTTTCTTAAAGAAAAACTTACCTTTTTTGTCGCTTGGTTTAACTTCTTTTTTGACTGTTTTTGGAGTGTCGACCTTCTTGGCATCATCACCCGCAAAGACATCATTGGAAATTGCTGTCATAGCAACTAAAGCACAAACTGCTAAAGTTAGCAAAATGACAATTGTTTTAAAATTTCTTCTTGTTTTCATGATACATTCCTTTTGTTACGTTTCACTATGTTACACTACTTAACTTTTTTCTCTATGTCTTTCAACAACTTAGAATTCTTATTCATCACACATATAATAATATCAAATTCCGTGCCAATTCCCCCCAAACCTTATACGACTATGTTTCAAGCAGTTACACACTTCATTAACGTTTCACAAGAACGGCGAAACGTTTCAAGAAATAACAAACATTTCTAATACCACCAACTCGTTATATATACATGTTTTACATGTTCCGCTGTTAGCTTTCACTAATGTTACATAATCAGCGACGTTTCATCTTTTGGAAATGTTACAACAATTATGTTTCAATTTTGTTTAATTTTTATGAATTTTTAAACAAAAAAAGACTTAACAATTCAGATAATTGTTAAGTCTTGTAGAATTTTGAGAGTAGTTATAATTTTAACGAATCAAACAGAATCGTACATTATAACTCGTTCACTTTATGGCGAACGATTTCACCATCGATATTATATATTACATCTTCAGCAATATTTGTTGCATGGTCGGCAATTCGCTCAAGATTACGGGAAACATTAAGCAAGCTAATATAGAGATCAATCAGTTGCGGGTCTTCCTTGATCTTCTCTTTTAAAATCGTAATCGCGTTCTTATGCAAATCATCAATCGCATCATCATCAGCACATACCTGTTTTGCCATAGCAGTATCATTTGTTATAAGAGAATTGATACTATTTTTCACCAAGTTAACAGTCAAGACAAGCATTTCAGAAAGATCAAATGGAATGATAACATTATTATGCCTTTGAATACTAATAGTCCGCTTGGCAATATTCACTGCCAAATCACCAATACGTTCTAAGTCGTTGTTGATTTTTAGGACCGCTACAACATACCGTAAATCAGTTGCAACAGGTTGATGCAGAGCTAAAATTTTCAAACACTCTTCTTCGACCTCAACTTCAAAAATATCAATCTGACGATCATACTCTATCACTTCTTTCGCAAGAGACATGTCAAAATCACTTACTGCTTTGACAGCTTTTTGAAGATTCCCTTCAACCATAGCAGTCAGTTGCAAAACTTTTGTCTGCAGTTTTTCTATTTCATTTATAAATCGTTTTGTCATACTATCTTCACCCAAATCTTCCGGTTATATAATCTTCGGTTTTTTTCATTTTTGGCTTTGTGAATATCTCTTTTGTTTTACCTGACTCGATTAAAACACCTTCGTAGAAAAATGCTGTCGTCTTAGATACCCGAGCCGCCTGTTGCATATTATGTGTCACTATTATGATTGTAAATTGTTTTTTTAACTCACCAATAAGGTCTTCAATTTTCGATGTAGATATCGGGTCTAACGCCGAAGCAGGTTCATCCATCAGGATCACTTCCGGCTGCACCGCCAAAGCCCGTGCGATACAAAGCCGTTGCTGTTGCCCGCCGGATAACAGATACGCCGACTTATCCAGCTTATCTTTTACTTCATCCCACAAGAATGCTTTTTTCAAAGTATCCTCAACCGCCTCAACAATCAATGCCTTATCTTTGATACCATTCACTTTCAAACCATAGGCGACATTTTCAAAGATAGATTTTGGAAATGGATTCGATTTCTGAAAGACCATACCAACTTTAGTGCGAAGCATCGAAACATCTTTTATATCTTTATAAATATCAACAGAGTCCAAACAAACTTCACCGGTAAGTTTTGTACCTGTGATAGTATCGTTCATACGGTTTAATGTTCGTAAAAATGTCGACTTGCCACACCCCGACGGACCTATCAATGCCGTCACTTCATGTTCAACTATATCCAAATCAACACTATATAATGCCTGTTGTGTTCCGTAGAAAAAATCAAGGTTCCGTGCTGACATCTTAATAGTTTTTGGAGACCCTAAAGTTTCGTTTTCTTGTAGTTTGTTTTCTTCAATCTGCATACTGTCTTACTTTTCTTAATTACTAACTCGTTTAGCTCTTAACTTCGAGCGGATTATAATTGCACAAAAATTTAATGAAAATGTCAGAAACAAAAGCACAAGCACAGTTCCATATAAAATTGGCTTGGTCGCTTCAATATCAGGCGACTGCGTTGCCATCACATAAATATGATAACCCATTTCCATAAACTGATCATTTAGTTTTCCGGGAAGATACGGAAGATAATACGCCGCTCCGGTAAACATTATTGGAGCAACTTCACCCGCACCCCTGTTAACCGCTAATATTGCACCGGTCAAAATCCCGGGCATTGCCTGTGGTAAAATTATTCTTCGTATTGTCTGAAGTTTGGTCGCTCCCAATGCGTATGATGCATCTTTTATTTCCGAAGGAATCGTTCGCAACGCTTCTTCAGTTGAAACAATCACAACCGGAAGCGTCAATAGTGCCAATGTCAGCGATGCCCATATAATAGCAGGTTGTCCCCAGACTGGTCTGCTTCCTTCGTAAAATATAGAATCAATCCCACTACCTACAAATGCGATAAAAAAACCGAGTCCAAAAAGTCCAAAGACAATCGACGGCACCCCGGCAAGATTATTAATCCCAAGTCTAATCAATTTTGAAATTCTTGAAGTTGGCGATGTATACTCACTCAAATAAATTGCAGTCAACACGCCAATCGGAACAACAGCTATTGTCATAAGCAGCACCAAAGCAACGGTACCAAATATCGCAGGAAAAATCCCACCGCTTTCCATACCATTTTCAGGTGGTGATGAAACAAACTCCCCGCTTATAACGCCAATACCACCGAAAATAATATTCCCTAAAATTATACTCAAAATAGAAACAATAATTATAACGGCAGTTAGGGTCAATCCTTTTGGAATAAGCCCCGATCTCTTCGGAGTAAATTGTGCCGAAATATTATGCAACGACGATGAGTGTAATTTGCTCATACTTATGCCCGTTTCCCTTGCATACGTTCTTTTACTTTTTCTAAAACAACATCACCGCCAAGATTTATCAAAAAGGTAAAGATAAACAAGATTGTTCCTAAAAAGAAAAGTACCGAATAATGTGCCGAGCCAAAAACAACTTCGGCAAGTTCGGCAGCGATTGTCGCTGAGAAAGTTCTGATTGAATCAGAAAAACTGGCAGAAATTATGGCAGCATTACCCGATGCCATAAGTACAATCATTGTCTCACCAACAGCACGCCCAAATCCTAAGACTACACCCGCCGCAATTCCGGGAATCGCCGCAGGAAGTGTCATCGTAAATGAAACTTGCCAAGGGTTTGCTCCGAGTGCCAATGCAGCATCTTTTAAAGAGTTCGGAACCGACATAAGAGCATCTTCAGAAATTGTAAAAATAATCGGAATGACAGCAATGCCTAAAGCAATCCCTGCATTAATCGAATTCAGCCGATAGGTAAACCCAAACGTATTTTGTAAAAACGACGCCAGGACAATAAGTGCAAAGAACCCTAGCACAACCGACGGAATCCCCGAGAGCATTTCGATAACTGGTTTTATAATTTCACGCGTTCGTCTTGATGCAAACTGTGATGAATAAATCGCTCCTCCTATACCAAGTGGTATCGCAAAGAGCATAGCCACAAACGATGCTTTCACTGTTCCGATAAAAAGAGGTAACAATGAATATCGAGGATTGTCAGAATTTGGCTGCCAGGTAAATTTTGCTTCCCTCCCCTTCGCAAAAGATTGCTTAGTCAGCATCTTTTCAATCGAGGCTTCTTCTTGTATAAACTCATCATGAAAAATTGGCAGAGCTTCTTTAAAGATAAAGATGAAAATAAGTAAAATCGCAAACAACGCCACAAAGGCATTCATAGCGATAAACTTTTCACCGATATACTCACCGATTTTTGACTTTTTCTTAAACTCGTATTTTCTCATTTTTTTCTTCTGCTAGATAAAGAGAAGAACATTACACTCTTCTCTTCATTTTATAAGTAACACAATAAATATAAGGCTTCTTATTTCACCATATTGGCTTCAGCTTTTTCCTTTGAAAGAGGTACATAATCTATAGACTCTGAAACTTTTTGACCTTCTGCCGACAAACACCAGTTCAGCATTTTCTTCAGCTCACCGGTTGGTTTGCCATTGAAGAACCAGTATAAATCACGCGAGATAGGATAGCTTCCGTTGGATACAGATTCAACACTTGGTTCTATCGGATTTTTGTCACCATCTTGTACTTTGGCAAACTTAACACCTTTCGCCCAGGCGATTCCACCGTAGCCGATTCCGTTTACATCATAAGAAACCGCATTAACTACCGCAGCAGTTCCCGGAAGAGTTTGACATCTGTCAGCGTAATCTTCTTTGTTCATAACTCTTTTTTTGAAAAATGCGTAGGTGCCTGAATTGTTTTCACGACCGTAAATAATAATTTGTTTGTCTGGACCGCCAACTTCTTTCCAATTGGTTATCGAACCGGTATAGATCCCTTTGAGTTGAGCAATCGTCAAAACATCAACAGGGTTATCAGTATGTAAAAAAACCGCGATACCATCAAGAGCCACAGAGACTCTATAAGGAGTGATCCCCTTTCTCTCGGCAAGCTTGTATTCTTTTTCTTTCATGTCACGTGATGCTTCGCAAACATCAGTAGTACCATTTAACAAAGCGGCAATCCCAGTACCGGAGCCACCACCGGAAACCTGTACGACTGTACCCGGGTTTTGCTTCATATACTCTTCTGCCCAGCGTTGTCCTAAACGAACGAGTGTGTCAGAACCTTTGATTGTGACTGACTGACCCGAGAAAACAAACCCGGCACAAAGTGTGAGTACAAGAACTATTAAAATTATTTTTTTCACTTTCTTATCTTTCTTTTCTATCTTCTGTTTTTCTTAAAATTTAAATAATGTATTTAAGTACAATGATGATTCCGATTCTGAATCATCTTCAAAACTCGTAGAACGAATATTCAGTGATGCTTTAAATCCTTTTGTAGGCGTACATTCGATACCGACGATACACAATGACTTACCGTCATCGGCAATATCTGTATTAGGATCTAAGATATCAAAGCGACTAAAGAGGTTGAGTGTATTACCAAATGATTTCGCATCTGTCATATCACTAAAGTACAAGGTTCCAAAAAATGACAAGCCGGATGATTTAACATCTGCAAGTTCAACACCAGATGTATCGTTGTACCCTTGACCAGTTGTTTTAAAATTAGCATCTATGCCGACATCTAATGTTTTTTTATAGCCGAGCATTCCACCGATAGAAATAATTTGGTTTTTAAACTGCGATGCATCATTCGCAAAATTGACGATTGTTGTATCCGTGCCTGACACTGATGTATCGACGGTTGCTATCGTTGATATATTCTGAGTACCGGAATAAAACTGCGCTAACACTTTTGAACGTTTAAGTTCATCATTGTTGGCAAATGGTTTCAGTAATGTAAAAAGTGAATAATCTTTATTTTTGTTCAGCTCTTCAACATCAGAATATTTTGTACCGTTTAAAATCTGTAATGCGGCATACCCTGTTTTACCTTTTTCACCAAGATTAACAAAGGCAGAAAGTCCAAGGTCAGATGTTGTCAGAAATTTGTTTTTATCTCCAACAGTTTTTTCTAAGTAACGACGACTCCAAAGTTTGTTCATATTGTCGATATACAAAGTCGGCTGTAAACCAAACCGAACCTTTAAGTTCTTGTTACCAAAACTAGGTTTCCAATCGATGTAACCATATTTCAAAATTATCGAATATCCATCAAATCCTGCCGTTGAACGAATATCGGTTGTCATGCGTACCGATGTAAACTCAGACAGTTTTGATTTTACGGTGACATAGGCACGGTTGACATTAAAGCTGTTGGCACTTTCGGCACCATCGGACATATCAAGATTCCAATCGGCGTATAGTCTTCCATTGACTTTTGTGTCAGCCGCATTGGCAAACGTGAACATGCCCAGTACGAGCATTGCCATAATTGTGAGAGTTAATTTTTTCAATTTGTTCCTTACTTTCAAAATCTTATTTTTTAATTTTATATTATTTATAATTTCTGACATAAATAAACAGATCAATTGTTAGGATAATGTTAAAGATACATTTTTTTTTGATTAACAAATATGAAGAAACAGCCGTTTTTAAGCTGTTATAACTACATTGAGATATTAAAGCGGGATTTCTATTGTGAAAGTCGAACCTATGCCAAGTTCGCTTTCAACTGAAACAGCCCCCTTGTGGAGCAATGAAATATGTTTGACAATCGCCAAGCCGAGTCCTGTCCCGCCAAGTTCTCGGCTCCGAGCTTTGTCGGCTCGATAGAACCGTTCAAACAAGCGGTCATGATGTCTGCTTTCAATCCCGACCCCTTCATCGGTTACGATGACTTTAAATCTGTTGGACTCTTTTTCAAGATGCACAAAAACTGTTGAATCTTGTGAACTGTAATTTATCGCATTATCTAAAAGATTTATAACCGCTTGTTCAAAAAGTGGAATATTGGTGTCCGCTTCAATCGACTCATCACCGCTTAGCTGAATTGTAATATTTCTCTTATTTGCTTTATGTTCACAAATCTGAATAGACGATTGGATTACAGAAAATATATTTGCTCGTTCAAAATTGATATCTTCAACATCGGAACCTTGTTCAATCCGAGAAAGCGATACCAGATCTTCAATTATGCTGGTCAACCTGTTGGCTTGTTTTGATATGATACCAAGAAATTTTTCGACATCTTCTTTATTGTCAGTTCCGCTATCAATAAGCGTTTCAACGAACCCTTTAATAGATGTTATCGGTGTCCGAAGTTCATGCGAAACATTGGCAACAAAATCCTGTCTGATATTTTCTAAAAAACGTAACCGAGTTATATCGTTAAGCACAAGTAAAATCCCAATCACACTGCCCGATGCACCTTTGAGAATAGAACTATTATAGCTTATAAATTTTTCTTTCTGAAGGCTCTGGGTAATCTCACCTTCGTGCGGTTTGTTCTCTTTAAGTGTTTTGATTACAATTTCCTGAAGCTCGGCATTCCGAATAATTTCATAAACCGACTTCCCTTGTGCATCTTCGGGGTCAACACCAAACAGTTCGCCGGCAGCCTTGTTCATATTAAGTATGTTTTCCGATTTGTCTATAGCAATTACAGATTCGACCATACTTTGTAAAATAACTTTTTGTTCATTTCTCTGTCTGGTGATAATTTTAATCCGCTCATCAAGTTCTGTCGCCATTATGTTCATCGCAATTGCAAGCTGGGCGATCTCTTCTGAATCTGAAATCGGAAGATGATTTTCAAAATCACCTTTTGCAAATCGTTCAGCACCAACTTTTAACTCTTCAAGTGGTTGGCTGATTCTTTTGGAAATAAAATAAGCAGTTAAAGCGGCAAGTATCGCCACAATAAACAAAGCAAAAAGTATTTTAACAGAGAGTGCATTAATTGTTTTGTTAATAGATTCAATCGTCACCGACAACCGAAGTACCCCGACAACTTCACCCTCATGCTCAAGTCGGATTGCTAAATACATCATAGAGCGTTGAAGCGTATTACTGTATCGAATCGAATTACCGGTCAGTCCTGACAATGCGTTTTGCATCTCAGCACGAGAGCTATGATTATCCATCTTCGATGGGTTCTCTTCAGAGTCAGCTATGACTATTCCATTCGGAAGCATAACGGTAATGCGAGTCTCAGATACTTTTCCAATTTCCGTACAACGTTTTTGCAAAGATAAACTATCAAGCTGGTCATCAACTAATAATGGAATTACTTGCGACTGCAGTATATATGATTTAGATAATAAACTTTTTTGGGTCTCTTCGATATAAAACGACTTCAATGTTGAAAAAGAGAACCATGTAAGAGCCAGCAATGACAATGTAATAATCAATGTAAACGGAATTATCAAAAGCCGTATCATTTTTTTCTTAGCCACGACTACTCCTTAAACCTATATCCGATTCCACGAACCGTTTCAATATTTTTACCGGACTCACCAAGTTTTTTTCGCAGTCCGACAATTTGTACATCGATCGAACGATCGGTAATAATTGTATCTTCACCACGAATAGCATCTATAAGTTGATCTCTTGTAAAAACCCAACCCGGTTTTTGAGCAAGATGATGCAGTATCTGAAACTCTGTCAAAGTTAATGCCACCGGTTTGCTCTGTACCAACACTTCAAATTTAGCAGGGTCGATTGATATATCTGTCAATTTTATAATTGATTTGCTGGTGACCTCTTTTGCTTTTAACCGTCTGAACAACGACCGAATACGTGCTACTAATACTCTTGGAGAAAATGGTTTGCTCAGATAATCATCGGCACCTAACTCAAGCCCGGTCACAACATCGGACTCATCCGATTTTGCCGTTATCATAATAATTGGAATATGTTCAGTATTTGAATCTTTTTTTAACTGACGACAAATCTCAAGCCCATCAACACCCGGAAGCATCAAATCAAGCAGAACCATATCCGGTTTTAATTCTATAACACCGGTAAGCCCTTCTTCCCCTGTTAAAAACCCGGTGACTTTATACCCTTCTTTTGAAAGGTTAAAACTTATCAATTCTTGAATATCAACTTCATCTTCAATTATTACTATATGCTTATTAATCATATCTTCCTCATTTCTGACAAGATAACTACATCCGTTCTGTTAGAAAAGTATTAAGATTATGTTAAATATTATAATTTCATCTAATTTGAAAAAAAAAGACCGGTAAATTTACCGGTCTTTAGATTACTATATTAGGAGGTGCTTATTTCATCAATACCATTTTCTTGGTATCTACATTGACACCGGAAGTTAAACGGTAAAAATAAATACCTGATGGCTTTGTAGTCGCATCCCATGATACTGTATGAGTACCGGCAGTTAACGAACCTGAAACAAGCTGTTCTACTTTTTGACCATTAATATTAAATATTTCAAGAGTCACAAAAGATGCTTGTGCTAAACTGAATGAAATATCAGTAGTTGGGTTAAACGGATTTGGATAGTTTTGGTTTAATCCAAATGTTCCCGGAAGAACTAACTCTACTGCGATTCCATCATTAAAGGCATAACCACTTTCACATCCTTTAGTAACAACATTTGATGCAGGGTTGTAGCTGTTTGATGCATGAGTTACATTTGTTACTTCAAAACACCATTCAGATGTAACAGTTTTTGTTTTAGAAGTTAAGAAATCTACAGTTCCATCAGTTCCTGTAACTCCAGAATAACTTCCACCGGTAGGACCGGTAGCTGTTACATAAACAGTCGCACCTGATAAAGGCTGGTCATTACTATCAAAATTGTAACCACACCATAACCACTATAATTACGACCTGTTCTGTATTGTGATACAGCAATGTCATAAACATACATAGTTCCACCAACTGGTGGCTCTGTTACAGTAATATAATCTACAACTGTTTTAGTGTCAGAACCATATGCATTTGTAGCTGTTAATGCTACGGTATAGGTTCCTGATACATTGTATGTATATGATGGGTTCTGAACTGTGGATGTTCCACCATCACCAAATGTCCAACTCCACGATGTTGGACCATTAGTAGATAAATCAGTGAAGTTTACATCTAACGGATAATCACCTGAAGTAGGTGTACCACTAAAGTTTGCAACTGGAGGATCAGCTGGAGGTGTTGTAACTGTAATATACCCAACTTTAGTGTCAGCATCTGAACCAAATGCATTTGTTGCTGTAAGTGTCACGGTATAAGTACCGGCAGCATTATATATATATGATGGGTTCTGTGCGGTGGAAGTTCCACCGTCGCCAAATGTCCAGCTCCATGATGTTGGGCTGTTCACAGATAAATCAGTAAAACTTACATTTAAAGGGACGTCGCCTGACGTTGGTGTTCCTGAAAAATTCGCAACTGGAGGATCATTACTAGGAGTAACAAGTTGTATAGCTGCGTTTGCATCAAGAAGCCCGTACCCATATTCTCGATCCCATCCTGTTGGACCTAAATCTAAAGCAGAGTTCTGTAAAATATCTTGCACTTCGTCGGGAGTTAAAGTTCCACCTGAAGCACCGATAACTAACGCTGCAACACCTGCTACGTGAGGAGATGCCATCGATGTACCTTGATAGAAATAATAAGAAAATGCAGTATAGTTAGAACCATCATGAGTTTGCTGTAAAACGCCATCAATATATCCATCACCATCTTGATCAACTCCTGTGTCGCCACCTGGAGCAGCAATATCTACAGAATCATTATAGGTAGAATATCCTGTAATTGTTGAATCAAGTCTGACTGCTGAAACAGATACATAAGCTTCGTTAGCGGCAGGATACTCTAATATTAATCTACCTGAGTTACCTGCTGCACAAATAATTGTTACTCCTTGTGCTTTCGCATAATTACAAGCATCATTCATAATAGTAGAAAAATAGGATGAACCTAAACTCATATTAATTACTTTTGCTCCATTGTCAGCAGCATAATAAATACCATTGGCAATAACATCAGTTGCACCAGAACCTGCAGCATCTAAAACTTTTACAGGCATAATTGAACAATTATAAGCAATACCTGTCACACCTAAATTATTATTAGTAGACTGAGCTATTGTTCCTGCGACATGAGTTCCATGACCATTGTCATCATTAGGATGAGTGTCATTGTTTATGAAATCGTACCCTTGCACAAAATTTGTTTGTGCCAAATCAGGTGCTTGAGCATAAACGTCATAATCTTCGTACGCAACACCGGCATCTAAAATAGCTACAATAACACCAGTACCTGTGTTTTGATCCCATGCTTGTTCCATATTAATCATTGGCATATGCCATTGATAGCCATAATAAGGATCGTTTGGCACCATATAAGATGTATAAATATAATTTGGTTCTGCAAATAAAACATTTGGATCAGCAGAATATTCCGCTACCATTTCTTCAACTGTTTTATTTGAAGGAATTGCAATATACTTATACCCACCTTTGATACTTTCTTTAATCGTAGAACATCCAAAACTATTAACTGTTTTAGAACTTTCAATCGTATCTTTAAACTTGACTAAGATTTGTCCCGGTACATAGTCTTGACTTGATTGAACTGTTGTTGTTGTTTTGACTTTAAAAAGTGGAGCTGCTAAAACAATTGTTGATACTAATAATGCACTGATGAGTAAAAAGGTTAAAACTTTTTTCATTGTGATTCCCAGGTTTTTAGTTTCCTATTCATTTTCTTTACTATCCATATGTCTTAAATGCCTTGCCACCTCCTAAGTGGTTTAATGTTATTCTATTAAAAATATCTATATAAAATAAATCATGTTAAGTTTCAGATTAAAGAGGATTTAAAGTGTTGAAAAAATACACAATAGTGGAGATTAAAATACATATTGGTTTATAATTCTTAGTTAGTGCTTATTAAAAGAGATTGAATTAACGTTAGTCGCATTTCACATTGAAGATATTTACATAAAAAAAGATTGCCTCCTAGCACCATAGTTTTGGACTATTGACTGTAGATATGTTATTTTTTATTGGTTTAATATTAAAGAGAATCGGGAATGCCAAAAAATACATCAAAATTGATTATATATACAATAAAAGCCTCTGTTATCTTTAATAACACAGAGGCTTTTTACTTACTAATTTGTATACGATTTACTTAGAGTCGTCACCTGACTTATAACAAGGCTTAAACTCACGCCATTTTATAAATAAATGATGCACCATTATTGCCACATCAGCCATATTTGCATTACCATCACAGTTGAGATCAACCATCTCATCGGTAATTATAAATCCGTTTCGAGATTTAACTTTGACAGACTTACCTTCGTTACCACCCTGAGAGATAAAATCAATCATTTTCGATAGATCAGTTATATCACGAACACCGTCGATATTAATATCACCGATTGAAAGTTGTACGACCGCATCCAAGCTATTAATCATACCATAGCCATACTGTTCATCCGGGACCATCACTGTTCCCCAAAGAAGTTCGCTTCTTGAAGTGTAGTGTAAGTGGTTTTGAATATCTTTTGGTGTATACTTTTGATTTAACTGTTTCATCATCGCAACAGTTCCCGAAACGATTGGTGCCGAAAATGATGTCCCGCTCCAAGTACCCCAGTCATAATCACCTGCCAGTGAACTGTATATATTAACACCCGGTGCAACAATATCAACATAACTACCATAGTTTGAAAAACCTGCGAGTTACTCTGACATATCAACTGCTGAAACTGCAATTACATCAGGATGTGCCGCAGGATAGGATGGAATAGCAGTTCCTTCATTACCGGTAGCAGCTATCATGACAACATTCTTTGAATTGGCATCGTCGATTGCTTCACTTAAAACAGAAATCATATCTGTAGTTCCAAAACTCATATTAATAATATCAGCCCCATGCCTAACCGCCCAGTCAATTGCTTGAGCAACATTAAATTGATCACCAATACCATCACCATCAAACGCACGTAAAGGAATAATCGAAACATCAGGAGCTGTCAATAATAAAAGACCTGTCACAAATGTTCCATGACCGTAAATCGTACCGGGTTGCTCCGATGCGTCCGAACTTATTGTAATAAAATCATGACCATCTAAAATATTTGAATTCAGCATCAATGGATGTAAATAATCTATACCATTATCAATGACCGCAATAACAACACCCTGACCTGTAGAAAGAAGTTGGGCAGAATCAATGCCTATATCATAAGTACCTTCTTGAGCATAATAATCTTGTGGGGATATTCCTTTATTGAAAATCGGTACCGATTCATCAGGGAATCCCTGACTGATTTGAAATACTTCGGGAATATCAATCGATGTGTTTATCGAAGCAAGTTCGACATCTGCGTTGCTGTTTAATTCATCAACAACTTCATCAACAGATCTACTCTCTGAAAATGTTAATAAATATGTACTGCTTGATGGTATTGAATCAGCAACAACAGCTTGTAAATCTTCCGCAATAGAAATAATCTGTTCGTTACTTTTAACTTTTACTACAGCTTCACCTGCCCGTTTTTTTCCCGCGAAAACAAGCGAGCTGCTGAAAAGGAAAATCGAGATTATGATGGCAATCGATGTGGTTCGTCTCATATTTTTTCTCTATACATTTTAAAAGTTTAAATTAATTCCCAATTAAAATAAATGCACCCCAATATGCCGGGTCCTCTATTTCTGTTGATATATATTGTACTGCTTGTAAATAAGCTACTTTAATATTCTTTGTTTGAGATAGTTGTTTATAAAACTCGTTCATAAACAACATAGTTACTTTGTCATCAACTGGCCATAGCGATGCAAGGACATATCGACTGCCTGCTCGGTAAAAGGCTTTTGCCAGCGAGAAAGTATTACCATAATTTAACCCCGGAGCGGCTGTTTGGCAACCAGAAAGTGTAACTAATTCCGCAGCAATCCCCTCGCCTATAAAATCAAATGGGAAAAGAACACCGTCGGAAAACATTATCCGTGAAAAAAGAGGGTTCTCCGATGATCGCGATGCGTGTGCTGCTATATGAATAAATCCGGTCGACTCTTTAAATTCTTTTAACAGTGCAACTCTACTTGCCTTCTCAGCTTTATAATGACGGGATTTTTTATACTGCCCATAAATCTGCTCTCCTTCAATATCAACAAGAGGTAACGATTTATGCGAAACAGAAAATATTGAATTTCGAAGTTTGGAAAAATCTATCTTCTCAACTCTCTCTTTATATAACGAATCAGGGTCAGCAATTATTTTGACCGTATACATATCCTTTATATATTTCCCATCATCATGACACAATGCGATAAACGGAATCTGATTAAAAACAGAATCAGGGATTATAAGAAGTGTTGTTATCTTTTTATCAAGTTCAATCGGAGCAATAAGCAGTTTGTATAATTTTTTCAGATAGGCATTTTTATATCTAACGAAGTTGTCATGTTTGTCTTATGGATCGACTGTTCAAACAAAAATTGAATCTTCCTGATAAGTGCTTTTAACTCATCAACAGTAATTTCCAAATCAATATACTTAATTTCATTTGCACTCTGTATGAAGACCCCAACAGTTTCACCGGAAATAAAATAATGTATCACCGCTTCATCAACTGATGGTCTGTACGATTTAAAGTCTGCCAACTTATGCTTAACATTTTGTTGCTCAACTTCAAAATACGCTCTCGACTTTTGCTCTAAGTGCCAAAGTTGTTTTTCATGCTTTAAAATATCAGCAGAACCAGTAACAACTCGTTTCCCTTTTTGGGGATACTTATATGCAACTGATAATGTCTGACGTAATGACTTAATTTGAGATAAAATTTTATCAGGGACATTCCCCTCAAGCGATTTAGTAGAAACAAATTGTGCATTCAACAGTGACAATGCTTTCATCTGTTGCAGATACGATTTTTCTACATCACCAAGTTGCAGTGAACATTCGACCAACCGTGAATACATCTTAAATTTATCAGCAGCAAAGAAAAACTTTATTTCATCATAATGCAATGACTGCATCATCTTTTCTACTATCAAAATTGCTTTTTTAAATTCAGTAATTGCTATCGTAAATTTCTTCTTTGAAAAATAATATTCACCGACTAACCCATGAACTTTTCGTTGTTGCTCTAAAGTAATTTCGCTTTGTTTTAATCTCTTTAATTTGGCGAATGCTCTCTTTTCATTTTTTGACAAAAAGAGTGCTTGTATATGAGAAAGTTCAGCATCATGTTCTCTTCTAATATCTTTACTCTTTTTATAATACTTCAACGCCAAATCAGATGCTTCTAACGCTTTTGTATATTTCTTTTGACCTATATAAAGAGAACTATAGGCAGACTGTATCATACCTAACCAGAGATTATTATTTTCTTTTTTGAATATTTTCTGAGAAGCTTTAAGTAATTTTTTCGCTTGCTCAATATCACCTAACTCAATCTTTGCAATCGCCGCAAAATAGTATGCCTTCCCCTCTTCGTAAGGCATCTTATATTTTTTGAAAATAGGAATTATAATTTCAGCAAACATAATAGCAGAACCATACTGATTTAATTGCAAATTCAGTTCCGCTAAATCAAGTTGTGTAATAGCGGCAGTAGTTTTGTCGCCTAAAATTTCTAATGAATCGTATACTTTTTCAAACAGATTCAAAGCATCGCTGTATTTACTTTCTAAAAACAGAAGATAGGCTATCGAGTATTCGGTTTGTTGATAAGCGAGTTCCATATTGGCGTTTTTATAAAACTGCCCCGCCTCAAGATACAATTTTTTCGCTTGAACAAGCTGATTCATATTGGTATAAATATTAGCTCTGTTAAAATCTACAATCGCACAGGCAATACCGCCATCTTTTGTAAAGATTTCTTTTGCATTGTCATAGTACAAAAGTGCCAATCGGTTTTTGTCCATACGATGATACATATTCCCGATATTAGTCATCACCTGTCCGGCTTGACTACTCAATTTTTTCCGTTTGAAATAACGCAGAGCTTCTTTACCAACTTTGAGACCTTTATCATATTTAGAAAGATACCTATACACTTCAATCATACCTTTGCGAATCATTGCAGCAGCATGAAAATCTCTTTGAGCAGTAGCATGCGAAAGAGCTTTTTTGTAAAATTTTAATGAAGTCGTATAATCGGCGTTCCACAATGCAAGCCTTGCTCGCATCGCAAATAGTTTATCCTGATATTCTTTTGGTATAAATTTAAAACAGTCAATCACAGCTTGCAGATAATTATCGGCATCAGTTATACTGACCCGATACAAACTATTTAAGCTTCTGCTTATCTCTGCAATAAATAATTTACAGTCATTGCTATATTCTAAATGCAATAACTGTTTTAAATCATCTCTGCTTGTAATCTGTTTTATAATCTTAATATCAATCATAACGACAATTCAATAACGCCTTCTTTTTCATTTTCAAATGTAAACAACAAAGAACATTTCCCGGCATCAATTCGATCAAACCGAAACAGACCAAACTCATCAATTTCGACAACTTGTGAAGACCTACCAGACTTGGCTTTGATTTTTATTTTTTCATTTTTATCAAAATCTTGTATCTGCCCAATAAGCTCAACAGAATCTATAGTTGTTGGATATACCGTCAACGCAACGAGCAGTTCACCAACCTGATATTTTAACTGACGAGTATCAACCGATGCAGGACGGACACCTTCGGGGAGCGGAAGAAGCGACGAGTCAAAAACCTGCACTCCAAACTGTTTCTGTGAATTTGATTTCTCTTTGAGAAAATCTTTATACAACGTTTGAGAAAGTTTTTTCGAAGCTGCAAACAGCTCTTGAGAGTTCTGAGGCGAAACTTGATATAGCTGTTTCAGCAAGTCATAATAATCCGACAATTCTGAGTCATTTTGAAGCTCAACTAAGAGAGTTATTTTCTGCTCCCCCTGTAACGAACCAGCCAAAAGAGACTTAAGTCGTTCGATTTTTTCTATACTTATTCCCATTTTCCACCTCTAGATATTGGTATATTATAGAGACTTATTAAATGCATAAAATACATATTTTCTTTAAAAACCTCTTCTTTTAAGTATCTTTTTCAGTTTTTTCAGAGACCGAATCCGAGTAGGACCTATCGAGGCTACCGGAATGTTCAGTTTTTGAGAGATCTCTTCATAACTTGGCTCTTCTTCATCTAAGAACAAGTACCATATTAACTTATACTCTTTTTCAGGTAGCTCAACAACCGCCTTTATCAATGATTCCAAATTTTTGGACTCATCTAAAAGCTCATCTGGTGACTTTATCCGAGTTGTAGAAATAGATTTCGTAATTTCAGGGTCAATATTATCAAAAAGCTGTTTTCGGCGAATAACCCGCAGAATTTCCCGTCTGGTAATAGTTGACACATAGCCGATAATTTTATCCGATGATTTCAAGTTCGGTAGATGATGCAGCAACAGATAACAAACCTGCCCAAAAATGTCCAAAGACTCATCAGGTGACAACCGCATGACTCGGCAGACCGATAAAATTGCCGGCGTAATTTTTTCTACTAATTCAGCCCAAGCAGGTTCATCACCTAAAATACAGCGGTCTATAAGTTTTTGGTACTCTGATTTGTTCGGCATAGTTGCTTTTGTTTTTGCTAGATTAATGTTAAAGCATATAGTACAAAGTACACGAATTATCAAAAAAGACAATAGAAAATCTCTTTTATTATTTCAAACAGAACGCCCCACACACTCCCTCTCATTTATTGACATTCCTGTCTATCATGGCTATACTATGACATAAACAAAATACAATTATCTTCCGAGGTGAAATTTGAAAAAATCTGTGCTTTCTATTATAATAGTTTCTATCGCAATTATATTGGTTATCGTCTCATGTGGTGATGATTATATCCTACAAAATACAAGCACCCAAACATCGTTTGAAACAGTAATCGACTACACTGAATATCTCATGTTGCATGCTATCGTTGAATCTGCTGATGGCAACATCGTAGTTGGAGGACAAAAAACAATTCAGGTAATAGACTCCGCATATAGCCCGACTGATTCAACAGGTAATTATCAGGCTTTCATTGTTAAACTCAATATGGATGGCGACACTATTTGGACTTGCTCCTTTGGCGATTCTATACTTGGAGAAAGTGTGGAAAAAATAGTTCTAAATTCTGATGGAAGCTTTTTTGTTCTTGCTTCGCAATTTAGGATGAGATCTATGTCAAGTCCTGACTTGTACCTGCAAAAAATATCTGCTGATGGTGAACTCGGAAGTTATGAGATTATTGACGGTATTAGTTTCCCATATATTGAGGATATGATCCAAACTGAAGACAATGGATATATAATTATTGGTAAAGCAAATGGCTACAGAAGAACATCCGATATGGTTGTAATAAAAGTAAACAGCTACGGATTACAATCCTGGAATAAGATTTATGCAAGAGGTGAATTTAACTCTGTTAAACTTCTTGATGATGGGAATCTTCTCGTAGCAGGTACTAAAATAGACACTATAAGTTATTCCAGTAATATTTACGTCATGAAATTAAATTCGGTAGGTGACTCATTAGAGGCTACCGAATTAAGTATAGGCGAACATAATTATGTCAAAGAAGTTGCTTCGGTTGACAACAACAAATTTAAAGTTTTTGGAACAACGAATAGTCCAACATCTGCGGTAGAATTCATTATGAATTTGGATAGTGCTATGTCACCAACAAACGTGAAACTGCATTATGATTTATATAGCACTACTACTCGTGATTGCAAATCTAGTTCGGACAACTCCGCTATATTTGCAGGATATAGACTAAGCCCGACACCAGTGGCATTCTTAAATAAATACGATGCCTCAGACAATTTAGTTTGGCAACAGTTGTATGATAAAACTGGATTCAACATATTAACAAACTTTGTAATCCCACTTTCAAACGGTGGATATGCTATGACCGGTCGTTACCAAAATACATCTACTTTAGAAAGTACAGGCTTTATTATCAAAACCGACCCCCAAGGAAACGTAGATTTAGAATAAATGACAATAGAAATACGCAATTGTAGCCTTGTAATCCATAATTCATGCACCATTGCTCTTTATTCAATAAAACAGCCTTCAGGCTGCTGAAAAAACCTATTGACAAATATAAAAAATAGCCTATAATTGTCGGACTTTAAAACTGCCCCGAATAGTTCAATAACTGTTCGGGGTTTTTCTGCCCGATTATTCTTTTTTAAAAAATTTAATCCGCAGACGTATATGAAATATATTACTCGCAGGATTGTCTGCGTTTGAAAGGCTTTTTGCATTATGATTGATGTTTCCAAAATCCGAAACCTTGCCATTGTCGCACATATTGACCACGGTAAAACTACACTGATCGATTCGATTTTCCAGGCAACCCAAACATTCCGAGACAACCAGGAAGTTGCCGAAAGACTCATGGACAACAATGTTCTCGAACGCGAACGTGGTATTACTATCCGCTCCAAACATTGCACCGTTTCATGGGACGACCACCTTATAAATATTATCGACACTCCCGGTCATGCTGATTTCTCAGGCGAAGTTGAACGTGTTCTCTCAATGGTTGATTCTGTTCTTCTGCTCGTCGATGCCAACGAAGGACCTATGCCTCAAACTCGTTATGTTCTTATGCGTGCTCTCAAACTCGGACTCCGCCCTATCGTTATTGTAAATAAAGTCGACCGCCCAAACGCCCGTCCTGATTACGCTCTGGATAAAACTTTTGATCTCTTTTTAGAACTTGGTGCTACTGATGAACAAGCGAACTTCCCTGTCCTCTATGGTTCCGGTCTCGCCGGTTGGTTTGTCAATGATTTGGATAAAGAAGAACACAAAGGAATGGATGCGATTTTTAAAACTATCATAGATGAAGTACCTGCTCCCGATGTTGACAAAGAAGGCGACTTTTTGATGCAAGTAAGTTCTCTTGACTGGAATGATTATATCGGTCAAATCGGTTGTGGACGAGTTCTTCGTGGTACTCTTAATAAAGGCGAAGTCTTCACCCGCATGGCAACAAGTTTAAAAGATACTACTGACCCTGAAAAAGGTTGGACCTTAGATTCTACATCAAAAGCCAAAGGTGTCCACATGTGGATTTCTCGCGGCTTAACAAGAGTTGAAACCGATGAAGTCACCGCCGGTGATATTGTCTGGATTGCAGGACCACCTGAAATTGGTATCGGTGATACGTTCTCTGTAAATGAAGATACAAGCGAAGCATTAAAACCACTCGAAATAGAAGAACCTACACTCTCGATGTTTTTCCTCGTGAACAACGGACCTTTCTCAGGACAAGATGGCACCGCTATCATGCTCCGTCAATTAAAAGACCGTCTCGAACGTGAACTTCGGGTCAACGTCGCTCTCCGTATGGAAGACCTCGGACGTTCCGATGGTGTCAAAGTTTCAGGACGTGGCGAACTTCACTTAGCAATTCTAATTGAAGAGATGCGTCGTGAAGGACTCGAGTTCTGTATCTCAAGACCGGAAGTTATCCTCCGCCGTGACGACAACGACAATGTCTTAGAACCTATCGAACAACTTATTATAGATGTCCCTGAAGAATACCAAGGTATCATCATTGAAAAACTTGCCAAACGTAAAGGTGAGCTTACATCGGTTGAAAACGCTGGTACAAATGTTATCCGTATAGAATTTAATATCCCAACTCGCGGACTTATCGGATACCGTTCGGAGTTCCTAACTGACACTCGTGGTCTTGGAATTATGGCTTCCCGTTTTAATGGGTACGGTGCGTGGCGTGGCGAAATTGTCGCAAGAACCAAAGGCTCTGTTATCTCTATTGAAACTGGTCCGGCAACTGCTTATTCCCTTGAAGGACTCCCAGAACGTTCTGTCAGTTTTATCGCACCAACCGAACGAATCTACACCGGTCAGATTGTTGGAGAAAATTCTCGCAACATGGATATGACCTGTAACCCAACTAAGAAAAAACAGTTGACCAACCATCGTGCTTCCAATAAAGATATTGGTGTCAAACTTGATGTCCCTCGCAAGATGACTTTAGAACAAGCGATGGAATGGATTCGTGATGATGAACTTGTTGAAGTGACTCCAAAAGCGATTCGTATTCGTAAAATAATTTTAGACATCGACGATCGCAAAAGAGCCGAGAAAAAACTGATGGCACTCGATGAGTCCGTCGCAGCACAACCTCGCCCATCCGCATAAATATATTTGTCATTCCAGCGTAGGCTGGGAACCAATTTTTTAAGGGTGTTAGAAATGACACCCTTTTTTTTATTGCACTTTTTTAATTTCAGAAGATTAAAATTACAAATTTCATAGCCAAAATTGTCTTGCATATAATCGCCTATAACTTACATTATAGGAAACCCACAATTACTACAACAAGGGAACCAATGAAAAACAAAACTGCTATTTGGATACTCTCTCTCCTTCTGATTGTAACCGCCATTACAATTCAAGCTTCTGATTTAAAACAGGTCAGAGTCTTTCTTGACGACAAAACAATGCTTTCCACTCTCAATGGAATGGCTCTTGACATCGTTGAGCGAGGAGATGGTTATATTGAAATCATAACCACCGCAGAAGAGTTACTAGAAATTCAGCAAACAGGATTCAGAACTTTCACAACCCACGAAGATATCGTAGCATTTTATAAAGATAGAATCGCCGCCGAAAATGCTTTGTATAAAACTGATGGCACAAAAGATATGGGCGGATATAAAACTTTATCCGACATAGATGTTGATGTCACTCTGATGCAATTTCATTATCCAAACCTTATTTCCGACCGAGTCGTCATCGGGCAAACTCTAGAAGGTCGCGATATCTGGGCTATAAAAATTTCTGACAATCCAAATGTCGACGAAGACGAACCGGAAGTATTATATCATTCCGCTATCCATGCCCGTGAAGTTATTACGCCGATGGTTCTCTTACATTTCATGGATCACCTTCTCACTAACTATGGAACCGACCCTGAAATCACTGACATCGTTGATAACCGTGAACTTTGGTTTGTCTTAAATGTCAACCCGGATGGTTTTTATCATAATGAAATCACCAACCCAACAGGTGGTGGTATGTGGAGAAAAAATCGACGTGACAATGGCGACGGTACTTTTGGTGTTGATTTAAATCGAAACTATGGATACAAGTGGGGACTTGACGATGATGGCTCATCACCAGCCCCAGCAAGTGAAACTTATCGTGGCACAGCAGCTTTTTCAGAACCTGAATCTCAGGCTATGCGTGACTTTATTGAAGCTCACGAATTTGTCATCACCGTTGATTATCATTCCTACTCAAATTTAGTTCTCTGGCCTTGGGGCTATGATTATTTGTACACTGATGATGAAGATGTTTTTAGCCTTATCGGTGATTCAATTTCTGCTTATAATAACTATACCCCTGGTGCAAGTTGGATTCTTTATCTTGTAAATGGCGACACCGGCGATTGGGGCTATGGTGAACAAACAACAAAGAACAAAAACCTTGCGATTTTATTTGAAGTTGGGAGTTATTCTGATGGATTTTGGCCTCTCCCTTCTCGCATCCCAGCTCTTGTAGCGGAAAATCTCGGACCTAATATCTATATAGCTAAATCAGCAGGAACTATTTATCAACAAGTTGGTCCTAAAACTCCTACACTTTTTACTGATGCTTTATCCGACTCAGCAAGTTACGAAATCAACTGGACTCTCTATGATACTTTGAACCCAGGCGTTCTGTATGAACTTGTTGAACTAGAAGGATACACTGTAAGTGTTGACCCGGCAAGTAACTTTGATAACTGGGACAATTCAGGCTTTACCCTTTCAAACTCTAGTTATTTCTCTTCACCAACATCACTTTATTCCGGTTCAGATAATAATCTGTATAATACAATAACAACGATTGTTCCGTACACTGTTCTAGTGACCGATAGTATCAACTTTGAAACGAGATATGATATCGAAAACGACTGGGACTATGCCTATGTTGAAATTTCTACAGACGGTATAAACTTCACATCGATTGAAGGTAATATTACCACAGCTTCTAATCCAAACGGAACAAACCTCGGGCATGGCATTACAGGTTCAACCGGCGGAAGCTGGGTAACCGCAAACTTTGATATAAGTTCTTATGTAGGACAAGAGATTTATATAAAATTGTTATATAGCACCGATGGTGCAGTTATAAATGACGGTATCAGATTTGATGATTTCTATCCTATAGTTTCTTTTGCTACCTCAACGATAGTCTCTTCATCAATCGCTGATACAGTTTATACTTTTACCGACAAACCACTTGGATCCTACTATTACAAAGTCCGCGGAAAAGATGCTGAGAATCAGTGGTCTGAATTTTCTGAAATAGAAAAAACAATCGTAGTTCCTTCTACTTCTTCTTGTTTTGCTGATGGCGATGTCAACAACGACGGGTTAGGACTTTCTGTCTCTGATTTTGTTTATCTCATACGCTTCCTTTCCGGCGATATAGCCACTCTTGATGTTCCATATTTGGCTGATTTAAATGGTGACTGTGTCATCTCTCCGCTAGATTATGTTGTATACCAATGCCTTATGGATTCTGGCTTTGCAGTTTGTTTTCCTGGAGAATTTCCTGAATATCCGGTGCCAACTTGTTGTAATGTTGGCGTAGATCGTGATGGCGACGGTCTGTTTGATTCTGTTGAAGTAGCCAATGGCACCAACCAATTTAATGCTGATTCCGATGGTGATTCTGTTGACGATTTCACGGAGTTTGGGATAAATGCTGAACCGCTAGATACAGACGGTGATGGTATTATTAACGTACTCGACGATGACGACGATGGCGATTCTATTCCGACTCTCGAAGAACTAGCCAATGGTGATACTGACTCTGACGGTATCCCAGATTATTTGGATGATGACGATGACAACGACGGTGTACTGACTATCAATGATAACTGTCCGTTAGTTGCCAACCCATCGCAAACTGATTCCAATTCTAGCGGAATCGGTGACGCCTGTGGTGGTTGTTGTATAGGTAACCGTGGTAATACTGACAATGGTGCTGATGATGGAACTTTATTGTCTGTT
Source organism: Candidatus Zixiibacteriota bacterium (assembly GCA_024278935.1). Classification (GTDB taxonomy): domain Bacteria; phylum Zixibacteria; class MSB-5A5; order GN15; family FEB-12; genus QQUK01. The sequence goes on from JAJRSF010000051.1 coordinate 34,926, forward strand.
GATATTTCGGATCTCGTATTTCTTGTCGACTTTATCTTTACAAGTGGACCGCCTCCTATTTGCCCTGAAGAAACAAATGTAAATGGTGATGTTGATGAAAATATTGATATCTCCGATTTAGTTTGGATGGTTGACTTTATCTTTACCGGAGGTCCTCCACCACCACTTTGTCCATAAGATAGCAAAACATATTGATTTAATTATATTGGGAACAGTCATACTGTTCCCTTTTTCTAAATAGTTTTAATAGTTAATCTAAGAAGTTGAATGAATTCTCAATTTCAGCATCTATGTCAGATTCTGTTTTATTACAAGTTTCAATCTTTTGAGATTCATCCAAAATTTGACACCCTTCAAGCAGAATGTTATTTATTGGTTGATCAATATTTGGATTAGGAAATTCCTCGATAGCCATCGGATCAATATTCCAAATACCTCGCTCCCATTGAAGACCCGCAAAAATAGCTTCTTTACCTTTGCAATCATCATTTTCTGCATACATAATCTTGCCATCATGTACATAGATAGAAAGTTGTTTAGAATTCGCTGTTATATTTAGCAAGCATGTTTTACCGGAACCATTCATCGTCTGCAACAAATCTATCAGGTTCATATCTGCGAGATTCCCGTAAGTACCCATTTTTTCAAGCACATCAATCTGTTGTTGTGAACGTTCAAGTAAACGTTTTTTAGCTCTGATAATTTTAATTAGAAATGGATCTAGATCAATCTCTGAATTGAAAATATCTTCGATACCTTTTTGTAAAAGTCCCGTCAATTCAAAAACAGATTCTCTGTTGGTAAGTATATAGGTTATGACTTTATCAAAACAAATATCATTATCTTCAATTTTATTTACGAGATCAGAGACTTCTAAAACTGTTCCTTTTGCTTCTATCACCAAGATATCAATTTTATTTTTATTATACATATCTCTCAGTTTATCTACAGAAGAAACAAGCTCCGCATCAAAACCTAGATTCCCAAGACAACTTACAAGCATCAATTGGTCTTTGCCTAATTTACTATAAATAGCAACATGGCAGGTGTGTGCAGTTTCTTGAATAATCTCAATAGAATCATATAACGAATTAAATAATTCTTTACCAACTTGCGGTAAAAACAAAGTACCGATATTCGATTGAATAGTCTGATGCAACTCTTTGAATTGTTCAGCAGTAATTTTGTGAGAACAAAAGTTACTATGACAATAATAATCAGCAGCCGTGACGATATTTGCTAGTTCAAAATCTCTGGTTTGCGTCAGAACGTCATCGATATTTGTATACATCAAATCTAAAAGTGTGCATACTTCGGGAGTATAATTTATTGTTTTTAAACATTGGCTTGATAGGCGAATAATATCTTTTTCATTTTCACAAGTTGCAGCACTTTCCATTATCAGCATAGAGAAAGCATGCATATAAGCTGCTGCTATAGCTCTGAATTTTCGTTCCTGAGATATCTGCAGACGATCACAAATAAGTTCAACATAGTTTGCAACGCTATTAAGATGTTCGACAACCTGAACTTTTTCTTCATCAAACAATGTGTTGATGAGTTTAAAAGTATCTTGGATGATCGTAAACTCGTTTGTCGATTTTGTTTTTGAAAGAAGAATTTCTTGTAGAGAATTATAATACACAACAGAAGAAATTTGATTGAATTTTATCAACCGAGTAATAAATGACAAATGTTGAATCTTATTTTCCTCACGGATATAAATAATCTCAATTGTTCTCGATTCTAGAAGTTGTTCAATCTCATCTTCAGTTTCAAAAAGGTATACATCAAAACCGATATCTGACACGCTTTCCCAAAAACTATAATCGACCTGTTGATCGGTAACAAGAACAATTATTCCAGGCTCTTGCTTTTCATTTTCAAGCGTAGCAATATTGATATTTGTATATTCAATTGTATTAATATGCGTCATTATTATTTATCTAACCCTTGTTATACTATCTTTAATAAATCGGCAATTATAGATGAACAATAACCACTTTTGCAAAGTATAAATAGGAGAATTAAAGAGATAAGAATGGGTTTGTTTCGACAGGCTAGAGCTTGTTGTACTATCAATTATACTGTTCATAAAATGGGTTCTTTCGCATATAAAGGGAACCTAACATGTTCATTTTTCCTGTTCTTATTCACTATAAACAAATGAGACATAGCCTCTTAGAGTGAAATGGCTTTGGTCTGAAAATGGCTTTAGAGCCATTTTGCCCTATATTATTTGTAGCGATTTTGCCTATGTACTTCGATGTCATACTGGACTTAATCCAGTATCCAACATTGTTGTTTTTACTATATTTCATCATACTAAGAGTTGTATTGGGAATGTAGTGAGATTATGTTGAGAAAGTGGTTTTACAGACAAGAACAGATGAACCTATTTGACTTAAAATAGAATTGTTAGTATACTTATTTAAACAGTTGATGAAACAAAACAACTTTGTCGTTTAGGGAGGCTTTATGCGTTTTTCAAAACTAAGATTATTTCTTTTTCTTACAACAATTATAATTTCAACCTTATTTATAAACTGTTCAAAAGAAGATAGTCCTACTGAACCGAATAATAATGCACCTGTTGCTACGATAAACACACCACTTGACAATGCAATTTATTTTAAGAGTGATACTATCTTATTTACAGCTACTGCTACTGACGCCGAAGATGGTGCACTTACAGATAGTTCTCTTGTCTGGTCCTCTCATATTAATGGGCAGATTGGTGTTGGTGATTCCCTTTTATATAGTTCCTTATATGAAAACACCCACCAAATATTTCTCACTGCTACAGATAGTAAAGGCGACACTGACATTGACACTATTACTGTGACGATACAAGCGAATTTACCTATAGTGACAATCATGTCCCCTGCCGATTCTTCTACTTTCAGTTTTGGCGATACGATAACTTTTATCGGGACAGCCATTGACAGAGAAGATGGTGTACTTACCGGGGGTTCTCTTGTTTGGACATCTGATAAAGATGGTCAGATTGGAACCGGCACATCATTTAAAATTAATACATTATCAAACGGCAGTCATGCAATAACTCTCACGGCTACTGATTCACATAGTAATGTTGGTATTAAAACGATTTCAGTGACTATACATGCCCCAATTACTTTTGAAAAAACTTTTGGGGGAGCAACTAATAATTATGGGTCCTCTGTCTTAGAGACTTCCGATGGCAATTTCATAGGTACAGGGCTAAAATATATGGGTGGAATAAATGGTGATGATGTATACGTTTTTAAAACTGACGAAAAAGGAACTCTACTTTGGGAAAAAACATATGGAGCGACAGATATTAATTTTGGTAATTCAATAATAGAAACACCTGATGGTAATTTTCTTATTTTAGGAATGAATAGTTTTCCTAGTGACCCTAATTACATTTACCTTATTAAAATAGATGGCAACGGCTCCCTTTTGTGGGAAAAAAAATTCGGTGGTCCATCTATTTATATTGGTTTTTCTCTTTGTAATACATCTGACGGTAATTTTATAATCACTGGGAATACATCTTTAACTTTGGGAGGAGGTCCTTCAGATGTAAGCCTACTCAAAATTGACAACAACGGAATTCTTCTTTGGCAAAAAACTTTTGGTGGGACAGGTGTTGATGTTGGCTATTCTGTAAGTGAGGTTTCTGATGGTGGATATGTAATAACAGGTTATACTAACTCTTTCGGATTTGGAATGTCTGATGTTTATCTTATTAAAACAGACATAAATGGTACTCTCGTTTGGGAGAAGACTTTTGGTGATATAGATACAGATGAAGGATTCTCGGTTGTTGAAACATTTGATGGTGGTTTTATCATTGCTGGAGTTACATATTCTTTTGGAGCAGGTAGTGCCGATATTTACCTTATAAAAGTTGATAATAGTGGTAATCTTGTTTGGCAAAAAACTTTTGGAGGAGCAAGTTGGGATATCGCTTATTCTGTAAAACAAATTTCGACCAGTGGGTTTATAATCACTGGAATTACAGAGTCAATTGGTGCTGGTAATTATGATTTAGATATTATAAAAACTGATAACAATGGAATTCTTATCTCGCAAAAAACTTTTGGGGGAATAAATGATGATGGGGGTATTGAAATAAGTGAAACTTCTGATGGGGGGGTTATAATAACTGGTCATACGAGTTCAAACACAGAGAAAGATGTATACCTTGTCAAAACCGATTCCCTTGGTAATGTATATTAGTGAATAATAAAATTATCATTTATAAAGAAGTCGGGATCTGCATTCGCTAAAGCGAATACTTCAAACCCGACCTACAGATTACTGGATTCCCGTTTTCACGGGAATGACATATTATATAACTAAAGTCCGCTGAACTCGATATCTTTAAAATGCATCGATGGTCGGCGTACTGTTGAATACATATACGGGTCGTTACCCATCGCTTCCAACTTATTCCAAAGTTCTATCAAGTTACCGGAGATATTCATTTCAGAAATAGGTTTCACAATCGCACCATTTTCAATCAGATGCCCTGCAAGTCCCCATGAGAAATCTCCCGTAGTACTATTAGTGTTCCCACCAATAAAACTTGTTACTAAAATACCTTTTGAAATTGATTTAATCATCTCTTCAAAAGATTGGTCACCATGAGCAAAAACTAAATTTGATGTAGAACCACCGGTAGGGTCCCATCCGAGTTTCCGTCCATAGTAACTATCAACAAGATACTCATTTAAGACACCATTTTCGATAAGAGTTCTTTTGCGAGTCGAGATTCCTTCGCCATCGTAGTGACGAGAACCTAGACCACGTTTGATAAACGGGTCATCAATGACCGTAAATTTATCAGATGCTATTTTCTCACCTTTCATACCATCAAGGAATGAACGTTTCTGTTGAATCGCTCTTGCTCCCATTGGTCCCAAGAATGGATAAATAGGTTTTCCACCGGCACGATTATGAACAAGCATATCATAGGTACCTGTTGCGATTTTTTCTTGTCCAACTTTTGCCATTGCTTTTTCAAGCACGCCACTAGAAAGTTCTTCCGCACTCGGAGTATCTTTGAGATAGCGAGTCGTTGTATAGTTCCAGTCATTAGGACGTTTTCCATCGGCACCTTCAACAGTCACTTCAACGCCTATCGAAAAGCTGGTAGACCTACGGATACCTTCAAAACCATTACTATGCACTTTGATTGATTCGGAATCATCGTCGTAGTAACCGGCTGTCGAGGAAACTATTTTGTCAGATTTTGATGCGGTTTGTGATTGTAAATCACGCGCATACTTAACCCGTGTATTTGCATCGATTGAATCATAGTCATGATCGATAATATCTAAATCGACATCTTTGATATTTTGATAATATTTTGGATCAGGAAGCTGTCTGAATTTATCTTCTGTTAAATATTTTGTCATAGCAACAGCATCTTTGACAAATTTGCCTAATGTATCTTTGCGTAAATCATTTGTTGAATGGCCTGAAAATTTACTATCAGCATAGATATTAATATTTAAACCATTTTGTGTGGATTCTTTTACTTTATCAAGTTGTCCATCACGATATTCTATCTCGACTCCTCGTGACTTGGCAATATCAACAGAAACTTCCGAAGCACCTTCTGCTTTGGCAACTTTGGCAACCCAATGAGCAAGTTCTAATCTATCTTTTGTATTCATATTTTGTCCTTATTATTTACCTTTATACTTACCTCGTTAAAATTAAGAAACACCACCAACAGTTATAGCAGAAACTTTAATAGTTGGAAGTCCCATAGATACCGGAACACCTTGCCCGCCCTTACCGCAGGTCCATCCACCTTCAGCCATTTTCATATCATTGGCAACCATCGTGACTTTACTTAGCGAGTCAGGACCATTACCAATAAGATTAATATCTTTGATAGGTTTTGTAAGTTTTCCATTTTCGATTAAGTTCCCTGATTTCACATAGAAAGTATAATCACCACCACCGATATCCACTTGTCCATTGGTAAACTGGTCAACATAGATACCATTTTTAATCGAGCTGACAATCTCTTCAACCGAGTGAGGTCCATTAGTCATATAAGTATTTCGCATACGTGGTAATGGAGCGAATCTAAATGACTGACGACGGCCGGAACCGGTTGGGTCTACGCCATAGAACTTGGCAGAAATTTTATCATGCAGATAAGATTCCAAAATACCATTTCTGACCAAATGAGTTTCTTGACTATCGTTACCTTCATCATCAATATTGATAGAACCACGAATATTTTTATTTTTGCCAGAATCAACAATATTGACAAAATCTTCAGCAACTTTTTTACCGATTTTATCTGAGAAGATAGAAGTGTTCTTTCTGTTGAAGTCAGCTTCCATACCATGACCGATTGCTTCATGGAGTAAAATCCCCGAAGAACCAGCTGCGAGGACAACCGGCATTTCACCGGCACTTGGTTTGACCGCGTCAAATAAGTTCACAGTTCTTCGTACAGCTTCAGTACCAATTCGGTTGAGAGATTCGCTTGAGATAAACTCGATACCATTTCGTTCGCACAGGTTAAATCCGTTACGTTCACGTTTGCCATTATGTTCGGCGGTACATGAACCGGCAATTTGCACCATAGGTTGATAGTCACAGACAATCCGACCTTCCGATGTTGCCACTAGGATATATGACGTATTATCTGAAATCGATGCGTTGGTTTTAATCACCCGTTTATCCGCAGCATGCATCGCTTTATTTAATTGTTGAATCTTTGGAATTTTTTGGTCGATAGTAACATCTTCCCACTTTGTTTGAATCGGATAATAATCAGGTGTCGGGTAGTAACCAAGTTTAGCAATTTGACCCGGGTCGGCTGAGCGAGCAATATTGGCGGCCGTTTGGGCAGCGGTTCGCATTGCCTCTGCCGTGATTTCTTCGGTGAATGAATAGCCAGTCTGGTCACCTTTGATAACTCGGATGCCAACGCCAAAGTCGACATTGGTGTATGCTTTGTTCACAGCATCATCTTCGAGTGCGACATAGCTGTCAATTTTATGTTGAAAGAAAAGATCGCAATAATCCCCACCTTTGGATAAAGCAGCTTCCATAGTTTTTCGAATTAAGTCCTTTGACACTGAAAAATGTTTCAGATATTCTTCGAGAACCGAATCGTTGGTAAGTCCAGGTGAGAATGCCATAGCCGGGTTGAATTTAAAAATTGCCGGTATCGTTGCCAATGCCAGCCCTTTTGCTCCCCATGAAACAAAATTTCGTCGTGAAATGTTTGCCATTCTTTATTCCTTTCACATGCATATTATAAATATATTTAGATTCGTTTGTCTTCGATATTGAGTACATTGTATTAATGTACGATAAAGTTGACAAAAAGGTTCATTTGAGGAGAAAAAACTTAAAAAAACTTATTATGCGACCGCAAGAATTGCGAGTAAATAATTTTTTGTGTCACCAAAAAGTCACACACCATATTTTTATTGATTTTTCATAGATAATTGTAGTCATTGTTTCAATTTGTAAAACCACATCTACTTAAGAGATAAGTTATACTATTGGATTTTGAACAAAGTATTTGCACGCTGATCTTGATATTACTGAAGCTAGAAATAGCTGTTTGATTTTTTCGAAGATTACGCCCGCAACGATGTATTCAACTTCTCTGTGAATAAATAAAAAGGTCAACCTGAGCGGAGTCGAAGGGTCATCTCTAATACAATCTCAACCAATGTCATTCCCAACTCCCCAATGTCATTCCCAACTTGATTGGGAATCCAGTATAATCTTTATCTTAAAATGACAGCGGATTTATATTTTTTTTAATTTTAAGATTATCACTATAATACAAAACCTCACTACCAATTTTTGCTTTATTAGCAGTATGTGGAAGCTCATATTCAATCTTATTATTTGACCAACTATACATATATTTTATCGGCTTAGCATTATCATAAGAAATAATCGTAGAGTTATCCACAAGAAAGGAGTGCAAAAGAAAAGGTCAAGAGTACAAACTCCTGACCTATAATTTTAACAATTGGTATATGTAACTGAACCCATTTCAAGTATTAATAATTCAGCCTTCAGGCTGTTTATTTATTGCCAAATTTTGTAAATGGTATCAAACTCGGAACTCTTTTTGAATATTCGGTATAGACATCACCATAATAATCTCTTAAATCTTTTTCCTCAAAGACAAGAGTGCCTATAAAAATATATCCCGTTGTCATTCCTGCAAATAATAGATGCCCATAGGTCATAACAGGTGTCGCCCAAAACGAAATTATAAATCCAAGCATAATAGGATGTCTGACAAATTTATAATATCCTTTATCGGTAAACGGCGGTGGCGTGAATTCTTTTTTCTGTAGGAACCGAGTAATTTGAGCTAAACCAAAAAGTTCAAAATGGTTTATCAAAAATGTCGATGTAAAGACAATCGCCCAACCAATCCAAAAGAGAACTGTGACAATCATCCCCCCGGTAGTTCCTTCAAGGTTCCAGACAAGTTCTGTCATTGGTTGCCATTTCCAAAACATCAGAAGCAGAATGAGTGAAGTAACAAGTACAAACGTCGACCGTTCAGCAGCCTCGGGAATAATTTTTGTCCACGCTTTTTTAAAATTCGGGCGTGCCATAATAGTATGTTGAATAGCAAACAGGCTCAACAATCCTAAGTTAATCAGAAGTGCTGTAGCAAGAGGAACTTCGACCCCCATATTAATTGATTTTGGAACGAGCAAGTTGCCAACAAAACCTATCGCATACAGAAATGCGATTAAAAAAGCGACATAACTAATCAATCCATACACAAACACAATGATACGTTTCATACATACCTCATAATTATAGGTTAAGTACTGTATTTTGCTTATCTTGGATAACGTTGATTGTTTTAGTCTATGTTATATGTGGAAACTTGTCAAGTAATTAAATATATGCAAATATGAACCAGTAATGACTATTCGTAGCTGTTCCAACTATCAATTTTGAGATCATCAATCGTATACTTGTCCATTGCCTCGGCTAAACGCTGGGCAAGCTGTACGTTTGTCAGAAGTGGTATGCCAAAATCAACAGCCGTGCGACGAATCATATAATCGTTGGTCAGCTCTTCTTCGTTGAAATCTTTTGGAATATTGATAACTAAATCAATTGCTCGAGATTTAAGCAACTCAATCGCATTGGGAGATTTTTTCTCAAGAGGCCAGTATACCAACTCGGCATCTATACCCTCTTGTTTGAGAACTTCAGCTGTGCCACCGGTGGCGTAAAACTTTATACCTTGCTTTGCCATCAGATGCACCCCTGTTTTACAAGCAGCTTTTGATTCGATTGGTCCCGATGATAACAGCACAGATTTTATAGGTAGTTTGAATCCAACACAAATCAGAGCTTTCAAAAATGCTTCTTCAAAGTCAGCACCTAAACAGGCAACCTCTCCGGTTGATGCCATCTCTACTCCAAGTGTTGGATCGGCACCTTCTAGTCGACTAAAAGAAAACTGCGGTGCTTTGACTCCAACATAGTCTAAATCGAAAACTGATTTATCAATTTCAGGGAAAGGTCTCCCCATGATAACACGGGTAGCGATGTCGATAAAATTTTTCTTTAAAACTGTTGAGACAAACGGGAATGAACGTGATGCCCGCAAGTTGCATTCGATAACCATCACTTCATTATTGAGAGCGATAAATTGTATATTCATAGGACCGTTGATTGCCATCTCTTTTGCAATTGTCGATGTAATCGTTCGGATACGTCGCATAGTTTCAAGATAGGTTCTCTGCGGAGGAAGCACCAAAGTTGCATCGCCTGAATGCACGCCTGCATTCTCAACATGTTCCGAAACAGCGTAACAAACAAGTTCGCCATCACGAGCGACAGCATCGATATCTATCTCTTTGGCATTCTCAATAAATTTGCTGATAACAACAGGATGGTTGGGTGAAATATCAACAGCCTTTTTTAAGTAACCCTCAAGCTCTGTATTATTCCCAGCCACAGCCATCGCTGCCCCCGAAAGAACATAAGACGGTCTGATAATAACCGGAAAGCCGACACGTTTGGCGAAAGCAAAAGTTTCATCAAGCGATGTAAGTTCTTTCCATTCCGGTTGTGGGATATTTATTTTTCCTAGGAGCGATGAAAAGATATGACGGTTCTCTGCTCGGTCAATGTCTCTCGGCGAGGTTCCCAATACTCGCATACCTGCTTCTTTACAAGGCATAGCAAGTTTGTTTGGAATCTGACCGCCCATTGCCAAAAGGAGTCCCATCGGTTGTTCCAATTCATAAATATCGGCAACCGTTTCAAATGAAAGTTCTTCGAAAAAGAGACGGTCGCATTCATCGTAGTCAGTACTGACAGTTTCAGGATTATGGTTGACCATCAGAGTACGGTAGCCAAGTTCCCGAAGAGTTCTTGCGGCATTAACACAACACCAATCAAACTCAACCGATGAACCAATACGATAAGCACCGGGACCTAAAATAAGTACATTGCCTTCCTGACCAAAATCAACATCATCTTCCGAACCGTTATAAGTAAGATACAAATAATTTGTAGCGGCAGGATATTCAGCGGCAAGGGTATCTATCTGTTTCACAAATGGTCTGAGCTTAAGCTCTTTTCGTTTACCGCGTATATCTTTTTCAGTGACTTCTAGAGCTTTTGAAATTTGTTTATCGGAGAAACCATATTTTTTTGCTTTGAGAAGTAACTCTTCAGAAATAGTTTCAAGCGTTGTATGGCATAGTTCTTTTTCTATCTCTACTAAATTAGCAATTTTTTCGATAAACCATTTAGTGATATGGGTAATTTCATTTATTTCATCAATAGAAATACCGGCTTTGATTGCCTCAGCTATAGCAAAGATCCGTCGTTCAGTTGGTTCGGCTAAAGATTTTTTAATATCAGCAAACCGAAATCCTTTGTTAAGCAAAACACCATCGGCACCGGTCTCCAGCATACGTAATGCTTTTTGGAGAGCTTCTTCAAACTTACGACCGATAGACATAACCTCGCCAACAGATTTCATAGCAGAACCTATTCGTTCGGAAACACCACGGAACTTTTTGAGGTCCCACCTTGGTGCTTTAACGACAATGTAATCTAGTGAAGGTTCAAAACATGCCATCGTCACTTGAGTGACAGAGTTTTTTATTTCGGTAAGGTTTTTTACAAGAGCCAGTTTTGTTGCGACAAAGGCAAGCGGATAGCCGGTTGCTTTTGAAGCAAGAGCAGATGACCTAGAGAGTCGAGCATTAACTTCGATTACCCGATAGTCCGATGATTTGGGCGAGAAGGCATATTGAATATTGCACTCTCCGACAATTTCTAAATGCCTGACAACTTTGATTGCAATCTCACGAAGCAGATGATACTCATGGTCGTTGAGAGTTTGTGATGGAGCGACAACAATAGACTCACCGGTATGAATACCCATCGGGTCTAAGTTTTCCATGTTACAAACAGTCACACAATTATCAGCGTTGTCTCGGACAACTTCGTATTCGATCTCTTTCCAACCGGTCAGGTATTCTTCAATTAAAATTTGATTGGTATGAGCAAATGCTCGTTCTGCAGAATTTCTGAGTTCATCCTCGTTACGACAAATCCCTGAACCGAGACCACCGAGTGCAAAAGCAATTCGAACCATAACCGGGTACTCAATTTCGGCACCAACTTTGAGGGCTTCTTCAACATTCGTTGCGGTGAGTCCTCGCGCTGTTTTTATGCCGATTTCATCGAGACGTTTTACAAATCGTTCTCTGTCTTCGGTGTCTAAAACTGATTCAATTGGAGCGCCTAGAATTTGTATATTATATTTTTCAAAGATTCCTTGTTTGTATAACTCTACCCCACAGTTGAGTGCAGTTTGTCCGCCAAAGCCAAGCATGATAGAATCGGGACGTTCTTTTTGGATGACTCTTTCAACAAACTTTGGAGTGACCGGAGTAAAATAAACTTCATCGGCAAAATTTTCAGATGTTTGTATAGTCGCAACATTCGGGTTGATTAGAATCGTGCGGATGCCTTCTTCCTTGAGTGCTTTGATAGCTTGGGAACCTGAATAATCAAACTCGCCTGCTTCACCGATTTTGAGAGCGGAAGAACCTAATACTAAAACAGTTTGTGGTTGACGAAAATTCTTGTTGTTCATTTTTTCACCTGCTTTGCAAACAAATCAAAGAGCCTTGCTGTGTCTACTGGACCCGGGGTTGCTTCGGGATGAAACTGTACTGATGAGAATGGTTTTGTTTTGTGACGGATCCCCTCGACGGTTCCATCGTTGCCATTTTTAAACCAGATTTCCCAATCGGATGGTAGCCCATCTTCTCGAACAGCGTAGCCATGGTTCTGCGATGTTATCACGCAACGATTATACACAGCAGATTTGCCATTGGCAGATTGGGTAAGTTCTAGACATGGTTGGTTGTGCGAGCGATGTCCGAATTTGAGTTTGTATGTTTCAGCTCCGATTGCCTGGGCTAAAATTTGATGACCTAAGCAGATTCCAAAAATTGGTTTCCCGACAGCAAGCGAACGTTCGACATTGCGAATAGTTGTCTCATACATTTTTGGATCACCGGGTCCGTTTGAGATAAGGATACCATCAAAATCAAGATTCATAAAATAATAATCATAGGGGACCTTGGTAACATTGAGACCACGTTTGAGGAGCGAACGGATAATATTAACTTTACATCCTGAATCTATAAGCAGAACGGTCGGAGCATCGTTTGGCTCTTTACATTTATATTCAATTATTTCTTTGCAGGAAACCACCGCACCCAAATCAATTGTGTTCGGGTCATGAAATTGTATCGGTTGGTTTTCAAACTGAATTTTTCCGAGCATGCTTCCTTTGAGGCGCAATTTTTTTGTCAATGCTCTCGTGTCAATATCATAGAGAGCTGGGATGTTTTCAGATTTAAGCCATGCACTTAAAGACTGTACCGCCGATGGATGAGAGTATTTGGCAGAGTAATCTGAAACTATTAAACCTGTGATATGAATTTTTTCAGACTCAAAGCTAGTAGGAAGTCCGAGGTCATCATTTAAAAATGCCGGGACGCCATAGTTGCCAATGAGTGGATATGTTAAAACGAGAATTTGTCCGGTGTATGATGGGTCGGTCAGTGTTTCGGTGTAGCCGACCATGCCGGTATTAAAGACAACTTCACCCGATGCCGATTTTTCAGCACCAAAGCTTTCGCCGCAAAAAAGGGTGTTATCTTCTAATTCGAGATATGGTTTTTGTGACAAAAAAAAATCCTTTACATTTTTGTTTTGTATAGAAACTCTTTTTTTGGCTAAGTTTTGTTTTGAATGCTATTGGTCGTGCGATGTTCATTTACCAAGCCTGACTAATTTACATCAAGGAGTTCAGCCTGACAAGCGATTTCTGAATTTAGGCAGAACTTTCTGCATATGCTGTCACACACTTTATAAAATCTTTAAAATGAGAAGCATCTCTTAGTGAAAGTTCATCAATAATTGGAAGTTCGGGTAATTCTTTTCGCACAGTAGCAGCAAATAAGCCGTCAGCTTTTTCTGAGACAAGGGTTTCGCCATCGTAAACTTTTGTAGAGTGAAGCCCGCAAGATGGTGACTTTGATTTTAAAATAAGCCCTGCGAGAGATTTGAAATCATCTTGACAGATTCGTCGTTTGCTGAACTCTCGCATTTCGTCAGTCCAGTCTTTGTGCGACTCTTCGGCTATCATTTTCAAACTATCTAAAGAGCCGACAAGGTTCAGCCGTTCGCGAGGAATCGGCATACCGATTTCTACTTCGGGACAGATTGGAAGAAGAGTCGCTACTATTTCAAGTTTTGCTATCAGCGAATTTTCTCTTTTACTTTTGCCGTCATAGCGAACTTTTTCCCCTAAAAGACATGATGAGATACCGATTATAAGTTTTTTCGTTTTCATCTAAATCAATAATACATCCCTTTAAGTTTTATTAAAAGCAGAATCTTACCGCACTTGAATAAGTCATGACTAACTAAGAATACGCACTATTTTTGTGCGTAATAGTTGGGAGGGGAAATAGTACTTCTTCCATTATCACCTATCAATCAACAGCTTACATTGTTTGGCACAGAGCTTGCAATAGAGATAAGTAAGTAACGGAAAAATTATAATTCAAGGAGTTATCATGAAACAGTTATTCACTTCTCTATTTCTACTCACATTGCTCTTCGCAGTCGAGACTGCAAATGCAGGGCATTTTAATTTGGCACAAAAGTCGATGCTTGAGTTCACATTGTCTGCCCGCGATTATAGCAGTAATCTCAATGAGGTAGATTTTTCAAATCGTGATTCTTTTGACAATACGAAATTCTCAATCGGTATCAATCATTGGACAACCGAAAATTCGGCGATGACATTTTCGATCTCAGCACTCGATGTTACCGATCAAGCATATTTTAACGACTACGGTATCGACGGAACCGAGAGTACAATAATCCCTATCTTTTTTGGAACTCGGATTTATATGAACGACAGGAATGGCGTCATGCCGGTGAAACCATATATCGCATTGTCGGGCGGTCCGATTTTAGGCGTGAACAATTATAAAGATTTTGGTTATATTGTTTATTTTGAAGATGACGTCTACCTCACCGTTGGTGGCTATGTAGGCGGTGGTATTGATTTTATGTTTGGTAAACGAACAACAATCGGTATGCAGGGTGGATATAATTTCTATGCTGATTTTGATGAATACATTGGTGATCGGAAAAATTTCTCCGGTGCCGAAATTGGGATCTCACTCGGTTTCTTGTTTGGACATGATTACGATAACAATCAGAGAAAGAAAAAATCTAAAAAACGAGTTAGAAAGTTTTAGATTTTAAAATTTTCTAACCTTTATCATAGATAAAAAGGATGTATCGAGCCGGTGCATCCTTTTCTTTATTTTCTGAATGATTTATAAGAGATAAACATCGGTACTTTCTTTTGATACTTGCGGTAAGTATTTCCAAACTCGGCGACCAGTTTTTTTTCTTCTAGTATCGTGCCAACGATAACATACAAAGTAAAAACTGAATTCATAATCATTCTCGACATATCTAAAGTATAAAAACCTGACCATAGAATAAGAATAATTCCCAGATACCAGGGGTGTCGTGTGTATTGCAGTATGCCCGATTGGTTAAACTCACCCGACTTGCCTATCCCCCCGGATAAATCCGAATCAGAGAGTTGGGTTATACCAAGGAACTGTTTGATGTCATAGTTTTTGGTTCCCACAACAAAAAGCAAAATTGATATGATAAAAATTAACAGTTGTAAAATTAACAGGTACCCATCAGGTTTGTATAAAAGTTCTTTTGGAAGCGTAGATGCATACCGAGAGATTGCTATAAAAGTTGCAAGAGCAAAAACATTATAGAACAGTCGGAAATATTTGTAACTACTGAGCAGTTTTCTCTTCAAGAAGTCTGTCACCAATGGTGTTATTAAGAGAGAATGGAAAAAACACCAGAGAACCCATAGCAATGTAAGATAATAATATTTCACGATGTCGTTTTATCTTTCAGGTTTAAGAATTCGCATAAAAGAAAGTATACGTAACAAGGTATAAATTTTTGAATAAATAAAAAACTCTCACATTATATTTTTATTCGGGCAATCCATCTCAGAAGTAAAACAACCCACGCCATCAACCGAGGTCTTGAATATCGAATCGGTTTTTTCTCTATACAATATAAAATATGATCGACTGCTTTGCCGACAGTCATCATCATTGGAAGTTTCTCCCCTTTTGCCATTTTAGATTCTACAAACCCAAACCGAACGTTAGTAATAGAAACGTTCTCTTTTTTCATAGCAAGTGCCAGACCCTCGACATACGATGACAAACCTGCCTTTGACGCGGAGTAACTTGGCGACTCTTCTGAAACTAATTCATCGGCAATCGACGAAAGAACGATAATATGCCCGCTTTTCTTTTTGACAAGAAGCGGGAGAACTAGTTCGATAGTTTTAACAGCACCCATGAGATTTACATCGAAAACTTTTTGTTCGTATGCGATAGTTTCTATATTAAATTCTTCGCCAATGCCTGCACAATAGACAATTAAACCGGGTGTATCTTCAAGCGTTGACCGAAGTTTTGACATATAGTCATCGGCTGTTACATCAACAACCAGATGACGATACTTATCATCTGCAATTGCAGAAGCACTTTTAGATAATCCGATAACAGACCAATCTAGTTCAAGTAACTTTTTTGTCAGAGCTAACCCGATCCCGTCGGAGTTGCCTATGATAAGTGCTGATCTGTTTAGCATAAATATCTTTCGTTTATAAAATTAGCAGGGGCGGATTACTTTGTCGGCGTTTGCCATAATGCCAACAGTCATATCCATCGTGCCTACTTGTCCTATCAAAAGTTTATCTCTGAGGTTTAAGTGATCCAAACAGGTTCCGCAACTTGCAATCTGGGCACCTTTTCTTCCATCGCTTTTAAACTTTCTATTACATCACTTCCTTCAGTCGTGAGACTAACGACAGAATTTACAAACCCGATAACATCTATTTGTACATCAGACTTTGCCATTTCAGATAAAAATGATTTGAGAAGTTTTTTGCCGAGGACAGGGTCACCAGAACCCATTTGGTCAGAATTGATATATAAAAATGTCATAAACAGTCCTTTATAATAGATTTCAAGTAATGTAATTAGATAGATTAAATAAGCAAGAAAGGAATATATTATTTTACAATAGATATTAAATTATGACCCCATGCGATGCTTAGGCAGTTGTCCATTTCTAATTTGCTCGAGGTAGATTGCGATATTTTGGACACCTTCGATAATGAGCGGACAATTTTTTTCTACAAAAGCATCTCTTTCTGCTTGCGAAGATGGTCTCTTTTCTATCCATTTTTCATATATCTGTTGACCATCAAAATCTACAAAGCTACACCGAACCGAAAAATTGTTTTCATCCAAAAGCAGACTGTCGCCCGGCAAGAGAGCGGTATGTTCAACGGCAATTAGGTTTTCACAAAAGTCATTACAGCTTTTGATACCAAGTTTTCTAAAATTATCTTTGTAATCATTCAAATTAACAAAGAGATAAAACCCACCACACGGTGTAGTTGTTTGCACTCCCGGAATTTCAGACATCAACGATGCCATCTTGCTACCGACCGCACTTACAATCTCACGACAGTCTTGCATGTAGGTATCTATATTCGAGTTCTCGGCATAGGCAGTTATCGCCGCATGCTGAATCGGAGCAGCGACGCATGAGTAGGTAGAACCTGCAACTTTTAAGATTGCATCTATTAGCTCATGAGAATCTTTTGGGAAAATTGAGACTCCCAGGCGATAGCCACCGCATGAACGATCTTTGGAAAGTCCTCCGGTAACTATAGTTCCTTCGGGATAAATCGTTGCCATACTGACAAATTGTTTTATATCAAGAGTTGTTAAGGCATATATTTCATCGGAGATAATTATAATATTTTGTTTTTTGCATACATCAGCAATCTCTGTTAATTCCTCTACCGTATAGATACATCCTGTTGGATTGTTCGGATGATTTAGTATAAGAATTTTTTGTTTATCTGTGTTGTCTGAAGTCGCATGTAACAGTTGCTCGGCTGTCAGTTTATAATTGTTCTCAGCAGATGTCATGATTTTTAGAATATTTTTTTTCAGAATTTTTGCCTGCGGAAGATAACTTACCCAAGCAGGTACCGGGATGATAACATCGCCCTCCAAGACAGCTAGAATAATCGAAATAATTTCTTTACTCCCCGGGCTTACAACTACCTGAGAACTGTGACAGTCAAAATGAAACTGGCGTTGGTAAAAATTTGCTATTTGCTCACGGAGTTCCACAAGCCCTGCGGTTGGAAGATAGGAATGTTGGTCGGCATTTTCTTTGAGCGATTCTACAATCAAGGGATGCGGCGAGAATGGTGATTGTCCAAAAGCAAAATGATGATATGGACGAAGACATTTATGGCTACGACAATACTCTCGGAGTTGTTTAATCTGATCATTGATTTTTAAATTCGCAGGTGATGAAATTCTATTTAAATGTTCTTCAATTTTTATATACATACAGATTATCCATTACTAGAATTATTTTTGCGTTTTGTATACCTTGTGTAACATAGAATATTTAAAATTGTTCAAATAATTATAAATAACTGATTTTCAACGTTCTCATGCTATAAAAACAGACAGCTATTTTTTGAGAAAACTTATTGCAACAACGACTAAGTCAACCTATATTATCCTAAATTAAACAAAAATCTAATGCTTTTAAGCTAAAAATTTTCTATTAAATAGCAGAAGGCAAAAACTATTCTATCACTGGAGGTTTCAGAGTGATTAATAAACTAACGAACTGTTTTAGAAATAATTTCAATGCGACATCTTTACTTTCTTCTCTCTGTCTTTTAATTGTATCTCTCATATTAGTTTCTGACATTGCTGTAGCAGGCAACAGATTATACAACGGAGGAACAAGCACTTTTATTAACCCTACCATACGACGTATTATTCATACCGATTTCAATAAAGACGGTAACTTGGATATGGTAGTGGTTACAATACCAGCCTTTGTTTATTTATACTTAGGAAACGGCGACGGTACTTATACAAACGCCGCTCAACGCAATGTTGGAGGTCAAGAATCTGCTATTACCGTTGGAGATGTAAACAATGACGGATACGTTGATATTATCCAAGGAACATTAGGTGCTAGTAGTACTGGCTGGGTGAATATTATAATCAACGATCAAGCAGGTGGATTTCTTCAGAGTTACCGAGTACCTACTGCTGGACTTGTTATCGGTGTTGAGGTTGTAGACTTCGACAATCAACATGGGCTCGATATAGCTTACAGCATGTCGGGTACTGCTGGCGTTGGTGTTATTTTAAGTACAGGACTAGGTGATTCACTCACTGAAGCAAGCATTGTAGATGCTCCCCTTCCTTATGCCGGTCTGAGTTCAAGCAGTGGCATTACAGCAATTCAAGATGGATTGTCTGTTGCTGATGTTGACGGAATCAACGGCATAGATCTGATTTCGATGGCAGTGACCTCAACTACTGGATACGCTGTTATTTGGCATAACAATGGTGACGGAACTTTCTCCACGACACCAGACACTATTGCTCTTGCTGGAAAATCAATTATTGTCATACCTGAAGATTTTGACCAAGATGGATTTGTTGATTTTTTAGCGACAGATTTTAATGGAAATGCATCAATACATTTGAATAATAATCATAATGGTTTTCATCCCTTAATTGATATTAGAGGTGATTTAAATAACCAAGGCATAAGAGAGCTACATGTTGCTGATGTAAATTTTGATACGTATCCTGATATTATTTTCCCAACAATAGAATCTCTATCAGATTACAGAACAGATGTTTTTCTCAATGATGGAACCGGTCGGTTCGGCAATGAATCTTCATACTATGTTGGAGGTCAGTGGATGGCGATAGGCGACCTGAATAACGATGGTTTATACGACATTACAGGTGTCACTACCTTTGCCAACTCTGTGCAAGTTTCACTTGGAGATGCACCCGGTTCATTTTTCCAACCCGGCGTTCCTATTAAAGCAACCGCTACAGCATTATCTACAGGTGATTTTAATAATGATGGTAGAGTTGACATTGTTTCATCACATAATCGGTTTTATTTTATTATTATGCAAAACCTAGATGGTTCTTTTACTGGAACAGAGATTTTTGGTACAGGTTCATATAGGCTGAATCAAATTAAAGTTGTTGATCTAAACAATGATAATAATAGGGATATTGTCGGTTCTTCAAGCCTCGGAAGAAGATTTGTAAATTTAGGAAATGGCGATGGTACCTTTGGAGCCTTTACAGAATACGTTACCCCACAAACTGAATTTCCAGAAGACAATTTACTTCTCGCTGATTTTACCAATGATGGATATATCGACATGATTACAGACAAAGGTGGTGTTGCTGTTTTATATGTGAATAATCAGGATGGTTCTTTTGCCGCTTCTGTTTCATTAGGTATTATATCTACTCCGATAAATTATGGTGATATTAACAATGACAGTATTCCCGATTTAATCTATACAATTGGTGATACTACATTTGTAAAATTCAACGATGGTACTGGTAACTTTCCTAGTGTTGATTTACAACTTGATGGAACAGGTTTTCCATATATAACTGATTATAATAATGATAATTTACAAGACATTCTTGTTTCAACACATTTGCATTTGAACAATGGTGACTCTACCTTTACAAGCTCATCAACTTTTGGTATATCTTATTCTAACGCAGTTGGGATGCAAGACTTGGATGCTGACGGTGATAACGATTTTATCATTAGCTCAACATCGGGTTCATTTTCTACTGCTATAAATGATGGTTCTAATTCATTTGCAACGGAAAGATATATTATGTATCGCACTCTGCAACATAGCACCGCTGCCGACATGAATAACGACGGGCTTTTGGATGTTGTTACTGGATATGGAAAACCAAATATCAATAATAATTTCTCTGAAGAGCTGATGTTTATTGCTTACAATAACGGCAATGGTGCCTTTGCCGATACATGTATTTCATTGTTTGATTACGATTCTGATGGATACAATGATGACTGTGATAACTGTCCTACGATTGCAAACCCATCGCAAGAAGATGGCAACCTTGATGGCGTTGGTGATAGCTGTAGCTTTAGTGGGAATACCGCAATTGGTGGCGATGTAGATATTACTTTAGGAGATGTAGCTATATCATTTGATTCAGTTACAGCAGGTGGCACAACCGTTGTGAATGTTACAACAAGCGGTCCCGATGCTCCACTTGGCGTAACGCTAATTCCGTTTTCTCCAAGTAGTTATTATAATATAACTACAACCGCTTCTCACACCGATTCAATTACGGTTTGCATTTTCTACGATACTACCGGATTAAGTGCTATCCAAGAAGAGAAATTATCCATCAATCATTTTAATGGCTCATTCTGGGAAGATATAACTGCCGCGAAAGATACGGTGAGTAACATAATCTGTGGACGTACTACAACTCTCTCTCCATTTGCTATTGGGGTGACAAAAACCCCTACTGACATTGAAGAGATTGTCGGGCGTTTGCTTCCTACTTCTATAACCTTAGCAGACAACTATCCGAACCCGTTTAACCCATCAACGACGATTGAATTTTCTGTGCCAACCAATAGCTTTGTAACTCTTAAAGTTTACAATGTTCTCGGTCAGGAAGTGAAAACACTTGTGAATCAAGATATTCCTGCCGGTTCTTTCTCTACTGTTTGGGATAGTGACAATAACTCTGGAAGACAAGTTTCATCGGGTGTTTATTTTTACAAACTCACTGTTGGTGAAAATGTCATTAGTAAAAAGATGATGCTACTCAAATAAAAATATTATAAATATTATAAATATTATAAATATTATAACTTAAAAAGAGCAGGTACAAACGACCTGCTCTTTTTTTTATATAAGTTTGATATTTAATTTCTATGAATCAACAATGTCATAGTCATTTCTTTTTTTAGGATCATCAGAATAATATTGTATAAATTCCCAGTCATTACCTTCGGGATCATAAAAATAAATTCGTTTACGATAAGGATGTTTATTGGGAACTGTCGATTCTCGATAGCCTGCCTTAAGTAGTCGTTCTCGAATAGAATCAACATCGTCTACTTCATAGGCAAGATGATTGATACCCGGCACACCGGAATATGGAACCCATGTTGTATCTCTCTCAGCACTTGCTTCTTGTAAAGCTATATATGTTTTATCGGTTCCTATATGCACCCACCGACGACCTTTACTATTTCCGTCATGTCTAATTATAAATTCAGGGAAAGTCGTTTTCAAAAATCCGATCATCCGATCAATATCAGTCACACATATATTAGCATGTTCAAGTTTCATCGTATTTATATCTCCTTACTTGCTTAAAATCACAATTTTCTTTCATCTTATAACCTTAAGAACACAATTTCGGACATAAAGTTTCCTAAGAAAAATATATTATTTTAAGATGTATAATATTTTTATAGAGAAGCAAAAAAGAATAATAAAATGTCATAAGTAAAAAGATGATGTTACTCAAATAATAAAATAGCTTTATGAAGCATAATAAAAACGGTGAGTATCAATTCAGATTACTCACCGTTTTTATTGTAAAGAATTCTAATATTACTATTTAGTGCCGACTGCTACAACAAGTTCGCAGGGACCTTCAAAAGATCCATTTGTCTGGAACTGTCCAAGCTCCTGTTCAATCTCAGCCCATGTTTCTTCTTTTTCCGACTCTGACAATCCTGCTAACATTTGGTGTAAAGCCCCAAATGATTCTTTTTCAAAATCCAAACATTCTTTGACCGACTTCACCCGCACCGGCGCATCGATTACTTTGACTTCAATATTTTTGAGTCCACCTTTAGCAAAAACTTCTTCTAAAACTCCTGCCCCACCAAGTGAGAATGGACCCGGTTGTTGCGGAAGTGGTGCCGGTAAATTTGCTCTTCGTCTGATAATCGAAACAGGAATTGAAAAGAAACCATTTTTATCACCGGTAGAATATACCATCGCAGCAATTTTGCCACCCTCTTTTACAGAATGTATCATCCCCTCAAGTGCTTTTTGCTGATCAGGAAAATAAATAAAACCAACACGAGAAATAACAGCATCAAAGGAACCTGCCTCAAGCTCGGTCAATTTTTCTCCATCAAGTTCTTGAGTCATCACATTGCTTAGACCGGCACGCTTAGCAGACTGTGAAGCATAGTCTAAAATTGTCGGGGAAAGGTCGGTTGCCAATACCGAGCCGGTTTCTCCAACACGTTTTGCAACCGCAATTGTTTGTTCACCAGCACCCGCGGCAACATCGAGTACTCGGTGACCAGTAGTAATGCTTGCCATATCAAACATTGTTTCGGTGGCAGGTCCGAGCCATGTGTTCAGCAAACCGCCCCACTTGTGCCACGCTTCCGCAGCCGTCTCCCATTGCTCTCTTGTAGTTGTCTTATATTTTAGAGGGTCAAATACTTTTTTTGTCTCAGACATACAACTTTCCCTTACTTGATAGATTTTTCATATTTATTATGTAGATAATATAGGTACTTGTAATCTATTATAAAAGAGTTATTTAGCAAAATATATATATTGTAACATATCAATATTTAGTTATATACTTTATAGAAATGAGAGGAGATTACAAATGTACAATGTTGTTACAGGAACTGAACATTTCACCAAAGAAGCAATACTGGAATTATATAAAAGTGTCCGTTGGACTGCATATACAGACAACCCAGAACAGCTAATGACCACAATTGAAAATTCAACTTATGTTGTTTCGATTTCTGAAAGTGATAAAATACTTGGGCTGGTACGATCTATCTCGGATGATATTTCAATACACTATCTGCAAGATATTTTAGTTCATCCTGATTTTCAAAAAAAGGTATCGGTCGAGCACTACTTGAAAGTTGTCTCAAACGTTTCAATCATGTGCGAACTCATATGATATTAACAGACGATGAAGAACGTCAACGTAAATTTTATGAATCTCTCAGCTACAAAAGCACAAAGAAACTCAAGAAGATTCCATTAAATTGTTTTGTTAAAATGAAAGACATTTTTCTTGAGTAAATAAATTAAATTCTAAGAATCAGCAATTTCATAGCCGTTTCTTTTTTGAGGATCATCAGAATAATACTGAATAAATTCCCAGTCATTGCCTTCGGGATCATAGAAATAAATTCTTTTGCGATACGGATGTTTATTGGGAACGGTCGATTCTCTATATCCGGCATCAAGCAGTCGCTTTCGAATCGCATCAACATCGTCTACTTCATAAGCTAGATGATTCACTCCCGGTGCACCGGAATATGGAACCCATGCTGTATCTTTTTCTAAGGTTGCATCCTGTAATGCTATATAGGTTTCATCGGTCCCTACATGAACCCAACGATGTCCTTGTTTTATTCCGTCGTATCTTATTTTGAATTCTGGAAATGTCGTTTTAAAAATCCAATCATTTCATCAATATTTGTCACACATATGTTAGCATGTTCAAGTTTCATCATTTTTATATTCTCCTTAACTATCAATTTGATACATAGAGCATTCTTATTTTTTAGAACACAATGCGGAAAATAAAGTTTCATAAGATTAAAAACATTATCTTATTACAATAACTGGAGGGAAAAGTAGAAAATAAGAATTACAACTATTTGCTCGGCAATAAAAAAACAGACCATATAGGAATCGCAGGTTGCAATCTGTTCAAGCCCCGAGATTACTGGTTAAGAATTTTATTATTTTTATTAACAAATTCTAAAGCATAATTTTCAGATTTAAACTCATAAACTATACTGTCTTTATAGGCAGTAAGTTCAAAATATGCTGGAAAGACTAACTGCCAAATAAAAAGAGGAATCAAAGTTATCAGAATTACACCAGCAAAAATCCATTTTTTATACCAAGCAGAAATTTCACCAAACATATAGATAGATAAAAACATACCTATTGACATAAGGATAATTCCAGCAATAAACCGACCCCATTTTGGAAAGCGAAATTTATGCTTACAAAATTTACAAATCGGCACATTAGCTGAAAAAAAATTTCCAAATTTTAATAAAAATGAATGAAGCCCTATTGTATGAGTTGTTACTTTTAAAAAATCATCTGGATTTAGATTCTCACAGTATATACATATTTTAGGAAAGACAACATTCTCAGATTTTGAAATTTCAACAACAAAACTGTTGGCCATAATCACTCCTATTTATTTATGTAGTTGCGAATATAAAAAAATACACCATATAGGAATCGAACCTATGACCCACTGATTAAGAGTCAGTTGCTCTACCAACTGAGCTAATGGTGCATTTAAAAGGTACACCATCTTAACACGATTTAATCGTAAACACAATAGATTAGTAGATTATTTTGCTAAATAATTCACACCAAGAGTAGTAATGAGCAGTAAGCTATGAGATTATTTACATAGCTACTGTTGTAGATTTTTCTTTTTTATCAAGTTCAGTTCTAATAGCTCTGGCAATCAAAGACTTCGTAAATGGTTTTCTCAAAAATGTTCCGACTCCCATTTTCTGTGCTTCAAAGACTCGGTCTGATTCGGAAAAACCTGAAACAATAATAGCTTTCTGATTCGGATTGATATCTAAAACTCTTTTATAAGTTTCGGTTCCATCAATACCGGGTAACATCACCATATCAAGCACAAGAATATCCTGCGGATTTTCTTTAAGAAACTCCAAAGCTTTTGCACCACTTTCAACAGAGCTTACTCTATATCCTAATTTGTTTAAAAGTCGTGATGATACTTGGCGTTGGACATCATCGTCATCAACAATCAAAACCTTTTCAGAACCTACTTGTACTTCTATAGTTTTGCTTTCACCATGTTCATCTCTGGTTATCGGGAAATAAAGATAAAACGATGTTCCCGTACCAATTTTGCTGGACATATCAAGGTATCCGCTATGATCTTTCATCACCGCATCAACAACACTCAAACCAAGCCCGGAGCCGGATTTTTTATCTGCTGATTTAGTCGAGAAAAATGGATCTAGAATTTTTTCTTTTATATCATCCGGAATACCACAACCGCTGTCAGCAACAGTTAGCTTAATATATTCACCCTTAGGCACCCGACCAAAAGAAATCGATGTATCATCGACATAATAGTTTTCTGTTTTGATACTTATATTACCGATATCATCCATTGCATCTTGAGCATTCACTAAAAGATTTGTAAGCATACGATGGATCTGTGCCGAACCACCTTTTATATTCATAATATCTTCGCATAGTTCGGTTTCACAAGTCACGGTTTTTGTCCGCGATTCCATTTCATTCACCGCATGTAAAACGATTTTATTAATATTAATTACATCTTGATTGTAATGACCTCTTCGTCCCATAGTGAGAAGGTCTTGATTTATTTCAGCAATTTTCTTGGCGGCATCTTCAATCGTATCAAGATAAACTTGTGCTTTATGATCATGTGGAAGTTCGTCACGTATGAATTCAGGATATGCCATTATCGGGGCAAGAAGATTATTAAAATCATGAGCAACTTGTCCGGCGATAGTACCTGCCATTTCAAGACGTCCGGCTCTTGATTCTAATTCTTGCAGACGTTTCGTTTCTGTAATATCATTTTTAGCAGCAACATAGTTATGATTTCTCCATGACTGTCAAAGACAGGAGATATAGTTACATTTTCAGTATAGAAAGAACCATCCTTTTTCTTGTTAATGATTTCTCCCTGCCACTGTTTTCCATTTGATAGCGTTGCCCACATTTTTTTATAAAAATTATCTGATTGCTGACCACTTTTTAAAACTCTTGGGTTCTCGCCAATAGCATCATCTTTTGAATAACCGGAGGCTTTTTCAAATGCTGGATTAACGTATTGTATTGTCCCTAAAGAATCTGTAATAACAATAGTTTCGTCAGCCTGTTCAATTGCCCTTGTCAGTAAAGCGTTCGTTTCTTCTGTTTCTTTACGAAGCGTTATATCTTGTACAATTCCCTGATAGTGAGTAATAGTTCCAGCAGCATCTCGTACAATACTTGTTAAATCGTCAATCCACTTAACTTCATTATCTTTTGTAATGATACGATATGGCAGATGAGTGAAATCATTAATTTTAGAATCTGCTGAGTTTTGAATAACTTCCTCAAGGACTCTGTCTAAATCTTCAGGATGAATTAGTTTTGAGTATGATACTTCACCGGACATAAAATCGTCGACAGTATATCCACAAAGTTCTTTTATATTTTCTGAAACTAATTCTACCGGCCAGTTTTCTTCATTTCTCCAAAGGAAAGCTACCGCAGGACTTCTATTGATAATATCATAATATTTTTGTAGTAAAATTTCAAACTTCTTACGTTTGGTAATATCTTCTCCTGAGGATAGATGTCCTATGGTATTGCCTTTATAATCTTGTAGAATAGTGTTGTGCCATGCGACCATGCGTACTGCACCGGATTTTGTAATAACAGTATTCTCCATGTAGTCTGTAGGTAGGGTTTTATTTTTTAGAAGTTTATCTGAGTAAGTTTTTATCACCGTTATTTCCTGCTTTGGCAGAAAATTATCAAACCAGTTTTTCCCAACTATTTCATCCTCAGTACACTCTAAGACTTCACAAGTTTTTTGGTTCACCAGAGTCACAATTCCATCGTTATCAATTGCAACAAACATTACATTGGCGGTTTCAAGATACGTCTGGGCACGTTCTTGTTCTTTTTTCAGGTTGTTCTCAATTTTTTTGCGTTCTGTTATATCTCTTATCGTGCCTAATACAAGTTCTTCGCCATCAACAGTAATAATGTTGCCAATAATTTCTGTTAAGTATTCGGTTTTATCTTTTCTCTGCAAATTTACCTGAATCGGAATACCTATTTTCTTTTCTTTACTCTCTCTAAAACTTTCATGACTCTGATTCTCAGCTTTCATATCAAAAACTGTCTTTTGCAAAAGTTCCTCGTTAGTGTACCCGGACATTTTACAAAAAGCCGGATTTACAAAAACGTAGTTCCCATCTAAATCTGCAACAGTAATACCTTCTGTCGTTTGATTGGTAAATGCTTTGAATCTCTCTTCACTTGTTATTAGCGACAATTCGGCGTTCTTACGCTCAGTGATATCAGTACATATTTTGGCTATTGCGATAATCTCATCATCACGATATATCGGATAAATTTTTTACATGAACCATGTGTCTACCCCTTGCCAATTCAATAAAGCTTCCAACTGACTTTCTTTACCGGTCTTAATAACTTTTTTAATATGGTAAAGAATAATTTCAGCTGAATCTTTTTGTAGAAGTTCATCAGGCATTTTACCTATGATATCTTGTGGATTGATTGCATATTTTGCAGGTCCGCTATAATAGGTATACATTCCAGTCAAATCATGTAAAGTGATCATATCATTTGAGTTTTCAATCAAAAGTTTAAATTTTGCTTCACTCTCTTTTAAAGCATATTCTGATTTTTTTCGTTCAGTAATATCATCTATAATACAAATTGTGCGGATGAAATCCCCATTGTTATCGGTTATAGGTGATGAACTAATATTTACATCTATAACGTTGCCGTTTTTGCAAATCATCTTATATTCACAACTAACTGTGCGACCATCTAATATGAGATTTTTAATAGTTGACTGAGCTACTTCATGGAAATCCGGATGGATAATTAAACTCATATTATGTCCTATGATTTCATCGGACGTATATCCAAGTACTTTTTTTATACTCTTATTACAATCAACAAAAGTTCCCTTTGCATCAACCGATATAATCAGGTAAGAAGCTGTTTCAAAAGTTAATCTATATATCTCTTCACTGTTTTGCAGAGCTTTTTCAGCTTGATTACGTTTGGTTATATCACGGTTATTCCCGCGACGACCAATAAAGACACCATCATCATCAAAAACTGAAAGACACGAATGTTCAATCCAACATAAGTCCCCATTTTTTTTGGTAAGTGAAAAAACAGTTGAATGAGCCGGAGCAATTTCGTTGTTTGAATGGTCATAATGATCCGCAATTATGTCAGCATATTCAGGGCTTATAATTTCAAACAGTAATTCTGAGTTGGATAAAAATTCACTTTGAGAGTAACCTGTTATTTTTTCACAAGATGATGATAAATAAATATATTTCCCATCAGTATCTATAAGGTATTCCCAATCATTTGTATGATCGGCAAAGAGGCGGAACTTCGTTTCACTCTCTATTTTTGCTTTAAGAGATTTTTGTATAGGACGAAATAGGAAAAAATATAAAATCGGAATAACACAGACAACTATAAGAAAAGAGTCTATTAAAATAGTTGTTAAAATATCAAGATGAGGTAAATATGACAGCATGACCATGATTAATGCTTCTGCCACAAAAACACATACTGTTGTCAATAACATAAGCCGAATTGGCGTGTTATTCTTTATTTTTTCTTTATTCATCATTTTTTGGTAATCCCTTTTGTACTTTGTCAAACTAGATGCTCCCCCTTACCTAATAAACGCTCACTAACTAACGCCTTATAGAAGAACTCTTTATCTATAATATGTCGGCAGAGCAGAAAAAAACATTATAATAAAACATAGTTGAAACTTCACAAATTGATGCAATTAGGTAACTTTGGTCACTCGTTTTAATTGCATGTCAGAAATGATGGGTGGTAATACAAAAGCTCCTGTGATTCGGCTTGAACCAACAATAGACATATTTATATTCTTGTGGGATTCTGCATAACAACCCACGAAGTGGGTTGCAATAAAAAGCTCCCTTTCCTAAACGATTATAGAACGTACATTTCCACGCCAAATGATGATTTGGTCAAGAAATTAAATCATTATTTTAAAAAACCACTTTAATATCCAGCGATCTAAATCAAATGACAGAGAAATATATAATTATTTCAAAATTGACAATAGTTTCAATAAACTTTAAGTTTAAAATATGAAATTATCTAGTTCAGTCACAAGAGAATTAAAGTATTATGTCTATATCTATTCTCACCCTGTTACAAAAGAAATATTTTATGTCGGCAAGGGAACGGGAAATCGCATCTTTTCACATTTGAAAGATATTAAAGAAAGTCAAAAAGTAAAATATCTAAACGATCTAAAGAAACAAGGTCTAAAGCCTAAAATTGAGATTCTAATACATGGAATTAAAGATGAAACTACAGCTTTAAGAGTTGAAGCCTCTATAATCGACCTGTTGGATGTTCATAATTTAACGAATAAACAAAGTGGTTGGAAAAGTGCCACATTCGGAAGAATGACAATTGAGCAGGTTATTTCAACTTACGAGAAAAGAAAAGTTGAAATTGTAGAGCCATCGATATTAATTAGAATTAATAAACTATTTAGATACTCAATGACTAAAACAGAATTATACGATTTTACTAGGGGGCATTGGAAATTAAATCCTGAAAGAGCCAAGTTGGCAAAGTATGCTTTTTCAATATATGAAGGTGTAATCCAAGAGGTATATATAATTCATTCTTGGTTTAAAGCAGGAACTACATTTGGTACTCAGCGTGAAAACATAGAATTTGATCAAATAACAAAAGATAGACTTACTGAAAGATATGAATTTATTGGTAATTTTGCCGAAAAAGAAATTAGAAAAAAATACAAGTACAAATCAGTTACTCACTATTTTAAAAAAGGTAGTGCGAACCCAATTATGTATTTCAATATTGATTAGTTTATTCTATTGAAGTTACTAATGTGTGTTTAGTAAGAATACGAGATTGAAGTTTTATTCCAAATTATCATTGATATGAGCCCTCCTAAAGTATATACAAAGATATCAAATAAGTCATATGTCCCCTTATTCAATAAAAATGGACCAATGTATTCACATATTACGATGAATATAGTTAACACTATAAATACTTCTAAATTTTGAGGTGACGACTTATTATCACGTAATCCTAATTTGTAACTAATAAATAATATTATAGGTGTAACGCATGGAATTAAAAAGAAATCATTGAAATAACCTGTCATAAAAGGGATGTTTAAAAGATAAGTTGTATAAGATATAAGAAATTTATTTAAACTAAAAAAGAGTATTGAAATTAAAAAAACAGGATCACCTAAGAACTTATACCTCATTTATTATCAAATTCCCAAATACATTAATATGAAAGCAAAAATAATAGCACCGACGATTAAGAAGAATAAAGAGCATCCGCTTCTTTCACTCTTTTGCACAACGGGTTGCACAACAGGTTCCACTAATGTGTAACCGCAGTTGGGGCAAGACATTGCTTTCGTAGAGATTTCTTTATTACATTCAGGGCAGTTTATAAGAGCCATATTTTCCTCACTATATATTTCATATATTAATTGTGCTAAGTCAGTATAAGAATCAATTACTAAGTTGTCAACTATAGCTCTCCGCGGTCGTTCGATAGTATATTTTCAGGGGAATTATGAATCAAAGATTGTAACTTATTGTTATGCAATAAAAAGCTCCGGTGGCAAGACTTGAACTTGCGACAGGCTGATTAACAGTCAGCTGCTCTACCAACTGAGCTACACCGGAGTATAATGGTCACAATATATAATATCTTATCGGAATTTTGTCAATTCCTTTTATGACTTACTTCAAAAAAACAATAAAACCCTAAACAACACAAACTTACATATTATAATAGAGTAAAGGTTGCTTTTTGTCCGCTTTTGACAAATATTAAAGCCGAAAGAATGGCGTTCACTAACAAAGGATTTTCAATTGAAACAGTTCAAAGTAGTATTTACTACTCTGTTTTGCCTATGCATATCGTTTTCTGCAACATACAGCCAATCAGAAGTTACATATCCAAACACGCTGTATAGCTACCAAAATGTCCATAAAAACCACCCCGATGGCACTGTTGGTAAATTGTCGTTTGATATTGGTTCGTCGTACAGCTCAATTAAAAATCAACCCGGGCAACCTGTAGTTGATGCCCAAAAATATCAGGTAGGCTTGTCATACGTAGTTGCCGATAATTTTTCCGAACGTCAGTCATTCTCAATTATCAAAGACGTTCAAACCACCTACCAAATTTCTATAGGATTCAGTTATTACCTTTCAAGCCCTTTACAAAAATCAGCAAACTTAAATCAGGATGGTAAGATCGGCATGCCGATAATTTCGCTCGATGCTATTTTACTGCTCGATGATTTCAGCGACACTAAATCTCATACTAATTATAAAACAGAGATTCTTTTTCCAATCGCAAAATCATTTTCAATCTTTGGTGGCTACACATTCTATGATTCGCTGACACCAACTGACGTTGAAAAAACATTTGGCGGGTTACATCTTTATCTCTCATCAAATTCTAACTCTCCAAAATATGAGAACCCCGATGCCCCTCTTTCAGGAATGGCGATTTCTCTCTCCGGCGGTAACTCCGACTTTGGCTCATTTGGACAGATTGAACTCGCTCTGCCATCATCACAATCAGTCACAATCAAGCTCACAGCACGTGGTGACTTTCTCGAAGCTCCCCACGACAAAGCCTACACAGGCTCACTACAGTTATTTTTCTATTCAGGTAAATAACTTACCCCAAATACTTTACACTTTCTCAATTAAACATCTTCGTTTCAAATGAAACAGAATTGGCAGACTCTCGTATAAAATTCTAAGAAAGAGACGAATTTATATAAAGGAGTATGCAAAATGAAAAAAATTCTAACCTTGGGACTTATTCTCATCATCTCGGTAACTCTCATTTTCTCATTGGCCTTTGCCAAAAAGAATAACAACGATGCCTGGATCGGAATCACGACCCAAACAGTCGATGATGAACTCGCCGATGCGTTTGATCTCGACATTAAATATGGCGTTATCGTCAATATGGTAATCAACTCCTCCCCTGCTGAAGATGCGGGTATCAGAGAAGATGATATTATTATCGCATATAACTCTGAAAAAATTTATGACTATGATGACCTGATTGACTACCTGGAAGATTCCGCACCCGATGATAAAGTCACCCTTTCTATATTACGAAATGACAAACAAATAGAAATCGAAGTCACTTTAGATAACACACCAAAAAGATCATCCCGATCTTTCTGGAGCAATCATGGCTCAAGACATTATGGAAAGATCCCGCCAATTCCTCCTATTCCACCAATCCCGTCAATTCCATCTTTGCACGGAATAGATATTTTTGATGGTCATTCTGATTCGCACAACAAGCACTACACTTTCACCTATGACAACTCTTCATATATCGGTGTTCACTTAGCAGATTTATCTGATCAACTTCGTGAATATTTCGGCATTCGCAACGACGAGGGAGTTTTAATCTCTGAAGTCGAAGAAGATTCCCCTGCCGAAGAAGCCGGGTTACTTGCCGGTGATATAATTATCGCTGCCGACAATCTTGATATTGAAGATTATAGAGATTTAAAAGATGCGATCGATGACAAAGATGATGGCGACATTGTAAATATCACTGTTATCAGAGATAAGAATAAAAAACAATTCGATGTTACCGTTGCTGAACGTAAAGACAGAGACAGAGTTTATTATAACGCTCCTGATATTTCTTTCCGTGTGCCTCATGGCAAAAACAACATGACATTTTTCTCCGATGATTTTGATGATTTCTTTGATTCCGATGAATTTGCCGATGAGATGCAAGAACTCGCAAAAGAATTAAA
>JAJRSF010000052.1 GCA_024278935.1 Candidatus Zixiibacteriota bacterium
CCTTTATCTTTGGTTGGATTTGGAAGTTGATTGTATCATCTAACCTCTTCAAATCCTAAAGTTACAGATTTTTTAGCTTTTCGTATTCAGATAAATACTAAAAGTTTAGAAATTGCACTTTGGATTTAAATTCGGGTTATAAATAGCTTGATTTAGGGAGGGGAAATATGCTTAAAATTACACGAATACAAATGGAGTTAATGAAGAGTATCGCACTCAACTTATTTGTAGATAGGATGGTTAACCATCTCAACCAGTTTTTTCCAAATCATTGTCAAGTAGTCGATAATCAAAAACTGAAAAATTTCATCCATGTAAGCATTACGAAAGCTGCCACTTATAATATTGTGAAAGAATGCGATGTTGTTAAGTTTATTGATTTAATGGTCGCAGTGCGCTCTGATTTTGATTCTGATCCATATTTACAGAAAATTCTGCTGAATTTTGAATTGACAGCAGAAACTCGACTCAACTTGGTTCACCAAAAAATCTTTATAAATAGTAATGGAAAAATAAATTGACTAGTATTTTTGACGCTTTAGCTGCAGTGTGGAGATCTGTAGGAGATGTTTTTTCAGATTCGTCAGTTGGTTCACCAGTTGTGGGTTGTTCTGCATCAAATTGCAAAACTGTTTCTAAAAAAACAAAGGAGCGCCTCGAAGCTGCACAAGAGGCAATTAATTACGCAAAAGAAAAGTTGCCTTATGGAGCTGGTAATCAAATGAACGCATTAAATGCGACAAATTATAATTCCAAATATAGGATGGATGTTGCGCGAGATGAAAATTTATTCATAATCCCCCCAAAAGTCGAAGAACTTGAGGGTAAAAACCCAGCTGCATTCATTGCTGCGAAAGCTGAACTTGCAAAAGGAGGTAATTGTGGTGAACACGCATTTGTTGTTTATGATTATCTTCGTCAGAAATATCCAAACGAATATATCCAAGTAGCTCAAAAAGAAGGATTTAATCATGCTTTCGTTTTTATAGGGGATCCATCAGTTGAAGGCGATAATCAGATCGTAGTTGTCGACGCATGGCCAACTGAGCCTACGCCAGTGTTATGGGAAGATCACTTCGCATATACATCAGATAGAAAAAAAATTCTTAATCACTCCAGTTCAAAAGATGATGGTCATGATTATAAACAGGATATGTTTGATGCTGGCTTATCACTTAACGATGAAGGTTCTAAAGTAGTTGAAACCAATTTAACCAATGAAGAAACTGAGAAAAAATACAACAGGGACTTAAGGATGGCTGGATATGGAATCATTCGGATACAGCTACAACTACAACAAAATATGAATATGTTACAGAATAGTACTGCTATGACTAAAGGTGATGTACTTATAAAAGTAACACCTACAATAAACTGAATAACGGAGTTTAATTAAAAATGGAACAAAGCATTCAAGCACCGCAATATAGTTTCGAGCTAGGTCCTGCAATCAGTGATACCATTGTCTCTTGGCTTAATGAAAACGGAAAAAATCGTACTATACAGTTACCAATTGAAATTCATGGTCATTCACTTCGTATAAAGTCTTCCTACTTATATGGAGGTAACACGAAGATTGAAATTCTCCTTGATACTGGAGCCTTGTCAATGAATCTTCCAATGCATCTTAAGCCATACTGTAATTCATATCCCTGCTGGGTATGGCTTGAGGGAACTTGGGAAACATTGACTTCCTATAGAGAAACAGAACCCCTCCCCGTATTTAGAGTTAGAAAGGTGATTGGAATTCCTTAAAATACTCAAGAAAATGTGCGACTCCTCCAAGCACGGTAGGTTGGAGTGAGGTACGAACTCCAACATTTATTAAAAAAACACCTAACAAGTGACTATGGTGTCAAATAATAATTATTTAGCATAATTAGCCTCCCATTGGGCACCGTCTCTCACCATAGAATTTAAGATAACAATCATCTTTCTAACGCAAGCAATAAGCGCTAATTTTTTGGGCTTTCCAG
>JAJRSF010000053.1 GCA_024278935.1 Candidatus Zixiibacteriota bacterium
GGCACATCAACTCCGATCTCAGGGACTGAATAAAGGAGCGACAGCATCGTTTTTAATCTCGACTCCTGAAACGGGGGTAGACTCAATCATGCTGACCTACTCGCTGACTGATCCAATCTTACCCGTTGCACGACCTCTTGCGGCATTTCTGACTGCTATGACAACAGGGCTGCTTGTCAACAAGTTTGACTCCGACGCTGAAAATCTTCTGACTGAAAAAGCTGATTGTTGTGCATCGTGTTGCTCTACAAATGAGACAACAAATCTTTCAGCAATTGCGAAAATAAAAGAAGTCGGCCGTTATTCAATGTTCTCAGTTTTAAAAGATTTAGCTCCATATCTTCTGCTTGGGTATATCTTAGCCGGTCTGATTTCTGTCTTGCTGGGGAATACGTTTACGAATATTCCAGAGTTTTTGACATCGGGATGGGGTGGATATGTCGGAGCAGTAGTAGTTGGATTGCCACTATATATCTGTGCGACATCATCAACACCGCTTGCGGCGGCACTCTTAGCTGTTGGCTTTTCTCCGGGGGCGATTTTAGTTTTTCTTCTGGTAGGACCTGCAACAAACATCGCATCTCTAACGGTGATTCTAAAACTCTTACAGAAAAAATCTCTCATGATTTATCTTGGCTCGCTGATATTTGTTTCTATCGTTTGCGGAGTTGCAGTCGATTTTGTTTACGACTATTTCTCATACAGCACTCAATACTTGACTGCCGATCATCATGAAATGTATGCGGTCGTCTCTCATATCTCGGCGATTTTTATTCTTATCTCAATTCTCTATTTTTCTATCAGTGCATTTACAAAGAAGCGGTTGAAATTTTAACTTGTCAGAACCAATCTCTCTCTGTTTTTTATCTCTATGAAAGCGATTCTACAAAACAAATATATTCAGAATTTAATCGAATTCATCTTCCCGCATCTCTGCCTAGGATGTGGTGCGTATAGCGAAAATGAAAAAGTTGTGTGTGATGCATGTGAAAAGAATATTGAACTGATACAACTGCCTTACTGCCTACGATGTTTCTCATCTATTTCTGAAGATATAAGATGCTTTACTTGTAAAGATGATACTCTTCCGTTGCTCTCATACGCCGACTACACCGGTCCTATGCGAGAGATTATTATCCAATACAAATTCAAAGGAATCACATCGCCGTCTCAGATTTTTGCCGAACGGATTTATAAGATGTATTCTGAATTGTTACATGAAACCGATGCCGATTTTCTGGTACCGATACCTTTACATAGATCCCGAGAGGCTGAACGAGGCTACAACCAAGCATCGATTTTTGCTACAGAAATTTCAAAGCACTTAAATGTACCTTTGAATGAAGATATAATAACGAGAATTAAAAAAAGGAAACATCAGGCGAAGTTGGCTATTGCTGATCGAGAAAAAAATATTCAATCTGTTTTTCATGTAGAAGAAATTACCGAGGATGAAATAAATTGTATTGTCGTAGATGATGTTGTCACGACAGGGAGTACAGTAGTTGAAGCAACAAAAGTTCTCGAAGAGTCCGGCTATAAGGTAGTGGCGGTAGTTTCTATTGCCCATGCATTCTAATGTCTGTTGATTTAAAACATATAGATGACTACCTCATGTATCTAAAACTTGAACGAGGACTATCAGACAACTCTATTGTCTCGTACCGAAATGATATCGAAGAATTTTTACACTTAAATATTAAAAGCTCTCTGTTTAAAATCAGTAACAAACATATCACTGCCTTTGTAGACAATTTGTCGAATGCGGAACGGAAGCCGGCGACAATAGCACGGAAAATTTCATCGCTCAAACAGTTCTACAATTTTCTTGTTGAGACTTATCCGGTGAAGATTGCCAAAAATCCGTTTCATTCTATTTCCGCTCCGAAGATTTTACGTTACCATCCCAGCTATCTTTCAGCATTTGAAGTCGAACAGATTATAAACTCGATTGATTTAACTGCCAAAAATGGTTTGAGAAATCGCACAATTATTGAAGTCTTATATGGATGTGGACTACGGATTTCTGAACTGATAAATCTGACCGAATCGGAGATAGAATTCGAAGCAGGGTTTATCAAAATTACCGGCAAAGGGAACAAACAACGGCTGGTTCCTTTGGGTGATTGTGCCAAAACGGCTATTGAAAATTATATCGAATTTAAAGAGAGTCAAAAATATAAAGAGAAGACAAATGCACTCATCATTAACCGTTTTGGCGGAAAAATTTCTCGGGTAGGATTGTGGAAGATTATCAGGTCTATTATTGCTTTAGCTCAAGTAACTAAAGATGTTACTCCACATACGTTTAGGCATTCCTTTGCGACTCATCTTTTAGAGGGTGGGGCTGATCTAAGAATAGTGCAAGAAATGCTCGGACATGCCGATATATCTACTACACAGATTTATACGACTATTGATCGGGATTATATAATTGCAGAACACAAAAAGTACCACCCTAGAGAATTGGCAAGGTCCACAGACAAAGGAACGGCCACATAAATCCGTATACCATTTTGCGATACGGCAAGCTGGCATGTCGCTTGATTTTCATCTCCAACAGTATTTTTCTAAAAGCCAAATTAGTTTACATTTTTATGATACATTCGAAGAATTAGTCATTATTTGTCAACGACATGAAATTGATATTATTATACTGGCAGGTGGTGAGGAAAATATTTTTATAAAAGAAGTCGAGATGGTTTCTTTAATAAAACGAAATATGTTTTTGGCAATTATCCCGGTAATTCTGTTTCATCCATCTCCCGATGAACATCTTGTTATCACCGCCTATCAAGCGGGGGTCGAAGATTTTATCTACGGTGACTGGAAAGAGAAACTTGTCGAAGTACGTATTCAGAAAATTATAGAACGAAGCCGTCGGGATATGTCAATCAACCCATCAACGCATCTTCCGGGACCAACAATTATCGAACACGAGCTTTCGGAACAGATAAATAATAACTCAGAATTTGCGGTAGCCTATGCTGACTTAGATAATTTTAAAGCGTACAATGATTACTATGGATATTATTTTGGCGACTCGATTATACGACTGACTGCACGGATTATTAAAGATATTGTGTTTGATGTTTGCCGTGAGGGATTCGTGGGGCATATAGCCGGTGATGATTATATTTATATTGTCCCGCAGGATAAGTTTGAATTTATAAGTAAGACAATTATCAAAACATTCGACTCTTTGATTCGTTTAAAATATGAAGATGCTGACTTGGATCGTGGTTATATAACGGTTAAAAACCGGCGTGGCGTCACCGAAGAATTTCCAATCTTAACTCTGTCGATTGCTATTATTATTAATCACAAAGGGATGTTTAAACATGTTGGCGAGATGTCGAAGATGCTTGCTGATTTAAAAAAAGCAACCAAGCTCAAACCCGGCTCCAACTACATGGTCGAACGCCGTAGTAAATATTAGATTAATCTCAAAATTTATATCATAAAAAAACGGAGCCATCGACTCCGTTTTTTTATTCAAATATTGTATTTAAAACTACGATTTCTTCTTAAAGCCTCGGTACGCTAAATGCCCAAGCAGTGCTGCCAATCCAAAGAACATCGCAAGTGAGACCCATGGTCCCATCGCTCCGCTAAGCGTTCCTTCGGCTCCTTCGTGAGCATCATAGAACAATTTATAACTAGGAATAAAGGCAATCATAAACGCCACCGCAACACCGATCAATGCATCACCGGCAACGATTCCCGAAGCAAACAAAACACCTCGTTCATTGTTCTTTTTGAAAACATCTTTTTTCGATACCTTCTTAATCAACATAGCAACCAACCCACCGGTCATCAGCGGAGTAGAAAGTGAAAGCGGAAGGTAGAGTCCGATTGCAAACGGAAGAGAAGAAATTCCCAGTAGTTCAATCGCTATAGCAATCATACCACCAACGATTATCGGTAACCATGGTAGCTCGGAGTTCATCAGTCCTTGTACGATAGTCGCCATCACATTCGCCTGTGGTGCAAGTAGTGGAGTCTCGTGTACGCCCGGTACATAGACAAATCCAAATGTATCGTTTAAGAGGAAGACCATAAAACCCATTGCCAAAGCAGGGAAGAACAAGCCGATAAATTCAAGCAACTGCTGTTTCCATGGCGTCGCGCCAAGCAGGAATCCGGTTTTCAAATCCTGTGCGATATCGCCTGACATACAAACAGCAATACAGACTATCGTACCAATAGACATTGCCGTCACCATCCCAGTGACACCATCAATACCAAAATAAATAAGTAACGTACTTGTTGCGAGCAAAGTCGCAATCGTCATACCCGAGACAGGGTTTGATGATGACCCGACAATACCAACAATACGCGCAGATACAACGACGAAGAAAAATCCGAACATGACTGCCATTATCACACCAAGCAAATCAAGGTTTATATCAGGAAGCATCCATATCACTGCGATAATTCCTGTGACTTCCAATAGTACCCATTTCATAGAAATATCTTTATCGGTACGCGGTGTGTTTTCATCAGCATCAGATTTATGTAAAATTTGTGCAAACCCTTTTTTGAACGAAGTCACGATAACAGGTAGCGATTTTATGAGCGACATAAACCCACCAACAGCAACAGCACCAACACCTAAGTATTTGATGTATGAATTACGAAGTTCGGCAGAACCCATATCTGCAAGTGGAATCAATCCCGGAGAAATGATTGTACCTTGCGGAAGTTGTTCGCCGATAAATGATAGAAGTGGTGATATGCCCAAGTAACCTAAGACAGCACCCGAAAGCATATAGGCGGCGATACGAGGTCCGATGATATACCCGACTGCAAGCAAAGCAGGGGTCGCGTCGATTCCAACAGTCCCACCTTTAAAGAGTCCCTTGAAATCATAGTTGACAGATTCCGACCAACCTTTGAGCATGTTCATACTAATTTTATAAATAGCACCAATACCGATACCCCAAAATACTAGTTTGGCTTTACTACCACCTTCATCACCGGCAATAATAATTTCCGCACATGCGGTACCTTCAGGGAATCGTAAATTTTTATGTTCCTGATCAACAAGATATTTCCGAAGTGGAATCATCAGTAGAATACCAAGAGAACCACCAAGTATCGAAAGCCAGAAAATTGTCATCTGCGAAATAGTATAGGTATACCCTTGAGCCAGCAAAGCACCATTGGCACTCCAAATAAAGAAAGCAGGCACGGTAAAAATAATACCCGCAGCAAGAGATTCACCTGCGGAACCAATAGTTTGCACAATATTATTTTCAAGCACGGTGACATTTCCACCATAGAGCATACGAAGCACCGCCATCGAGATAACGGCAGCAGGTATAGACGCTGAAACAGTCATACCAAATTTGAGACCGAGATATGCGTTGGCACAACCGAACAGCACAGAAATTATCGCACCCAGAATTATCGCTTTCCATGTTACTTCAGCAATGTTTTTTGATGCCGGTATAAATGGTTCAAACTTTTCATTATTATTGTCTGCCATAAATTCTCCGATAGATTGAGTATCTTTTTATTTTTATAAAAGAAACGTGGATAATGGGTGTTCTGTCAAGTTTTAGATTTTCTTTTTAGAGCTGTCAGTCTGCAAAAGTGGACTGACTGACAGAAGAGAGTCTACATAATCACGACAAATTTGCCAACTTGTACTTCGCCATCGGGGAATTCGACCGTCCAGTAGTACAACCCGCTGACAATCATCTGAGTGTTGCGGGTTATCAAGTCCCACTTATGATGTCGATGCGTTGGATCGCTGAATGTGAAGTCATGCGACAGATGACGAATCAGGTCGCCATCGATAGAAAATATTTTGATTTCGCATTGTGGAGGAAGATTGGCAAAGTTTAAAGCCCGCACTCGGTAATCAGGACGGTCATCCTGGGTGCGACCTTCAAAGCCGGACTTACGATACTCGGCATCGATGCGATACGGGTTCGGATACACATATACCTGCTTACGTGTCTCGGTTGAATCATCAGCGAAGATAAGTGGGTATGCTTCCTGAATGTTTAAGACTTTTGATGTTTCCAAAGCTGGTAGTCCTGACTTCGGCGAACCAAAATCAAAGGCGGTGACATTAATCCAGTAGCTAACTGTTGGCAGTAAATTTTCAATAAAGAATTCGTATTCAAAAAATTTAAAATATCCTTCATCGGTATAGTCATCGTCAACTAACGAATCAATATGCACAAGCCGTGGGTCACGAGTATTTGGGAAAACTTTTTATCGTATCATCATTAACATTGTATGAATGCTTTCTGAAAAATATCAAAGAGTCACCTATGAACATCGGATGAGGGCGGTCAAACTGTAACGGATCAAAAGATTCATCGTAACAACTATCAGCATAAGCACATCTGATATCTTCTATCGTCAGCGGGATGTCATCAACGATATAAGAATTGGTTCCTTCGTTGTAAATATATTTATCGAAATTTTCAAAGTCCAACGATGCGATAATAGAAAGCGATGCTTCCCGTTCATCCCGACCGAAATAAATATTGTACCCTTCAAAATCGACAAGCTTTGTGAAAATATCTTTTTCTGTTTCAGAACGAGAACCATTAAAGCGAACTCTGATTCCTTTTTCAATCGGTTCCAACCAAAGATACGGAGCGGGTGGAGGACCGGCAGCACGCCAGTCGGGGACACCATCACCTTGATACCAAAAAGTATCAGTTGCCATTGCTACCCATTCATCGTCGACAAGTTGAGAATCCAACACACATATTTTATAAAGTCCTGAATCGCCATCGCCATCGGTGTCAACACCGGGATTGTCGTAAATCCATCTAGCCCATTGTGCATTTTTGGCAAGGTCAGAAAAATCAAGATTGCTGTAATATGCATCGGGGTTGTCGGGAAGGTTATCGCCGTTTGATGGTAGCTTGTGGAAATTTTCACCGGCAACATAGGCAAACGGAACTTTGAGCACTCCACCGGGCGGTATATCAAAAGGACCAACTGAGATAAGATGATGGGTATGATTTAATTGTTGACTAACAGGTGAAAATCCATCAGAAATATCTGTGGCATATTTTTGATTCGGATATTGCCAGACCGAATCATATTGTGTTATTGATGCAGTATAAATTTGGTCATAATCTATTTCATTATTTGACATGATGGCATAGCGAAGATTATCTCCAAATGGATGTGAAGATGATTTGTTGTAACTTTGTACACTGTTTGTATGACGCATTGGCATAAACCATTTGTCATCTTCAGAAGATGATGCCCACCAGTTATATGATGTCCGAATCCCGATTGCGACATTGGAATAATCAGTTAAATGAAAGACACCTGCGACGCTTGTTGCTGAACGAAAATAGTTACCATTAATCTTTGTTAATTTACGTAAAAACTGACCTTCATATGGGTCACCATCACCATCAGCTATCCACATCATATTAAGTTTATCATCTATAGGACAAGCATTGTCTAACGTGTAATTTTGCAAGAATCCTATTATATCGTCTTTACCATCAACATCTAACAAAGGCGAATATCCAGATCCTTCATAAGCATTAAATGTGTAATAGAAATCTTTTATAGGATTTGAAGAAATGTTTTTAACTGATAATTCAAAAAGTACAAAATCTTCTGTGTAACTATACGACCAGGAATATGATGATTTCTTTAGTTCTAAGCCAAGTGGTTTATGTTGCCTTGTGTCGTAAGTATAATAAGGGAAATATGTTGCAATAACATCGGATGTATCGAAACCAGTTGAATTAGTCTCAAGTTCAGATATTGCATCTTCAGAAAATAAAACGTGGTCTTCAATGTTTGATTGAATAGAGTAATTAATATCTGAAAAAAGCTCACCATAGTTAC
Source organism: Candidatus Zixiibacteriota bacterium (assembly GCA_024278935.1). Classification (GTDB taxonomy): domain Bacteria; phylum Zixibacteria; class MSB-5A5; order GN15; family FEB-12; genus QQUK01. The sequence continues at coordinate 7,843 of JAJRSF010000053.1, forward strand.
TTTGTGTTACTAATGTATCAGAACCTTTCACACCACCAAACCATGAATAAACTGCGTTCGATAGCCCTATATCCGAACCTTTTGGAAATTCACTGTACTTGTATATTAACCTCTCACCGGTGAAACAATCCCATTCAGAGAATTGTGGTCTTGTAAGTCCTCCCATACTACCAATCCAACCTGTTGCTAAAACTAATTTACCGTTTGTATGAACCAATGGGCAGGTATTATCAGTCTCATCTGAAGTAAAACTATTCTTATCTGATTTATGATTATGAATTTCATGAGAGGATAAATTTATACTAATTAATAGTGAGATTATAAAGCAAAAAGCAAAAAACATCCTCAGACCATTTTGTAGATACATGCAAAATTCCCCTCGATAATTTACTTATTATATACCATGCATGAAGAGTAACGTAGACGCAATCGTTTTGTTTAATAAAAAGATAACCTACATTATCACAACAAATTTGCCTACTTGTACTTCGCCATCGGGGAATTCGACTGTCCAGTAATACAACCCGCTGACAATCATCTGGGTGTTGCGGGAGATTAAATCCCACTTATGATGCCGATGGGTCGGGTCGCTGAAAGTATAGTCATGAGACAGATGACGAATCAGGTCACCATCAATAGAAAATATTTTGATCTCACATTGTGGAGGAAGATTGGAAAAGTTTAAAGCACGCACTCGGTAGTCAGGACGGTCATCTTCTGCGCGACCTTCAAAACCTGACTTGCGATACTCAGCGTCTATGCGATAAGGGTTCGGATACACATAGACTTGCTTACGTGTATCTGCCGATTCATCAGCATCAACAAGAGGGTAGGCTTCCTGAATGTTTAAAGTGTTTGATGACTCCAAAGCTGGGAGTCCTGACTTCGGTGAGCCAAAATCAAAGGCGGTGACATTAATCCAATAACTGACTGTTGGCAGAAGATTTTTAATTTCGAATTCGTATTCGAAAAATTTATAGAAACCGTCATCGGTATAATCATCGTCAACTAACGAATCAATATGTACAAGTCGTGGATCACGAGCATTTGGGAAAACTTTTTTTATCGTATTATCTGAAACGTTATATGAATGCTTTCTGAAAAATATTAGTGAATCACCAATGAACATCGGATGCGACCGAGTAAACTGTAGCGGGTCAAAAGATTCATCGTAACAATCATTGGCATAGGCACACCTGATAGTTTCAAGCGTCAATGGCAGATCTTCAACAATGTATGTGTTCACTTTTTTCTGATACACAAACTTATCAAAATTTTCATAGTCGTAAGAAGCAACAATAGATAACGATGCTTCCCGTTCATCCCGACCAAAATAAATATTGTACCCTTCAAAATCTACAAGCTGTGTGAACAAATCTTTTTCTGTTTCCGACTTTGAACCATTTAAGCGAACTTTGATTCCTCGCTCTGTCGATGATAGCCAAAAATAGGGAGCAGGTGGTGGACCGGCAGCACGCCAGTCGGGGACACCATCACCTTGATACCAAAATGTATCAGCCGATGACACGACCCAAGCATCGTCGACAAGTTGAGAATCCAGAACGCATACTTTATACAAACCGGAATCACCATCACCGTCGGTATCAACTCCCGGGTTGTCGTATATCCATCGAGCCCATTTAGCGTTTTCAGCAATGTTTGAGAAATCAACATTGCTATAATATGCGTCGGGGTTGTTAGGAAGATTGTCGCCGTTTGATGGTAGTACATGAAAATCCTCACCTGCGACATAGGCAAGCGGAATTTTCAAAATTCCACCGGGTGGTATATCAAAAGGTCCGACTGAAACAAGGTGATGAGTATGTTTCCAGCCGAGGGGAGTGCTTGAAAATCCATCAGAAATATCAGCAGCATGAGTTTGAGGAGGGTAATTCCATATCGGATCAAATGGGGTTATCGAAGCTGTGTATGTTTGGTCGTAATCTATTTCACCATTAGCAGAAAGCAAATAATAATTAACATCTTGAAATGGGTGAGCAGTTGTAGTAGGATAGCTTTGTTTTGCACTGGCACGTGCTATCGGCATTATCATCTTGTTTTCTATACCGGCAGACGCCCACCAGTTATAAGATGTTCGCACATCTTCTGAGAAATTTGAATAATCAGTCAGATGAAAGACTCCGGCAATATCGGTTGCCGATCTAAAGTTTTCATCATTTACAGTTGTAAGGTTTTCTAAAAATCGTCCTTCAAATGGGTCACCATCACCATCAGCAAACCACATCATATTAAGTTTTTCTGTAACCGGACAATTTCCATCATAAGTATAGTCCTGGAGTAGTCCGATTAAGTCACCTTTGCTATCGACATCTAAGAGGCTTGAATACCCCGAACCATCATAAGTTGTCATAGTAAAAATAAAATCTTCAATTGGTTTGGAATTAATATTTTTGATTTCTAAATCAAAAAGTACAAAATCGTCGGTGTAGTCATACGACCATGAATATGATGTCCTGCTTGTCTCTATACCCAAAGGCTTATGAGGGCGAATGTCATACCAGTTATAACGGTAGTGGTCGTTCTGGACTCGCGATGTATCTTGTCCTTGTACATTTATATCAAGTTCCGAAACAGCATCTTCGGCATAAAAGCCATTGATATTTATATTCGACTTTATGTAATACCCGTCACTTGGACTAAGTTCATAATAATTCCCTTGTGTGACAAGTGTGTCGGAGCCGACAATTCCGCCATACCATGTTGATATAGGATGCGACATACCGATACGACTGCCTTTTGGATATTCACTTCGAAAGTATGGAACATTTTCACCGGTAAAACAGTCAGCACCTGCAAAACCGGTCAAGCCACCAAAATTTTCAACAGACTCTGCCGAAAGGACTAATTTTCCTAGTGTGTGAACTAGTGCACAATACTCACCGGGTATATCTGTTGCCAATGCTGTGCTGCTTGTTTTATTTGTCTGATTTTCAAAACTAAAAGTTGTCGAAAAAGAGAGGAGAACTGTAGAAAAGATACAAACGAGAAGATTAAGTTTTTTGCCAAGTACCATTTAATTATATTCCAGGTGAAAAAATAAATTTTATGGTTCATAACATACGAATAAGCTCACATAGACGCAATCAATAATGCAAAACCGTTTAAATCGCATTTCCTGCGATGCGATAATAAAAATAAAGACAGGAATAATCTCAAAAAATATTATTTTTTTATCTTTTTTTGGAACTTCTAACAGTTTATCATGTAAAAGATTAGAACAGGGCGAGAATCAAATCATCTTTGTAAGTATAAATATTGCGGAACAGTTTAAGAATAGGGAACTTGAAGCCATTTTGTTTGTTTAACAAATGGACAATAAAATCTTGACAGCAATGCTATCAAATTTTATACTTAGGTAAGGGAACAACTCAACAACCGTCATAAACATCATAATTATAGAGTAACAATTTCAAGCACCTTTCGTTTTACGGAAAGAAGCGCTTCGGTTTTTCATAGGAATTGAAAAATATGAAGCAAAAGCGAATTATACCTTTATATAGGAGGTGAATCTTGACAAAACATTTTCAACTAATCATGATTGTCATCTGCGTTTTATTGGCACCAACTTTGATCTTTGCCGGTGCAAATAAATTTGCTGTAGCTAAATCAGCAGTAACAGCTGATAACATTGTAGTTGTACCAATTGAAATATCTAACAATGTTGAATTGGCAGCACTTGATATTCCACTCAGCTTTTCTGAAGGAGTGACTTTAAAAGAAGTCAGTTTTGAGGGAACTCGGGTTGAATATTTTGATATGAAAATTGCTTCCATTGATAACGAAAACAGGACAGTCGTTATTGGACTGCTTCCGCAATTATCACCGGTAGCTAAAGCTGATCTCGCTATTGGCGACGGTGTCATTGCCAATCTTATTTTTGAAGTCAATGATGACTTTGTGACAGAAATTTCACTTGAAGCAATAACTCTTGAAACACCACATCACTCACTACAATATGTCTATCATGATGAAGATGGTGCTATTGCGACGACTTCACCTGATTTTAATAGTACAACAGTATCATTATCCAATGGTATTGATGGACTACCTGAAACATTTGCATTAGAACAAAATTATCCGAATCCTTTTAATCCATCTACGCAAATTTCTTTTTCATTGCCAAGTTCCGGCAATGTGAGCCTTTCTGTATTTAATGTATTAGGCCAAAAAGTTGTTACTTTAGTTGATGGAGAAATGGTCGCTGGTAATCACGTTGTTGAATTTGACGGTTCAGCACTTGCCAGTGGAATGTATTTTTACCGTATTGATACTGATTCATTTAGCGAAACCAAAAAAATGGTTATGCTCAAGTAGTATCGATAGTCCTACCAATATTATTATAAGCCTTTCTGGAATTTCAGAAGGGCTTATTTTTTGCCTTTTAATAAATTCTGCGTCTAAATAAAGCACTATCTGCGGTTTATTGAGTTTTTTGCTTGTTTAAAATCAGGAGAAATAATGTAATGCGATGCGACCGAACGATATACAAACTTCACACTCGAATGGCATACAATTTGTTAGTATATTAAGTAATAATCACTGAAGTCGTGTCGATTTTTTGATTTGAGAATGGCTTTCTTGGCGGTTGAGCTGTTTTTAAGACTTCAATGGTGAGGAGAGAGAAGGTCCTAACAAGATGTTGGGACCTTTTTCATTTGCATAACTTATCGTAACTGAATGAATTTCAAATCTTCATCTTTGGCAGGTGGAACAGTCAGTATCGGCTGGGATTCTTTGCTTATCAAAGTTATATCAACTGTTGGTTCTTTTTTGGCCGATGTAAACCGAGCCGTTATCATCGCAGCCTTTTCTAAGTTTTCATCAGAACAATCACCAATAACCAAACTGACAGGCGAACCAATCCCAATTGCTTCGACATGTCCATAATGTGGCTTTTTATACGCTTCAAGTTGATTGTTTTCGTTTTCATCACGTCCAACGATAACTTTTGTGTTGCTATCAAGACGGAAATGCCGTCCAATTCTAAGCATATTAAGGTCTTCGAATGTCAGTCTGCCTGAATGTTTAAGAAGATCCCGAAGCCGTATTGAATAGCTTTCATCGGTAAGTAAACATCCCGAGGCAGGGTTTGGGTAATCATCCAAGCCAAATTCTTTGGCGAGCTCAATCTGACGGTAACGTCCTCGCCCTGAAATGCCTTCAAGTTTTTCACGGTCAAGCATACCGTTAAGTTCCGCATCGGTAGGGTCTAGAAGTTTGGCTGATAACGGACGCAATAATTTACCCTTGAGCCCAGTTACATTTTCAACCAAATGCAGTTTATGTTTTACCTGCGACATCGGACGTTGCCCCATAACTTCACCTGTGATAATAAAATCGGCTTCGACCATTTCCATCAGATTTTTCGCCTCTTCAAGCATCAGAATACGGCAATCAATACATGGATTCATGTTTTTGCCATAGCCATATTTCGGTTTTTCGATAATATCGACAAACTTTTGACCCAAATGCATCAATTTTACATTAAAACCGAATTTCTCTGCGGCAGGGTATGGGTTCGAACCGCATGATGACCGATCACCTAGATCACAGCCAAAATGGGTCATAAATGTTAATGCAGTCACTTCAATATCCTGCTGGAGCATCAATAGTACAGCTAATGCAGAATCTAATCCACCGGAGAAAAGGGCAATACAGTGACCCTTTTTTTTATTTGTTTCAGACATTTTAGTATTCTCAATTCCATTCATTTATATTTTTAAAAAACAGATTTATATCTAAGTCTATATATAACGAATAATTTATAACTTGTCTTTGATTTTTTTTAAACTATTTTACTTTTTTGCTGTTGAATATTTTAGCATTATAGTATGTTAAAAAAAGTTAGGTTGTTACTGAAAGAGAGGACTCGTTATTTTTTCTGTTATTAATAAAGGTTTAAAACATTTTGTCTTTACAACCCAAAATCTATTTTATTTTTCTATTAAAATGATTTTTGGGATTTTTCGTCGTCCTTTTTATTTCGCCGAAACAAAAGAACAGATGTACCTTATCGGAATCGGTTCACTTTATTTAGTAATTTTAACTGGGATTTTTGCAGGACAGGGATTTGCATTAGCCTTCTCAAATGAACTTGCTGATTTTGGTGCCAAAGATTATCTCGGACGAATTATGACTATTGCGATTGTACGAGAACTTGGTCCGGTACTTGCCGCACTCATGATTGCTGCTCGGGTTGCTTCTGGTATTACTGCTGAGATTGGGGCGATGAAATCGTCGAACCAGATAAATGCCTTAATGTCTTTTGGGATTGACCCTATAAAAAAATTAGCGGTTCCTCGGTTATTGGCACTTATGGTCATGGTACCGGTCTTAACTATTTTCTGTGATGCTATTGCTATTTTCGGTGGCTATATTATTGCCGTCTTTTTGGCGCATGTTTCGGGTACAATGTATTTTGCGGCTGTAAAAGAAAGACTTATATTTGGAAATCTATTTATTGGAATTATAAAACCAATCGTATTTTCTTTTGTCATCGCTTTTATCGCATGCTATAAAGGTTTCACCGCAGAAGGTGGCACCAAGGGTGTAGGTAAAGCAACAACAGAATCTGTTGTATTGTCATCTATTGTAATTTTGGTAGTAAACTTTTTCATAACTAAATTGGCTTCATCGTATCTCAAAGGTTACTTATGATTGAAATTAAAAATGTCAGTTTCGCCTATGGCGAACAACCAATTTTAAAAAATATTTCCTTTTCGGTTGGTTCGAGTGAATCAGTTGTTGTCATGGGGCCATCCGGTTCTGGCAAATCTACAATCCTTCGTCTAATCTTAGGACTTGAATGTCCACAAAGCGGAGAGATTTGTGTTGATGGACAGAATATTTGTCATCTCAAAGAAAAACAGAAACAGGATATCCGCAAAAAAATCGGTATGGTTTTCCAGGATGGTGCCTTGTTTGATTCAATGTCGGTCTGGGAGAATGTCGGATTTTATCTGCTTGAACATACTGACCTTTCAATCGATGAAGTTGGGAAAAAGGCTGTCGAGATGCTTGGCTTTGTTGGGCTAGATGCCAATGAAATTATGGACAAACTCCCGGAACAACTTTCGGGTGGTATGCAGCGTCGGGTTGCTATCGGACGGTCACTTTTGTCAACTGCACCAAAGGCTATGCTCTACGATGAACCAACAACCGGGCTTGACCCGCAGTCGACTGAAAATGTGCTGGAGCTTATCGCAAAGCTAAACAACGAACGACAGATTGCTACTATAGTGGTCACACATCAGATTACCGATGCTATCGGATTCGCCAAACGGTTTATTGTTATTGTCGAAGGTGAGATTGCGTTTGATGGAACTTTAGAAGAACTGCGTGACTCAAAGAACTTAGATGTTTTGCAATTTTTAGCTCCTTTTAGATTGTCATTTAATGAAGTACTCAAAAAAGAATTTTTTAATTATACATAGGACTTTAAAATTATGAATATGCAAAGAACAACCAAAGTCAAATGGGGATCTCTCAAAATCGGAATTGTCATCTCTATGGCAATAGCTGTGATGTTTTGGGCATCGCTGTCCGGTGGTGGAACCTCGATATTTGAATCTAAGAAGAAATTTGTTTGCTACTTTCAAAATGTCAATGGACTCGTTCCCGGTTCACCGGTTTGGATGTCTGGCGTTGAGGTTGGCAATGTAAAATCTGTCAAATTTGTAAGCATCTCGCCTGAGAAACAGGTTGAACTTGTTTGTCGTGTGAAAAATGAAGTATGGGATCGGATGACTGCCGATGCTCGAGTGCAACTTGGAACTATCGGATTTTTGGGTGATAAATATGTTGAAGTTATCCCCGGTGTACATGGCGGTGAACCTATTGCTAATATGGATGAAGTCCCGACCAAAGATGCAGGAACTGCCGTGGCGGTTTTTGTTGAAGCGAAAAATTCGTTCTCTGATATTCGCAGTACAATCAATAATGTCGACTCTATTCTTGCCCGGATGAACAGGGGAGAAGGGACTCTTGGGAAAGTTGTCACCGATGAAGCAATGTATAACAATATGACATCTCTCCTTGCTGAAATGACAAAACTTACTGCCAATTTACAAAAGAATCAGATTCGCATTGTTGAGTCGCTTGAAAAAACATCCGATGCTGTCGGAGCTATCACTGCAAAAGTTGACAACAATACAGGAACTATCGGACGGCTTGTCAATGATCCAAAGCTCTATGATAATTTGGAAAGTAGTACTGCCTCGCTTGATTCTATCTTACACAAGATGAACGTCGCCGAAGGTAATTTAGGTATGCTTGTCAATGACACGGCATTGTATTCTGAGATGACCGACCTTATGGCACGTATGAATTCACTCATCGCTGATATTCAAGCAGACCCACGGAAGTATTTCAAGTTTTCCGTTTTTTAGTTGGTAGGTCGGTGTTCCAAGTTCGTTGTAACGAACAGAACCCGACAACAATAAATTTGTAGGGAACAGGTTCGCCTGTTCCTTTTTTTGAGCATTTCACTTATCAACATCGTAGCTGGGTAGCCCACCCTTTAGGGTGGGTTTCTAGTTATCCTCTCTTAAAACCAACTTTTTCCTTGTAATCTAATCTGTCTCATTGTTTTATAGCAAAATGGGTTCGTTTTTCGGTATAGCGTTATTTTTACTTCTCTTCTTACTAAACGGGTTCGTTTCGCATATAAAGGGAACCTACTATGTTTGTTTTTTCTGCTCTTTTACGAGATAAGTAACACAGGCATAGCCTGTTGTGGGGAAATGGCTTTGCTCAAGAAAATGGCTTAACCCATTTTTGCTAATATTTTTTGTAGTCTTTTTGTGCATATATTTTTCTCTTTCGAAATTAAGTTGTTCATAGGAAAGAGGTGCGATGTTGTTAAGGGGAGAAGTTGTAGGTTTATTGGAGGGATGTAGAGAGGGGGAAGGGAGGTTATTTGGCACTTACTTAAATTCATGTGCATTGTATAAAAAGCAGAACCATAAAGGTTCTGCCAGATTAGAAAGTTTAAATCTTGAGAAAATAAGTGGTATTACTGTGTTGGGTTACAATCACAATCAAAAGGTATAGGAACGGCACTAAAAATATTGTCAGCGAGGTCTTGTAAGTCAGAAATATCTATGGCTGAATCGCAATTGATATCAGTTTCCTCAAAACTTTGTGGTGGTACTCCCGAATTAAATACAAAGTCAACCATTAGAACTAAGTCTGAAATATCAACATTGTCACTTGCGTCATAACTTACATTACCACGAAGTAACGGAATGCATTCGCACAAGTCACCATAACCATCTGAATCTGTGTCAACTTGTGATGGGTTGTATGTTGTAGGGCAGTTGTCACACCCATCAGGGAAACCATCGGTATCAGAATCGATATTGTCATCAAAGCCAGCACAAATATCACAGGCATCACCATAATCATCGCCATCTGTGTCAAGTTGGTTATTATTTGCGGTAGTTAAACAATTATCACACTCATCACCAATATTATCACTATCTCCATCAAGTTGCAACGGATTTGATGTCCCTAAACAATTATCTGTACAGACAGAAACTCCATCACCATCACTGTCGAATTTAAGAGTTTCAATATATGGTAATGTGTTATATGCTGTTACGGTTAGAATAACATCTTCTGTTGCAGAAAGTGTAGGAGTCGAAATTGTTACAAACCCATTGTCATCTGTATAGGCAGAACCGTAAAGTGTACCGTTAGCATATAAAGCACATAAAGCACCTGGTTCTCCGACTACTTCAATAGCATAAGTATTACTAAAACAGGAAGGGTGACTGTTAGGATGATTGACTGTCAAAGTAGTTGGTGTAGTAGTACGTACTTGCAGAGATGGGTCGCCAAAGATAGCATAGAAATCAATATCATGGTTATTTAAATTATATCCAACACTGGCATCCGTATCTTTCATTAACATTAAATGAGATAAAGCACAAAAAGTTGTAACCTCTCCATTTGCCATTGCAAGTAGAAAAACTTCTCTTGCATGTGGATATAAACTTAAATAAGCAGTTGCCATACCAACTGCAACTGCGCCTGTTGGTTCTCCAGTATCAGAATGAGTTGCTCGTACCCAACCCTCAGCGTAACTATAGCTTAAAGAAAAATCACCAGTATAACATCCTCCACCAATAATAATAGGGTACTTATTTTCATTAGTTAAGTGATAGATATTCCCTGTATTATAATGAGGGTTATACCATCCACTAATGTATCCGTGCCCACTTGCATAAATGATAAAACCTCTTCCATCATTTATTCCATTCGCAATACCACTAATTAAACTTTCTTCTCCAGCAGTACTAAGTATTTCACCATGATCATAAATCGTATCAATCAAACTATAATTTATTGCTTTTAACTTTTCAGGTAGTTCTTTATAGTAAACATGATTGTAGTTATCTTCGTTGTAATAGCCTACGAACATACCTTTTTCTAGCCAATCACTAGGGAATGGACTTTTTTCGTAGGAAAGTGTTTTGTACATTTGAGTTTCGACATGTCCAATCTCTTGTGCAGTAATTCTACTAACAAATAAGTCTGAAAATTGATCATTTCCTGTTAATCTCCCATAGCTATTATCGTTGGGGTGTTCGCCTGCGTCATAAGTCGCATGAGGGTAAACAATTTTTTGTGCATCACCTACTAGCATCACCCAAGTTAATGCAGGGTTAGCACTATAATAGTTTGTAATATATTGTTTTATCGCAGTTGTATCATTGCCTATTGTACTTACATTTACCACCGTTACTTTTAATCCTTTTTGCTCTTTCCATATGATATAATCATCTAAAGCAGAAAGAAACGAGGGGTCAGAAAAAATCAATATTTCTCCAGGTATTATATTTGGTGGACTTTGTGTAAATAGATTTTGATAATTTAGATATCTCGTGCGGTATAATTCATCATATTCTTTAACGACATTATTTGGAAAATTGTAATAACCTATTTGGTCAAAATTTAGTTCTATTACGAGTTTCTTTACAAGATTTTTATTTAATTCGTTACCATAACCCAAATTTATTTTTATTGAAATACAAGTAAAATCTCGATGGATATAGGATTCACTTAAAACAACAGTTTCAAAGGAATAAAGAGCTGTGCCAGTATAAATTATAATTTCTTCTTCTAGTTTATTCAAATTTATGTTTACATTATTTGGTATTATAATAGCGGTAGTCGCATAAGATAACATATTATCACTTTCAATAGTTTCTACGTCTAAATTATATTCTATAACAATATGCTGATTTGTAGACTCAATTAGTGTTGTTGTTAAATAATCCTCTAATCCAAAGCTATAAACATTACTTGATACAGTAATGGTTAGAATTAATATCAACCAGATTTTAAAATTTGTTTTGTTAAGCATAGTTCCTCCGTCTTTTAAAAGTTGTTTAAGCTTGTATAAATAAGATATGGAAAATATCCTGAATTGTCAATGATTGAGAGGCTGATGTGATACTTGAGCCGTAGTCAAGCCCGGGATGATATTGGGGGAGACTGAATTAACATTGCATTTAAGAAAACAACAATGTTGGGTACTGGATCAAGTCCAGGATGACATATGAGTGAGGGGATGACATTTGGGAGTGAGTTGACATCAATAGCATACTTCGACAAGCTCAGTATGACAATTATACTGGATTCCCAGTCAAGCTGGGAATGACATTGGGGGAGTGATATTAGTGAAACATACTTCGACTCCGCTCAGCATGACTGATTTATAATATTTTTGTTGCATCTTTTGGCTAATTTTGTACTATAACCGTCATTATGTACAAACTAACTGTTGAAAATTTAGGTAAGCGGTTTGGTGCCAGAAAAGTATTCTCGAAAATCAATTTCGATTTACAAACTGGTGACTCAATAGCCATTGTCGGCTCTAACGGGTCGGGTAAATCGACGCTTCTCAAAGTCATTTTATCGCTCTTAGTTCCGAGTAAAGGAACGGTCGTCTACAACGATAATGGCAGAGTATTAGACGACGATAATTTCCGTTCATATATTTCATTTGTCTCCCCATATTTAAACCTGTATGACCATCTTACCGCTGAAGAAAATTTAGTATTTTTTGCGACGGTTTCAGGCTTCAACGTAACCGGGAAAGAGATAAATTCTCTTTTGGCAAAAGTAGGTCTTGAGGGAAGAGGTTTTGATTATGTCATGGAGTATTCATCGGGGATGAAACAGCGTTTGAAATATGCCGTGGCACTTTTAAAGAAGCCTGAGTTTTTGTTTCTCGACGAGCCAACATCGAATTTGGATGACGACGGTAAAAAAATTGTTTTTGATATTGTTGAAGAGTACCGCAAAGATGCTATCATATTAATAGCGACCAACGAAAAAGAGGAGTACGATCTTGCAAAAAACATCGTCCGGCTTACTTAGTCGATCTCTTGCCGTTTATTTCAAAGACCTTCGTTTGGAACTTCGTACCAAAAATGCTTTGAACGCAATTCTGATGTTTGGCGTTACGACTCTCACAGTTGTATCGTTCTCATTAGGGCAGAGCGGATTATCACCAAAACTGATGTCGGCACTTTTTTGGATAATCATGTTTTTCTCCGCAATGTCAGGCTTAGCCCAAACATTTATCAGAGAAGAAGAGACGGGAACATCGTTGATTCTTAATTTAACAGCTGAACCAAATTCTATATATATTGGAAAATTATTATTTAATCTCACCCTACTTATCACGATGACATCAATAATCACCCCGATGTTTTTCATCTTTACCGATGCACCTACCGGAAATATTTTGCCGTTCATTGTCATATTAGTCTTAGGGATTCTTGGATTGGTATCAGCGACAACTTTAGTGGCGGCGATAATTTCGAAAGCATCTGTGAAGGGTGCATTATTTGCTGTTGTATCATTTCCAATTCTAATGGTCTTATTAATGGTTTTAGTCGGGGCAACTGAAAAAATATTTGACAATCAAAACCTTGCTGCGGCATCGTCGGATATTCAGTTTTTAATCGCCTATGTCGTTGTTATGACTACCATTTCACTCCTGTTATTCAAGTTTGTCTGGCGGGAATAAAAATAAAAAGCTTGTGAAAAAAAGACCAATCTCCTGAATTTTGTTGCTTTTTTAAAATTGGGTTGTATAATGGTTTACAAGGATAATGAATGTTTGGAGAAATTGAAAGATGTGGTATAAGTTAGTATTATTTGTCTTAATGTCTATAATGATTTACTTCTCATTTGAGTTGCCAGCACCTCAGCAACAGATAGGAGAATCAAGCAGGATTTTCTATTATCATATCCCACAGGCATGGATTTGCGTGATCGCATTTGCGATGTCAATGTTTTATGCTATCCAATATTTATCTGGTATCTGTTTTAAAGTAAAATGGTTTATGAATATTCCATATTTAACAATATCCAAAGGTGAGCCTAGACAATTAAAATATGACGACAAAGCGATGATTGCTGCAAAGCTCGGTTTTATCTTTTGTGTTTTAGCAACAGTAACTGGGGCAATGTTTGCCAAAGTTACTTGGGGCATGTATTGGAACTGGGATCCTCGGCAAACATCAATCTTTATTCTACTTCTAATATATGGAGCCTATTTTGCTTTACGTGGTGCTATTGAAATCGAGGAAAAACGAGCTGCTTTGTCAGCAGTATATTCTATCTTTGCCTTTGTGACAGTACCGTTTCTGATATTTATAGTTCCTCGTATGGTACCAACGCTACATCCGAATGATTCTATTATAAGTGAAGATTTAAAGTTTAATGTTGAAGGTGCTATCTCATTAGTTTTCTTCTCATCTTTAGCACTATTTACCGTATTATATATTTGGTTATTTAATATTGGAGTTCGAGTACAACTCCTTGTAAGAAAGAAATTAGAACAGGAGGATTTATAGATGGAAGGCAATTATATTGTTATGGTTGTGACACTAATAGTTTGGGTAGGTCTCTTTACCTTTATTTTTGGTGTTGATAAGAAAGTAAAAAAACTTGAGGAGAAGTCGCGATGACTGCAAAATATATTATTGGCGGTGTTATTGTATTAGTCTTTATGATTTGGGGAGCGACTGCATTTTTGGATACTACTATTCAGTATGTATCAATTGACAAAGCAAAGAATACAACCAAGATGGTTCAGGTCATGGGAAAAATTGATTTTGATACAAAAAAATATGATGCTGAGAATTCACGTTTAGAATTTGCTGTCTATGATGCCGAAGCTGAATCAATGGTCGGTGCTGCTACTATGAATGTTGTTTATCATGGTGTTGTACCGGGTAATTTTGACCAAGCTACATCGGTAGTGCTTAAAGGCAGAACAGAAGGTGATACTTTTGTTGTCGATCAAATGTTAGTGAAATGCCCTTCAAAATATCAAGGTGAAGATGGCGAAGAATTTCAGGATATGGAAAAACACAACGAAGCCGTTGGAGAAACCGGAGTTTAATAAATGGCACCAAATGTTCCTGGCGATCTGCTTATATATATCGGATTTGCCCTCAATGTAATGGTCGGGATTTTTTTCCTCTTAATTGCAAAAGGTAAAAATGAATATGAAAATCTTGCAATAAAGTTGTACACCGTTTTTACTGTTGTCATTACGATGGCAACAGTTTATTTGTCTTACCTTTTCTTTTCTGAAACGTATGTTGTTTCGTATGTCTATAACTATTCTGATAGAGCCTTACCATTCTTCTATACGCTCTCCGCGCTCTGGGGTGGACAAGAAGGAACCTATCTTTTATGGCTCATGATGAACTGTTACTTTGGATTTATCTTAATTAAAAAAGGTGGAATCTATCGTAACGTAAGCATGGTGATTTATTCAGTAGTAAATCTGTTCTTCTTATTCCTCTTAGTAAAACTTTCACCATTCGCTTTGCTCAACGGTTATCCTCCTGATGGAGCAGGTTTAAATCCATTGCTTCAAAACCCATGGATGGTGATTCATCCTCCAGTTATATTTATCGGCTATTCACTTGCTGCGGTACCATTCTCGTACGCGATGTCGGCACTAATTCTAAATGATTTTTCGTCATGGGTAAAAAAAGCATTTCCATGGGCAGCGATCACTGCCTTTATGCTTGCTGCCGGTAATATCTTAGGTGGCTACTGGGCGTACATCACATTAGGATGGGGGGGGTTCTGGGCATGGGATCCGGTTGAAAATTCATCGTTTATCCCTTGGTTTATATCGCTCGCTTTTATACATGGAATGATAATTGAAAAACGAACCGGTGCGTTGCGGAAAACGAATCTGCTGATGTCATCGTTTGTATTTGTCTTAGTAATCTATGGTACCTTTTTAACACGAAGTGGAGTGCTTGCTGATTTCTCGGTACATAGTTTTGTAGATTTAGGGATTAATCAGTATCTTGTATTCTTCTTAGTGCTGTATATTCTTATGACGCTGGCATTCTTTGTCAGAAATAAAATCAATTATATTTTAGCCGGTGCGTTGGTTGGGGCATTTGGTTTGACGACATTTTTCACCGGCGGAAATCAGTATGTCGGTATGCTAATTGTCACGTATGTACTAGCGAACTTAGTTATACTTATTCCGCAACAGGATGAGATTGGTAATACGCCGATTTCGTATAATATCTTCCATAAAGAATTTGTCGCTTTTGGTGGCATGGCACTACTGTTTCTTTTCTCGGTAATTGTCTTGTTCTGGACATCACTTCCTATCCTAACAAACATCTTTACCGATACTCCTCGTGCGGCTGATCTGTCTACCTACAATACCTTTGCGGCACCGTTTGCGGTGATATATGCTTTACTTCTGGCAGTTGCTCCATTTACAACCTACAACTCGATTAAGATTGAAAACTGGCAAACCAAACTTGGCATAGCGGCAGGTGGTTCGTTGGCGATAGGCTTTGGTCTGTTCCATTTTGTGCTAGGTGCGACGATTATGTTTGCGACAATATTTGCTATTGTTGTCACAACGCTTGCTATGTATATGCAAAATAAAGAATTTTTAAAAGATATGATGATTCCTTTGGGAGGAGCAATTCTGACTGTTGCCTATTCGATGTATGTCGGAGTAGAGAACTATCTCTTTCTCTTGTTCTTTGCTGTAGCGGTTATGATGTCGATGAGTAATTTGATTTCACTCATACGAAATATGTCATCATGGAAAACTATCGGAGCTCAAATTTCTCATCTTGGTTTTGGTATTATGATTATTGGAATCTTGGCTTCGTCGGCTTTTACTACCAATGAAAAATTAGTTATTCCTCGTGACGGAAGCGATGATGCTTTCGGCTTGAATGTTGCGTACCTTGGTATGGAGCATGAAATTGATTTCCCTCAAAATGCTTTGATACTAAAAGTAACCAAAGGGAACAGCACTTATAATGCTGATCCACAATATTACTTCTCGAATAAGCTGCAAGGGTATATGAAAAAACCGTATGTCGATAAGCATCTGTTATACGATCTATATTTTTCACCTGAACAAATTCAGGAAAACAATCGTCAAAGCAATGCTTTGATTCTCAAAAAAGGTATCGCAACTGAAATTGGTGGGTTCCACTTTACTTTTTCTGATTATGTAATGACACAAGATGAAGTTGAAGGGAACCATGACCATGAACATTCCGGTATGACGGTTCTTGCTAATATAAGTGTGACCAAAGATGGTACGACCTTTGATATTGCTCCGGCGATTTCTATGGTCTCTCATGGTACTCACTCTGAGACGATTGACAAACCTGCCACCTTAGGAACAAACTCACAACTTCTGGTTTCTATCGATCAGATATTAGCCGACCAAGATGCGGTTTCTCTCAGGATTCCCGGGCTGACATCATCGGGTCCGGTTGACAGACTTATTTTGGATATCGCCAAAAAACCGATTATCAATTTAGTATGGGTTGGTACGACACTGATTCTGATTGGTGCCTTAGTAGTTTACTACCGTCGTAAAGACGAAATTGTATAAAACAAACTCTTTATCTCTCGGTGATTAAATATCACCGAGAGATTTTCCGATATAAACAGTATGAACGAAATTATTCTTACAACTCTTCTGATTCTCATTGCAGTGATTTCGCTAGTCGCCAAACAGGTTCCATTTGACCCTATGTCCGGTATTGTTGAAGTAGATGTACTCATCGATGGGCATATCTCGGGTAAGTTTGGAATTGACACCGGTGCCGATCGGTTCTATCTGCATAGACAATTTGCCTTAGATAATAATATAGAGCTGCTACAAACTTTTGGTCAGCGAAATATTCAAGGTGTCGACGGTTCAACAAAAGCGATGGCAGCATCGATAAAGTCGCTTGAGATTTCTGGTGATATAGAGCTTGAAAATTTGAGTGCAACTGTCGTAGATATTTCGCAACTGAGCCATGGGGGAGAACCTCCTGATGGTCTGATTGGTTTTCAGATTTTAAAAGAGTTTTATGTCTCAATAGACTATCCTAATAAATTACTGGAACTATCAAAAGATGAACCTAGTTTTTTAAGCGGCAAAAGGTACACCGAGATTTCTTTTTCGCAATATAGTCATTTGATTCTTGTTGATGTTGTCATCAATGATGAGTTGACCGTTCCGATGCTTTTAGATTACTGTGCATCGTATACGACAATTACTCCAAAGGTCGCCGAACAACTTGAGATTCCAAAACGGATAGACAGAAAAGCGATTATAAAGTCTATCAATATTGAGGGAGTTGAGGCTACCGATGTCTGGGCATATGTTTCTGATTTAAGTGAGTTCAAAAGGTCGACGCCGAGAGCAAAATTCGAGGGAATTATCGGTGGGACTTTTTTGCAGAACTTTAATGTTACAGTAGATTATGCAAACAAAAAGATTTATATTCGTGATTGAAATTTAATTATACATTCAACTGCTTGAAACGTATTATATATATACCATATTACCGAATTTACTTGTTTTCCAACTTGGAAGCCGTACCTTTTAAATATTCATGGGCTACTAAAAATTTAAAAATAAAATCATATAAGGTTAAAAAAGTATGTCACCTTGGAGTTTTGAGTTCTCATTTGAATGCGATACAAAAAACCGTATGCTGTATAGCAAAATATATGGTATTTGGAAAATTGAAACTGCCCATGCCTATGCCGAAGAATTAAAAGCAGAAGCTACTCCACTTTTAGAACAACCTTGGTCAAAGATTGTTGATTTGTCAAATTGGAAAACTGTACATCCTGAAGTTATCGAAGTGATTGGAGAATTAAATCAATGGTGTCGAGACAACAAGATGGAATGGACGGTGTATATTATCAATCAACAAATTGGATATAGCCAGTTAATGAAAATGTTTGACTCCGGAAAATATAGAGATATCAGCAAGACTTTCAGAACGATGAAAGAGGGCGAAGATTTTCTAATTGGTCATGGTTATAATATTCGTAAAGACTCAAGCTCTATTTTTAAATAAAAAGTCTACATGTCTTACCAGATTTTCAAGGTAAGATATCTTAGTATCTTACCTTGTATTTTATCTAGATAAATCAAAAAGTAAAACTAAATTTTATTCGCAGGTGTAATGAATAAATGTGCAAACTTCACCTGTTGGGGTCAAACAGCAAAGGTACCAATCTTGCTCAACACATCTGTATTCACAAGCAGTTGGAGGTTTTGCTTTTACCGTAGTTGCTAAGATACCAGCCACGAAGGAAAATGCAAATACGGAAAATAAGGTGATTGTCAGAAATTTTTTCATTTCAATTACTTCCTTTCAAAAAGTTAATTCCATTTATGCCTAATTTTAATTAGGCTCTTCTGAGAGTATGGTTGCAACCAATTATTTGCTTGTTAAAGTTCTTCCTTTATTAGATTGCATGCATCAAGAGGTGAAAAATCTCCATATAAACCTCGATTAAGAAATGCAATTTTGCCACTGTTAAAAACACCCATAACATTTGGAAACTGATTAACTTCAAAATTTATTGATAATGTATACGAAGTATCAAAATATACCGGGAATGGGAAACCTGATTCCAAAATATATGATTGTCCAGATTCAAGCTCGCTTTGACAAAGTCCGATTAGTTGGAAGCCTTCAGGTAATTTATTATAGAAAATTTTCCAATAGGAAATAGCATCGCAGCACGGTTCGCAACCAGGGGCTAAGAATAACACGATTGTATGTGAGGTTTGAAAAATATTATTAGATTCAATTTGTTTCCCATTTATGTCAATTAGGTCTAACGTCGGGAACGGATCGTTTTTGTTGAACAATGTTTTGATTACCGGAATATCGTTGTAAAGATTATCTGCTTCGACATTTGAATTTTTCCAATTGATAAACCAACTGCCAGATAAAACTCCAACAAAAGCAATAATGATAATGACTATCATAAAAATAACAGTTTTTAAGTTTAACCGTAACTCTCCCATGATTGACCCTTTTGTAAGTAATTTGTTATTGATTGAAATCAATCAACCAATCAAACGTTCTTCCTTAATAAAAAAATAAAAAATATGTTTTTAGAAAAAATAATTTTAAGCAGCCCATTTTTAAATACAATTCAAATATTATAATTTTATTAATTAAAGTCAACAGAAAATATTTCCTGCATGGTTGCTTGTACTTACAAAAAAACCATGCTATGACGAAACATAACATGGTTTAAATTTTACATCTAAAGCAAACTTATAAAGAACAGCTCATGTCTTCACCACAACACATAGGTGATTTTATTTTTCCATGACCGTTCGGGCATTGTGAAATCTGCACTTCATTGCCATCGTCAAGTTTTAAAGTTCCGTTTTCAAGAGGTGCATCACATTTCGCACATGTTGCATTTACAGACATTCCGCATTGAGGACATTCGTATGTTGCCATTATTTAAATCCTTTCAAAAAATGTTATAGTTTCAAATTCGTGTATGAAGATAGGGTGAAATAGTCCAAATTACAATATCTATTTTAAGATTATTTTTTTTCTGCTTGGGCAAAAGAGTACTTAATTAGTTTTGATAAGGCTTTTTTCCCTCGTAATTTAAGCCTGATTTTGTAATAGATTTGGACAAGGGGAGAGAAATGGTTTTTGCAAAATAACATTTCGTGGTAGTAGTAAGATTCGTTGAAAAAGTGCATACCGATACCTGAGCCTACTCCTCCAAAGTCAGAGCGTAAATGTTTGAGCTTCGCAACAGGAGAGAATACCATCTTGTAACCTTTGCGATAGCATCGGTAACCAAAATCAGCATCCTCACGGATATCAAGGCGAGTGAAACGTTCGTCGAATCCTCCGACTGCTTCGGCGACGGAACGTTTTACCGAGAAATTACAGCCGGTGATGACATTTGTCGGACCTACATTTTCGCAATCATCGGAACCTGAAAATTTGAGACGTCTAGAAAGCCATAAAGGTTTTTCCGATTGAGGTGAGTTTCCTTTTTCGATTACCCGTCCCTGGACAACATCGTAGCCCTCTTCTTGTACTGCCAGATGGTGGCTTACGAAGTTTTCATCAAACTCGGTGTCATCGTCGATGTAAATCAAAATATCACCGGTGGCATTTTTCAGGCCGATGTTTCGTGCTTTAGTTACCGATGGACGGTCGGAGAAGAAATAGTGAACTTTTGGATTGGATTTGATTTCTTCGAGAAATTTGGTTGTCGCTTCATTATGATTATTGGTCTGGTCGATTATAAGAATTTCAAGCTTGTCATGTTTTTGTGCAAGGGCATATTTGACTGTGTTGACAAACAGCTCTTCACGATTGTATGAACAGATAATGATTGAGGCTGACAGATTTGAACTCATAATTTCCTTTCCGTAATCCAAGTTTCGTTTGGTTCTCAATTTATGGGTATAAGTATACGATAATTATAGTTGTTCGGAAAGCGTAAATCTGTGGAGAATTTTCGGGTTGCTGAGGTCGTTCAGGTTCCAACTGACGAGTTGAATTTCATTGACAATGAACTCGCCAAAGTTTTGTTTTATGTATATCTCATTCGTGATTGAACTTTTACATATTCCAAGAGACAGATGTGGGAGGTAGTTATCTTCTTCAAATTGAGGCTGACTGATAGGGAGTGTAGTACATAATTTTTTGTGTAGTGTCGTTAGTTCATCAGAGATAACATGGGCATATATAGTTGTGGGGAAATTTGATATATCTTGAATGTTGATATTAAATGTTTTTTGTGATGCGAGAACTATTTGAGTTTCTATAATCCAGTTATCAAAAATTTCTTGTTGAGGGAGTTCGTCACATAGTGCGATTGGTTTAACGGTGCAATGACAATATTCTTTCTCTCGCCAATCAAAAGATAGAGGTTTTGAAATTTCAATTTCGTTGAATTTATTTACAATTGTTTTAGGTATAAAAAAATTGAGTGTGATTGAGTAGTTTGGCATAGCACAAGATAAGTTGTTTAGTAAAGAAATTCAAGTCTATCTACAATGTCATACCAGTGTAGGCTGGTATCCAGAAGAGGAGAAGGTGAGGTCATCTGCCGGTCACAAAACAAAATATTTAGGAAATGCAACTATTGTTTGTATTCTTTGATTTCAGGAATGTTTACTCCATCAAACTTCACTTTTAAAATAATTTCGTTATAGCTCGCATTATCTGCAAAAGCAACGATAGTAAATAAATAATTACCTGGTGGAAAAATTTTTGAGTTCCACTTGGTATTAAGTTAGTACTAACTATCAGTCGAGCATTAGATTGAGGAATAAAAAACAAATCAATATTTGCTGATTCGTCTGGAAATAAATCACAAACTAATGATCCTCCAGTATGTCCCCAAGATAAAGGCAACTTGCATAAAAAATCAGGAATATCTTCATAAATTTTATTTTTATTAAACGATTTTGCGGCAGTTAAGTATGCAGTACAATTTCGTAGCCTTGGATGCCCTTTTTTATTATATGTTCTTACATGTATCCATAAAGATTGAACATTATTTGATTGATTTACTCTGTTATGAAAAGTTTGTGTTCTATCAAAAAATAACTTTATTTTTGTAGGGAAGTATTTTTTGGTAAACCATTTTTTTAAGGAATATATACCCCTACGACACCAAAAATTAATGAAATTATTCCTAATATAGTTATTCCTGAAGATATTATAGATTCAAACATTTTATTCCTACAAGCTTTTATGAAGGGCGGAACTGCTAAAGAGCTTGAAAGCTCGTTGAGTTCCGCCCTATAAATAAATGTCAGGAGCACAGGGCTTCTGACCTACAAAAACTTACCTTAACATGAATGACGCATATTCAGATTTTAACTGTTATTAACTATATTTCTTTTTATCCTTTTAAACAACAGACGACCAAGCAAATAGCCTAATCCTATCTCAACTGATATTATGAAGAAATCAACTATATCAAATGTAAGAAGGCTCTGAATGTCGTTCTCGAAGAATTCTAAAACTTCTTTGTTATCTATTGTAATATTAAGCTTTTTAAAAAATGAATTGTACCAAATCTCAATTGCGAAATATAATGCAATTAATGAAAACATTTCTAGGTACCAATATTTCTCATTGCGACCAAAACACCTAAACAAAAAATAACCTAATGTACCAAATGTTAATAATTCAAAAATGATTCCAATGGTCCCCAATAAAAATAATTCTGTAATAATCGACATATATCCTCCAAAGTACTCATAATATATTTAAAAAAAGTTTGTAAGGGCGGTTCACGAACCGCCCCTACTAGTCAGGAGCGCAGGGCTCCTGACCTACAATCATTAATATTTACTTCGTGTATTTCTTGAACCATTTGACTATCCAGTCGAGGCGGGCGATACGTCGGTCGGGTCTGCCATGACGGGAAAGTCCGTGTGGTTCTTCGGGGAAGCGTACCATCTCGACCGTTTTCTTCATCACTTTCAACATCGCAAACATCTGTTCGCCTTGTTCAATATGACAACGCAAATCCTGTTCGGAATGAATGATTAAGACCGGAGTTTTAATGTTCTGGTAGTAAGTAATCGGTGAACATTTTTCATACTTTTCTTTATCAGTCCATGGGTCCGCATCGAATTCACGACGAATCGCCCAGCCTATATCTGATGAACCATGAAATGATTTCAAGTCAGAAATACATCGTTGGGTAACGGCAGCTTTGAACCTGTTGGTATGTCCGATCATCCAGTTGGTCATGTAGCCACCATAGGAACCACCGGTGACACAGATTTTTTTTGGGTTGATAAATTTTTGTTCTTCCATATAGTCAGCGGCAGCCATGCAATCTTTGTAATCCAAATCGCCCCATCCGCCTGTGATAGCCGAAGCCCACATTTCGCCACGCCCACGTCCGCCACGAGGGTTGGTGTAGAAGACGACAAAACCTTGCGATGCGAAGTATTGCATTTCATGGAAAAATGTATGAGCGTATTGTACTCGAGGTCCACCGTGAATGTTGAGAATTGATGGATACTTTTTCTTTGGGTTAAAATTCGGTGGGAGTACCATCCAGCCTTGCACTTTGGTTCCATCAAAAGATTTGAACATAACATCTTTTGTCTTCCCAAGTTTGACATTAGTTTTTAAAAATGAATTCAGGTGTGTCAACTGCACCGCTTTTTTCTCACCGCCATACTGTGTAGGGCAGATTTGAATCTCACCCGGGTTTTGATGTCGGCATGGACGAGAGCAGCTTTTTGCGTTTTGCCATTTACCGAGAAGCCTTTGATATGACATTTACCACTATAAATACGAGTCGGTTTTCCACCACGAGCAGGAACATAAAAGAGATTCGTCGCACCCATGTCAGAACCTAAGAAATAAATCCGTTTGCCATCTTTTGACCAACGAATATCTCCGCCTTCACCAACACCACCTGTATCGGTAATAGATTCATCGTATGCCGAACGGTCAAACATCGGTATGAGGTCTTTTGCTTTTGGAGTGCCTTTTACTCCGACTTTCCAGATATGTACATTGGTAGAACCCCAATCATCGTTTGGATTGTCATGCCCGAGATAGGCGAGAGTCTTGCCATCGGGAGAGAACCGTACCGAGTGAATCGGTCCATCAGGTGTTGGTACTCTTTTCTCTTTGCTCCCAAGTATGGAAATTATAAAAATATCATCTCTA
Source organism: Candidatus Zixiibacteriota bacterium (assembly GCA_024278935.1). GTDB lineage: Bacteria > Zixibacteria > MSB-5A5 > GN15 > FEB-12 > QQUK01. The sequence goes on from JAJRSF010000053.1 coordinate 31,887, forward strand.
TCCATTTCGATATCAGGGTCTTTTGTACGGTTGGAAATAAAAGCAATCGACTTGCCATCAGGGGAGAGATGTGGGGCGAGATTGTCACGTTTCCCTTTGGTAAGTTTTGTCAGCTTACTAGTTGCGATTTCAAGTTTGTATACTTGGAATTTATCTTTCGGAAGAAATCCTAATCCATCAAGACGATAAAACAGTTTGGTGATATGTCTATAAACAGGTTGCTCTTTTTTCTTCTTTTCATCTTCAATAAAATGCGAATCGTTGTAGCGGAGAGCAAAAACTAAAAACTTACAATCCGGTGTCCACTGCATGTTAGAAATGGCACCATCTATTTCGATAAGTTTTTTCTCAGCACCACCAACAGTAGGCATGAGGTAGATGCCCATTTTTTTGTTACGACCTGAAATAAAGGCGATTTGGGAATCATCGGGCGACCAAACCGCGGCAGAATCGTTTTGATTGCCGTGAGTAAACTGGACAGATTCCTGAGAATTAACATCTACAAGATGCAGATTTTGGTAATATTTATTCTCTTTTTTGTCCATCCATTCAACGGTATATGCAATTTTTGATTCATTATTGGAAAAAGAGACCGAAGTAGGCAACTTTAAGTTAAATAAATCATCAGTTTTAATAGGTTTTTTTAAAGAGACTTTACGGGTCGATTTGTTCATAATTCAACATTCCTTTTTCTGTAAACTATTGTCATTCATAGAAGTTAAGAAACGAACGTCGACGTGACAAGTTATTTTTTTAACAAATTCGGCTTTTGGTCGATAATTTAATTAAGAGAAGTGCAATTTAACGATTTACTTTTCATTAAAAAAATGTATTTTTGTTGGAGCATTTTTAGAATTACTGTGTTATAGAAAAAGTAGTAGTAAGATAATTTATTTTTAAAAATAGAAATGGAGAACAGATTGGATATTGTCGCTCTGATAGAGAAAGTCCAGGAAGTTAAATCAAAAGTTAAAACAAAACCAAAAGCGGATAAACCGCTTAAGGAATATTCGGGACGTACCCCAAAACAATTGAACGCCATGCTTTACACAATGATCAAAGCAAGACGTATAGAACTTGAAGAAAAATTTCTACTTCGCAAAGGTTACAACCGTTTCTTTATCGGTTGTGGCGGTAAAGAACTTATCGATGTTGCCTTTTGTGAAAATTTAGATAAAGGTGATCCGTGGGCAGGATATTACCGTAACAAAGCATTCGATTTACATCGTGGTTCTTCTTTACGAGATAAAATGCTTGAAGCAATCGGCGATGCCAAAGGTCCTAACAAGGGCATGCAGATTCCGGCTCACCCGGGATATGCCGATATGGGAATCATTCCGCAATCTTCACCAACCGGTGGACATGCGTTGGAGGCATCGGGCATTGCCGAAGCGATTCAACATCCGACAAAAATTTCGAAACAGTCGCATCATCCGGGCGGTCGTTATAAAAAAGATTCGGTCACGGTTTGTTCGATTGGAGAAGGTTCTTCATCGGAAGCAGAATTTGGACGGGCTGTATTTTATTCTGCCTTTTATAAAACAAAATTTATCGCAGCTATTTATAACTGTGGTTGGGCAATCTCGGTATCTGTTGAAGAGCAGTTTCCTGAAGGTGATCCGACAACACCATATGAAGGTCTGCAACGTTTTGGTTTGAAAATCATTCAGTGCGATGGTACCGATATTAAAGATGCTTTAGCAAAAACTAAAGAAGCCGTGGACTATACTCGCTCTGGCAAAGGTCCTGTTTTGATGAATATCAAAGTAACTCGTGAGGGTTCTCACTCCGGTTCTGATGATCAGGCGTTTTATATGGATCCTATCGAAGTCGTTTGGCATACTAAAAATGACTGTATTTTAAAAGCAACGACGACTCTTATTGAAGATGGTATTGTCACAGGTAAAGAAGTGAAAGCGATGTGGGATGAACTTGATGCTGCAATCTCAGCAGAATCAAAAAAAGCTGTTGATAATTTCACACCGAAGACAAAAGAACTTATTGAATCACTTGTATACACATATGATTTTGAAGAAGTAAAAAAGACTTGGAAAAAATATCGTGATGCATCGAAGATGGATCGCAAAAAGAAATTTAAAGAGTTCCACAAAAAAGGATACTTTACATCGCCGGACCTTCCTGAAAATATCGGTCCGATGACTATGCGTTTTGCGATTAACTATACTTTGTTTGATCTCTTTATGATGACTGATGATATGATTATGTTTGGTGAAGATGTCGCCGATTTCTCAGGGCATATGGCACATGAACCAGAGAAGCAGAAAAATATGAAAGGCAAAGGCGGAGTCTTTTTAGTTTCTAAAAACCTCCAACGTGCTTTTGGTAATGACCGTTGTTTTAATACGCCTCTTGATGAAGCCGGTATTTTAGGTCGTGCTTCAGGGCATGTTTATCAAGGTCGTCGTCCGATGCCTGAAATTCAGTTTTTAGATTATGTCTCACCAGCATATCAGATTTTAAAAGATCGTATTGTGACAACATATCAGCGTTCCGGTGGACAGTTTAAAATGCCGATGACATTGCGTACGACTTATGGTGGTTACAAACAAGGTGCCGGAGCATTCTGGCATTCTGAAGGTAATCTGGGGACATGGATGAATATCCCGTCGCTGATTATCGCGGTGCCATCAAATGCTCGCGATGCTGCAGGACTATTGAAAACTGCATGGGCGTGTGATGATATGGTTCTCTTCTGTGAGTCGGTTGCGTTGTATAACCGTCGTGATTGGGATGGTGTCCCTATCGAGGCAGAGTATCCTGACATAGACGAGTTGATTCCGTTTGGTGTTGCCAAAACATATAACGAAGAATTCACCGACCTTGGAATTATCACCTATGGTGCAACATTCCAGATGTGTCGCAAAGCGGCAGAGATTGTACAGGAAAAGGGATCCATGTTCGTATCGTAGATTTACGTACGGTCAAACCAATGGATGAAGCCGAGATTCTTCGTACTGCCAAAGATTGTGGTCGAGTGCTTGTTGTGACTGAAGATCGTTTCCATGGTGGTGCTGCTGCGACTATCTCATCTGTTATTACCGGTGGTGATGGGTTGTACGACCTTGAAGCACCTGTGAAAACTGTCACTGCTATTGACGCTCGGGTAGCTTATGGTGTTGATGGTGATAACGCTTGCCTGCCTACGGTTGAGAAGATTGTTGCTGCTATCGAGGACTTACATAATAATTACTAAGAAATTCATTATGAGGCTTAGCCTATAAATCTCATAATTGAATATATAAAACCGCTGTGCGAACGCATGGCGGTTTTTTTGTTTTGATTGACAATAATAGAATTCAATGTATATTTAATCAAACTGAAAAATATCTTAGTCCTTTTGGAGGGACTTATGAAATCGTTACACTTGAAATTATTTATATCTCTTATGGTTCTAGTTTTGATTGTAAACTTAAATTGCGATGATAACCCAACGGCACCAAATCTTGCACCAATTGTTATTATAGTTACTCCATTAGATAACACTAGTGCGTTAGCTGGTTCATCTTTATGGTACACAGCCAAAGTTGTTGATCCTGAAAGAGGAAAATTAAATGATAGTTCGCTTGTTTGGACATCAAGTATTGATGGTTTTTTAGGTTTTGGCGAAACTTTATATTTTAGACATATGGTTCCCAATATTCATATTATAACGCTTACGGCAACAGATGGGAGAGGTGATGTTGGTTCTGACTCTGTTATTGTAAATATATTGCCTAATAGTGAACCGGTTGCAAGTATTATAAGTCCGGCTGATAGTTCGATTTTTATGTGGGGAGATTCTGTAGTTTTTGAAGGATTAGCAACTGATTTAGAAGATGGAACTATGTCCGGTTCTCAATTGACATGGAGATCTAATAATAGTTGGATGGGGGAAGGAAATTCAATTACTGTCAAACACCTATCGTTGGATAAATATGTTATTACTTTGACAGCTCGAGATAAAGCAGGTTTTATTGGTATTGATACAATTTATATTGAAGTGAAAACAGATTCTCTCCCTGTAGTAAACATTACAGAACCGAATGATAGTTTAGTATCTGGGTTAGGAGATAGTATAACTTTTTCGGGTTCAGCTTATGATTTTGAAGATGGCGAATTGACTGGTGATTCTCTTGTCTGGATGTCAGATATTGACGGGCAGATTGGTACGGGGACGACATTTAGTACTTCGAGTTTGTCTGAAAATATACACCATATTTCTATTACTTATACTGATAGTGATAGTAATATAGTTTCCGATACTGTCATTGTTATAGTCACTTCCTCTTGGGCAAAAGTAATAAATGAGGGGCAAATTGTTGGAGGTAACGCAATTTATCGGGCCATTGATGGAGGATATATTTGTGCTGGTTATAAACAAAATGATTTTGAGATTTTTAATGACGGCTATTTGTTCAAGATTGATAGTCTTGGGAATATTTTATGGGAAAATACTTTTGGCGGTTCAATTATGGAAAGCTTTGTCTCTTTGATTCATACTTCCGATAATGGCTATTTGGCTGTCGGTACTTCTAATTCTTATGGAGGAGAAGTTAATTATATATATCTTGTCCAAATTGATATAAATGGGAATTTGGTATGGGAAAATCATTATGGTGGTACAAATTTTGATGCGGGAAGAGATATTTGTCAGGCAACAGATGGAGGGTATATTATTTCCGGGTATACAACATCATTCGGAGTCGACTCATCAGATGTCTATCTTATTAAAATAGATGAAGTAGGAAATCTTGTTTGGGAAAAAACTTTTGGTGGTACAGGAAATGATCATGGTACTGATGTGGTATCTTCTATGGATGGTGGTTATCTTATCACAGGGAATACATCTTCAACCGGGAATGGCGCTTCTGATGTATATCTAGTTAAAACCGATGTAGCAGGTAATCTTCTTTGGGAAAAAACATTTGGTGGAAATAATTCAGATTATGGTACATCTTTAATACGCACATCAGATGGAGGTTATATAGTCTTAGGATTAACTAAATCGTTTGGTGATGACGAGGGGGATGTTTACTTGTTTAAAATTGATTTGAATGGTAATCTCGAATGGGAGAAAACTTATGGTAGCACAGAAATGGATTATTGCTATTCAATTAGAGAAACATCAGGTGGGGATTATCTGATTACTGGTAAAACGTACCCAATTGGTTCCAATGCGAGTGATGTGTACTTACTGAAGGTTGATGTGAATGGTAATTTAATAATGGACAAACAATATGGTGGTAATGAATCGGAATGGGGAAGTGATGTTATCGAAACTGCTGATGGCCGATACTTAATTATTGGCACTACTTATTCATTTGGACGAGGTATTTACTTATTGTACCCTGATGCAGATGGCAATGTCTATATGAAAGATTAGTACTTTAAATTTATTCGGAAATATTAAAAAAAACCGCTGTGCGAATGCATGGCGGTTTTTTGTTAGTGCTTGACAATAGTAGAATGATTTGTATCTTTAATATTAATAGAAAATAATCAATTTTATCCTTCTGGAGGGGATAATGAGCAAGACAAAACTATATTTTAAATGTTTTACATTAATCACGTTTATTAGTTTGCAATTATTAAGCTGTGGTGTTAATACAACTACACCTAATTATGCACCAGTTGTAGTTATTAAAACACCATTAAATAATCAGATATTTAAATCAAGGGAAATGATTGTATTTACCGCAGAAGCGATAGATCCTGAAGATGGTAAGCTTTCAGATAGCTCTATGGTTTGGACTGCGGTTATTGATAGTAGTGTCATTGGTGTTGGCGAAGAATTTCTACATGACTCTCTTTATGTCGGTAGACAACTGATTATACTTTCATCAAGAGATAGAAAAGGTAATGTTGGTGTTGATACAGTTAACTTTTATGTAAAGTCGTATGAAGCTCCTGTCATAACTTTACTAAGTCCTGATGATAGTTCCAGTTATTTAGTCGAAGACTCAGTTCGTTTCGAAGCTTATGTTGTTGATGTTGAGAGTAATACTCTTACTGGGGAAATGCTTATTTGGTCATCAAATATTGATGGAGAGCTAGGTACTGGTTCTACACTTACTCTTAATTCTTTATCAATAAATAATCATTTTATCAACCTCTATGCTACTGATAAAAGAGGTAATGTGAGCTATAAGTATATTTTTATAACTATACGACCTAATACAATGCCCGAACTTTCAATAACTAATCCGTTTAATAGTTCTATATTTATATTAAATGATACTGTAACTTTTGAAACAATAGCGACTGATGCTGAAGATGGAATTTTTGCCGATAATTCGATTTTATGGAGTTCAGATGTTGATGGAGACTTAGGTTCCGGAAGTACATTTACAACTTCACTTTTATCCAGAGCTGAGCATTTGATAATCGCAACTGTAATTGATAGTGATGGTAATATTGTTTCTGATACAATTCAAATAAATGTAATTAGCCCGCCTGTTGTAACTATAATTTCACCATTAGATAGCTTAAGCTATTATCCGACCACGAACCTTACTTTTAGCGGTTCTGCTATTGATATTGAAGATGGTACTCTTTCAGGTAATTCTATAGTATGGAGATCTGATATTGATGGTCAAATAGGAATAGGAAGTTCATTCTCTAAATCAGATTTGTCGATTGGAAAACATTTGATTACTCTGACAGCTACTGATTCAGACCAAAATGTTGTAACTGAGTTCTTAACAATTAGAGTAACTAGTTCTTGGCAAAAGCAACTCTATGGAAGTTCTTCTTCTGCAATCGTAGATAACAATGAGGATATTTTTTCTGTTGGAAGAATATCATCAAACAATTTTATAAAGTTAAATTTAAATAAACAAGGGGAGACTTTAGCAGAAGAGACTTTAGGAAATCAACTTTCATTTGTCGCATATGATGTGTTAAAAACGTCAGATAATGGTATTGCTATAGCAGGCTATACATTTGCAGGAAGTTATGCGTATGTTACTGTCGCCAAAAAAGATGAGAATGGCACTGATTTATGGTCGAATACATTTGATTATCTTAAAGTCCTATTTCTTTATAACACATGTGTAGGAAATAAAGGAGGCGTTTTAGTAGTTGGAACAAACTCACTCAAAATAGATCAATATGATTCTACATATATGTTCTACACAAAAGTAGATGCAAATGGTAATTTAGAATGGTCTAAATCTTTTGATAGCACAAGATCCGGAGGAGGTGGTTGCATAGCCACTTCAGACAATGGATTTATTGTTTCAGGTTCTGATTATTCTGAATCTACTAATGGAGCAGAACTATTGTATTCAAAACTCGATAATTTAGGAAATACCGTTTAGTATAAGACATTCAGTAATACTAACCAGACGTATGGGGCTCAGATATTAAAAGCACCAGATGGAGGATATACTATTGTGTTTCGGGAGTTAGGGGCTATGGGATATGACTATAATTTATTAAAAATTGATGAATCAGGTAATGTAGAATGGCAAAAAAAATATAGTGAATTTGGAACTGAAAAGATTGTCATTAAAACGACCCCAAGCGGTGGATATGTTTTAGCTGGAAGATCAAACTCATTTGAACTTAAAGATATAAAACCATACATAATTACTACAGATGCTAATGGGAATATTTTGAAAAATAACTCATCATCTGAATGGAATAGCACCAAAAAATTTGAAGTGGAAGATATTGTGCAAACTTTAGATGGAAGTGTGATATTAGTTGGAAATAGTAGGTCTAATCCATCAAATATATTGATCTTTAAAACAGATACAAATTTTAATGTGAGCATTTTTGAATGATTGAGTTTAAATCATAATTGAATATATCAAACCGTCATGCGAAGGCATGGCGGTTTTTTTATGCTTGCCAATATATCTCTTTTCTGATTATGTATATATAATAATAAACAAGGAGACCTTATGTTCAAAAAATTATCCTCTCGATATTCATAATCCTAACAATCTTGATACAACCTATCATCGCAAAACAGTCACCTGAAACTATTGCTACATTTTCAATTGCTGCCTTTGACCCTGAAACTGGCGAAGTTGGAGTTGCGGTTGCCTCACGGTTTTTCGGAGTCGGCTCGGTTGTGCCATGGGCGAAAGCAGGGGTCGGAGCTGTGGCAACCCAAGCATACGCAAATACGACTTTTGGGTGGCGAGGTCTTGACCTTATGGAAAAAGGTGCCACGCCTGATGAAGCGATGGCGATCTTACTTCGCTCGGATGACAAGGCTGATAGACGTCAGGTCGGGATTGTATCAGTCGACGGAAAGTCTGCTACATTCTCTGGTGAAGGATGCTCCGCATGGGCTGGGGGAAGGCAAGGCGAGAACTATGCCGTACAAGGGAATATTCTTGCGGGTGAAGATGTTGTCATTGCGATGGAAAAAGCATTTTTGGAAACAGAAGGCTCTTTAGCTGACCGAATGTATGCCGCTCTTTTGGCAGGTGAATCAAAAGGTGGCGACTCAAGAGGGAAACAATCGGCAGCGATGTATATTGCCAAGGAGAAAGCAGGCTATGGCGGGTATACTGACCAAGCGATTGATATTCGTGTTGATGACCACGCCGAACCTTTCAAAGAGTTAGGGCGACTTTTAAATATCGCACAGATGAATTACTCATGGAATATCGCATGGACATTGTTCACCGAGAAAAAATACGCCGAAGCACTTCCGCATATGGAACGCACCGGAAAACTTGCACCTGATTACGCCGAGGTCTGGTATGATGTCGCTGTGATTCGTCTGGCGGCAGCGAATGCTGATACGGCATTTGATGCTCTTAAGAAAGCTATCGAATTAAATCCAAAATTGAAAGCTCAAGCAAAAGTTGATTCTGATGTTGACGGTTTACGTGAACGAGACGATTTTAAAAAGCTGATAGAAGAGTAGTAATAATTACGAAAGTAAGAATAATAGGTCAGGTCTTTCCGAGACCTGAAAAGATATAACCGCTGTGTGAACGCATGGCGGTTTTTTAATTATTTGACAATGATAGAATGATTTGTATATTTAACCAATTGAAATAGATACAAACATCGTTGTGTTGGAGGAATTCATGAAGGTTTCAGTATTAATAATATTACTTTTATTTTTTACAGTTATTCTAGTAAATGTAATTATTAGTTGTTCTGATAATCCGTTTATTGAAGAACCGGTGGTTTCTGTAGAAATAGTTTTACCTATACAAACATTAAAATATTTACCAGTTGACACCATAACTTTTGTTTCTAAAGTTTTCAACTTTGTTAACGAATTCCCATATGACAGTACATTTGTCTGGTATTCTGATAAAGATGGTGCTATAGGAACAGGTGACTCAATTTCAGTAAATAATTTATCTGAAAATACACATGTTATAACATTTAAAGCAAGAGATAGAAATTATATTGAGTATTCGGATTCTATTACAATAAAAGTTGCATGGTCAAGTTCTTCTTGGATGAAAAAATATGGTGGTTCAAACGTTGATGTTGGAGTTTCAATAATTGAGACATCTGATAATTGTTATGTAATAGCTGGACAGACGTACTCAAAAGGTGCTGGATCATCTGATTTATATTTAATTAAAGTTGATAAAGATGGAACTCTACTATTTGACAATGCTTTTGGAGGGATTGATAAGGATTATGGCTCCTCTGTTTTTGAATGCTCAGATGGTGGATATATAATTGCAGGTGTTACCGAATCATATGGCGCAGGTGGGAGTGATGTTTTTTTAGTGAAGGCAGATATCAATGGAAACCTGAGATGGAAAAAAACTTTTGGTGGAGCAGATGATGACTTTGGCTATTCCGTTGTTCAAACATCCGACGGTGGATTTATTGTTACTGGAAGAACAAAATCAATGGGGGCTGGTGATTACGATGTATATCTTATTAAAACAAACAATAAAGGTAATTTAGTTTGGGAGAGGACATTTGGTGGTGATGAGTCAGATGTTGCTTTTTCTGTAATAGAGTCGTCAGATGGTGGATTTGTAATAACCGGTTATACAATATCATTTGGTATTAGTGACGCTGATGTCTACATCATCAAAACTGACATTGATGGATTAGTCGAATGGTCTAAAACTTTTGATGGTCATTCATATTTTGACCATGGTCGTTGTGTCATTGAAAATTCTGAAGGTAACTTTGTTGTAACTGGTTATTCAAAACTAAATATTTATGGAGAGAAGGTAGCATTACTTATGAATTTAGCACCTACTGGGAATTTGAACTGGGAAAAATATTATTTTGCTACTAATGGTGAAACTAATAATACTTATGCATATTCTCTTTGTGAAACTTTTGATGGGGGATATGTCATAGCTGGAAGAAAACATATTCATGGTCTCAGTGAAGTAAATGTTTCTTTATCAAAGACCGATCATAATGGAAATCAAATTTGGTCTAAATCTATCCAAGGGGAGAAAAGTAGTAGTGGATATTCTGTCTGCCAAACATCAGATGGTCGTTATATAGTTGCTGGCAGTTCAGAAAATGCAAAGACGGGTAAAAACGATGTGTTTTTTATAAAAACAGATTCTCTGGGTAATGTTTATTAAATTTTTAAAATATCTCATACGATCAAAATCGTCATGCTCAGGCATGGCGTTTTTTTCTGGATATTACTTTCTCACAAAATCTTTCAGCATAGTGCGGTCATCTTTTTCTAAGATAAAATAGCCAACCAAAATTGTGATGCTGACAATCAGTCCGACCTGCCATGCAAATGATGTCCAACTTTCTATAATGAAAAATTCACTTAATATAAATGAGAATAGAAAGACTGTTATAAATCCGAGCGAGCCTGTTTTGAGCATTTCATAAAGGATTCGTCCATACGAAATTTTCAAAATCTTACTTATCAAAAACGGGTAGAGGGTCGTGTATAAAACAACTTGTGGAATTGTATTTGCAAGTGCCATCCCAACAACTCCAAGGGGAGCTGCTAAGTAAAAAACGAGGAATAGTTTTAAGACAGTTTCTACTATGACAACTTGTAAAATAACTTTGTGTTTCTCACATCCAAAGAGTATTGCATTCCCAATAATTTGCGGAAGAAAAAATGCCGTCCCAAGTGCTAAAATCACCATAACTTCAGAAGTACTACTGAATTCATAATCTAACCAGAGATGTACAAACGGTTCGGCAAAAAAGATCATTGATGAAAAAATTGCAAATGAGATAAATGAAATGTACTTGATACCTTTAAGATATATAGTCTGTATTCGTTCAAACGATTCCTGTGATTCCAAATGCGAGATAGCAGGGATAAGTGGTACACCTATGATGTTGATGATGTTTCGAACATACAACATCAGTTGCGCTCCCGGGGCATAGATACCTGCGGCGGCGGTTGTGCTGAGAAGTCCGAGCAGGAATGCATCGGAGCCATAGAGTATCAACCAGCAGAGTGCGATGAAAAATGAAATCTTCGAGTAGCCAAAAAGTTGTCTTGCGGAATCTTTGTCGAATTTAAAAGAGAGCTTTATCTCGGGATGAATCTTTTTGAGCCAAATGACTCCAACCGATGAGCGGAGTATCGTTGTCACAACTATTGTTAGAGCAAGAGCAACCAAGCCGTAACCATTATAGAGGAGGAGTGCCATGACACCAATGCGGATTATTTCTTCAACAGCAATTAAGTTTTTTGATATGTCGAGTCGTTGGAATGCTCCGTGCGAATTCCCGAACGCCATCATGTAGAATTGGAATGCTAAGAAAACGCCTAAGAGTATGAGAGCTGTGTTTCCTTCGGCAATAAGTTCGGGGGAACTGATTGCCAATAGATCAAAATAAAATTCGGTCAAAAAGTAAATTGAAATACCAACGACTGTTCCGATTATAAAGTACAAAGAGTTTGCTGTTGTGAGAATTTTATTGATTGTCTTGAAATCTTTTTTTGCGAAAGCTTTTGATACAAACCGAGTCAGGGCAGAGTTGATACCAAAATCAAAAAGAGTGAAGTAGGAAACAGTTTGGAAGATTATAACCCACACACCATATCGGGTAGAACCGAACATTGAAGTGATATATGGTATAAAGAAAAAGTTCAGGATAATACGTATAGCAAATGCTGTTGATGAAGAAAAAATATTTTTAAGAAAATATCTTTGTAACTGTGCCACGTATGCTGACTTTCTTTTTTAAATAAAAATCTTTTACTTTTAAGTTTAATTGTATAATTTATATCAAACTTGAAAGAAAGAAAACATAATTGATGAAAAATATGAGATTTATACTTGTAGCTATATTTATTATTTTAACAGCTTTTGGCGTTAGCATTGCTGAACCTGTCAGTTTACACGGCTTTACTCCGGCATCTATCGATTCAATACCTCTTTTTCCACCGGGAAGAAAGCCAATGCAAATGTCAGAAAATGTTTTTGTACAGGTAGTCGTGAAAATTGACAAAAAAGGGAAAGTGAAATCTGTTAAAACAGAGAATAAAGAGAATCTTAAGTATCTCAAATATGTGGAGTCTTATATAAAGGGTTTAAAATTCAGACCCGCAATTCGTAAAGGTAAAAATCAAAACTCGTATCTTCCGATAGATATATTATTCAATAAAAGGATTTATTCACCGGTTTTTAGTTTCCCGGTAATTGCAGATACGCTTGTTTTACATAGTGTACTGTTTGCAGAAACTTTTTCCTTAAACAAGATACAGCTTCCGAAAGTCCTGACTTTTCCATCCTATTTTTCTGATATTGATATTATGGAGACAAGTAATCGGTATCCATTTGTCATAGAGAAACTTTCGTATGAAAAGGGGCAGCTCTCAAATATAGAGAACTATATGTCAACCTGTGATGCTTTTAAGGGTCAGATTGAGTCTGCTATTTTATCGGCTGATATTGTTCCTCCAAAATATAAGAAAAAAGAAATTTCCGGAGATCTGTATCTGATGGTTTCTTTTTTCTCTCAATTAAGTTACCCGACACTGGTTTTTGATGCTCAAAATTTTGATTCTTCAAATATTTTATCTCAAAAAAGAGTCAGGATTATTAATCTTGCTACAAAATATTTATCTGAACCACTTCCGAAAAGAGCAAAATCGGACGCATATCCTAATGGCGTTATGAGTAGAATACGATTTGATCCATTAAATGTGTATGTTCGTATAGATACTTTAGGTGAAACAACAGTTTTTCGGGTTGGAAGCTCAAATAAGAGACTTGTTCGTTTTACCAAAGAAGTCTGCTCCGGTTTAAAGTTTTATCCTGCTCTTAATCAAAAAAATGAGCTTGTCGAATTTTTCGGTTTCATTCGATTTGAGCGTAAAGATGTAGCAGATATACGAATTTCGTATAATTGGCTGGAATAATTGCTTTAATTGTTCTGTCCTTGTAAGGCCATGCTAGGCAACAGGTAATGACTTGTTGTTGACGTCTTTGTAACAGCTTCTCGACGCAGTAATTGCGTTATCTTAACAATCTAATTTCCGTAATCTAATAATAATCCCTGTAAGTTTATGGATGCTAACTTGATAGCATCTGTTTGCGGTCGCCCCTGACTCTTTTGGCACAATTCTTGTCATATAATTTGTTCGTATATAAAGAATTGGAAGAAATTCAGTTTATGACTGTATAAGAGAAAGGAACAGATCTATGGTGAAAACGACTCGGATATTAAACGTTTGCACACTGATATTATTGGTTTTGACTGGCTTATATGTTCACGTAACATTTAGCCAAATTCTGAACCATTTGCCTCTTGTGATGCTTTGGGGGGGGATAGTTCTTTTGGTCAGTTTGCAACTAGAATATACTTTTGGAATCATAAAGCGAATCGGAATTAGGGTCGTGAGATAGTTCGTTAAATATTCGCTTGACAATAGTTGAGAAAAGTATATTTTTGAGACTTGATTGGAGTTAAAATGAGGAAATACATATTGCGAAAACATCTTAATTATCAATTAGTTGCAACGTTACTCTCAACGATTGTCATACTAATTTTTGTAACAACAACTAAAGCTGAAGTTATCAAAGCACCTATTGCATCTGCTTTAGAAAAAGGGGACACAACCCTTGCCATTAATCTTATCCAAAATGAAATCAAAATCGACAAGTCGTATTATTTAAATTACTTCTTGCTTGGTGAGATTAGTTATGCACGTGAAAATTACGAAGAAGCTTCTGAACAATTTGTGCATGCTTTAAAAGCAAAGAAAAAACATTATGAGTCTTTATATTTACTGGGAATGTCTCAGTTGAATATGGGTGACATTGATGATGCCTTTGAAACATTTACTAAAGGTGTAAAGAAAGACAAAAAAAAGAAGGCTCGTTTTCATGATGGGCTTGGGCTTGTTCTTATGGAACAGGAAAAATACCAGGAAGCTGATAGGGCGTTCCGTACTGCCTTAGTTGATGAACCTGAAAATGCGATGTATCATATTCATCTTGGTGATGCAAACTTCTACCAAGGAGTACCATCACTTGCTATTATTGAATATGAAAAAGCATTAGAAGTCGACACTGCCGGATTAGAAGTATACTATCATTGGGCAGAAGCATGTCTTGAGATGAAAGACTATTCTTGTGCTATTGAAAAATTAAAAATCGTACTGCAAAAAGATTCTACACACGCTCCATCATGGAGACGTGCTGCCGGTATCTATTTTAAAGCAGCCAGATCATCACGGAGTCGCGACGAACGTTCGACTCGTTTTAAAGAGACTATTGGTGCCTATAAAAAGTATCTGGAACTTTCAGGTGCTTCTGCTGACTCAAATCATGTCAGAGTATATTTTGAATTAGCAATGTCATACTCAGCTATTTATGGATTTGAAGATGCTGTTGGGTATTATGATCAAGTTTTAAATATTCCATTTGTTGCCAAAGATATTTATTTCAACTACGCTAAGGCACTTTGGGGAACTAAACAATATGAAAAGTCCGGTGAGTATATTCAGAAACATCTTGATTGGGCTGCCGAACAAGGTGAAGAATATAAATCGAAAATAAAAGAATATGAGCTGTATCAAATCTTTGGAGATAGTTATTACTATCGCTCCACTAAAGAATATATGACAGCAATAAATTATTATATCAAATCTGTAGACCAACGTCCTGAACAAAAACGAATTGTTCAGAATGTTGCGGTCGGTTACCACTCATTAAAAAGTTACGCACAGGCAATCGAGTATTATCAAAAACGTATTGACCTTGGTATTACTGAAAAGTCAGCATCGCTTTATAAAAATGCCGGCTATTGTGCTTTAAATATTGCCAATGGTACTGCAGGTGATGACGATGAAGAAGAAGATTTGGAAGAGGAAGACGGCGAAGAAATGGTTGATGCGACGATGGCTGGTGCTGTTGATCCTGAAATCAATTATCATGAACTTGCTGTTGAATATTTCTTGAAATATCTTGAGCAAAAGCCGGATGATAAAAAATACTTTCTGCGGTAGCAAATACGTACTTGTATCAAATGTCTGATTGTGCTAATGGTGTGAAATATTTCGACCAAGTAATCGCGATGGATCCAAATGATTGTGATGCTCAGAAATCACTTGGCTACGCATATTTTGGTGGTCTTTGTACGAAGAGTTATTCCAAAGCGTTAAGGTATTTAAATAAAGCGTATAATTGTATTGCTGCCGACAAAGGAAATTGCGATGATGTCAGTTTAGTTTTATGGATTGCACAGTGTTATCATTTACAAGGTGCTGCCAAAGCTGAAAAAGCTAAAGATGCAACAACTGAATATCAAGCAGCCTATAAGTGGTATGGTAAAGTATTAAAATGCGATCCTGGTAATAAAGATGCTACCAAAGGTAAGCATGATTTAGAATTTGAGATTTAGAACTAAAGATGAAAATAAAATATTTTGAAATGTTTATAACAATTATGATTGGGAGTCTTAATGGCTGCAGAAGGTAAAAAAGGTGAACCACAAAAACAGATTACCGAGAAACAAAGATATACGTTTATCGGTTTTGATGTTTTTCCTGGTAAACCAAAAGATTTGTTTAAATCTGATGCCGAGAAATCCAAACATGTTGAAGCCGTAAAATCTAAACGTGAGAAAGGTGATGTTGTCCGTGATGAGTGTAAGTTGCTCGAAGAACGGGTTTCATCTTTTGATCGAATAGTTTTAACTGTGGCGTGTGTTATTATTCTTGGGACTTTTACAATCCCATGGTTCTCCGCATATAATGAGATTATTGAGGAAGTTAATGACGCACCAATCAGTGCAGTTGTCGATTCGACAATTGTAGAGGATTCAACATTACTAGCTATGGGTGACAGTTTGAATGGGGTCACTCAGGCAATGGATTCAACGGTGTTGGCATCTGCAACAAACGATGAAGCTCCATTAGAAGAAGAACAAAATATCCAAAACTCTTCAGGCGAAGAAGTGATTCATGGTTATGTCGCCAAAAAGAAAATTCGAAGAGAAACTTCGAGTATCGCTGGGTATGATGTTTTACTATCTATTGGATCTATAGGTGGATATGTATTTGGTTCCGGTATTATTTTAGCGGTTACCGGTCTTATCTTTATCCTGTTTTTACTCGTTTGTCTTGCGTTGCCTGCGTATACCCTATATGGGTTATACGGAATGAAAGGTGATGCCGATAAACAGGCGTTAGCTTTAAAAAAAGTACTCAAGTTTAACTGGATTCCGGTTATTCTGGTTGTTGTTGCATATATTCTATCCTTTATCGGTGCGGATTATGGCTTTGACAGCAAAACAATATTTACATCCTTAGGTGCTGCGTATGGTCCTGGTGTATTTATGGGGACTTTGTCGTATGGTATAATTGTATCGTTAGGAGCATTTATTTTGACTGCTCTTAAAGGTGTGGAAATTTAAAACAATGAATTCATCCTATATGGAGGTTTAGCTAAGTGGTTAAACAAACAATTTTCGTAGCACTCAATGCATTAGGTTCTTTAGGTATTGGGATTTATCTTTATTTCTTTGTATTTGCCGTTTCTGAAGATCCGCTGATGTTGTCAGTATATCACGGTGGTTATTTGGTGATTGTTCTAATTATGATTTTATGTATGTTAATCTCTTTTGTTATTGAACGTTATTTATCTCTTTACGGTTCTGCAAAAGGAAAAAGTTCTGTACAAGTATTCTTCAAAAAACTTATTACTCTTATTGCCGCTGATGACCTTGATGGTGCTTTAGCTGCTTGTGATAAACAACGTGGAACAACAGCAAACGTATTGCGTGCCGGTATTGACCGTTACCGTGAAGTAAAAAGTAATTCTGGTATGAATTCTGAAAAACGAATACAGTTAACACAATCTGCTATTGAAGAAGCAAATGCCTTAGAAGGTCCATTGCTTGAAAGAAACTTGATTGCTCTTTCTACTATCGCTTCAATTGCTACCATGGTTGGTCTCTTAGGAACTACAATGGGTATGATTCGTGCTTTTGCTGCTACCGGTAATGTTGAAGGCGGTGTTATTGATGCGTCCGCTATGGCAACCGGTATTTCTGAAGCTCTTATCAATACAGCCGGTGGTCTTATCTCTGGTATTATTGGTATTTTCTTCTACAACTTCTTTGTAAACAAAGTGGATTCTTTTAACTATACAACCGATGAAGCTACTTTTGAAGTTCTTCAAATTTTGAAAGAAAAAGAAGGAATCTAAACTATGGCGGCTAAAAAGAAACGTCGGGTCTCTATAAAATTGGATATGACACCAATGGTGGATATTGCATTCCTCCTGCTCATATTCTATATGGCGACGACATCTTTTAAACCACCTGAAGCTCGTGCGGTTACACTACCTGAATCACATTCGCAAATTGAATTACCGGATAAAGATGTTATTAACATTACGGTGTCCAATTTAGATTCAATGTATGTTGACTATACTTCCGTTGCGGAAGTAAATATCGATGGTAAGTTCGTGAGTATGTCGGTGAGAAATGTTTCGACATGTCAGACAGCGTACGAAGTTATTGAAAAAATCCTTCGAGCTCGTGCGAAGAACTTAAAAGCACTGGTGGTTATTAAAGCAGATAAAGATGCATCTTTTGGTACGATGAAAAAAATCATGAAAGAGATGCAAGCCAATAATTTGGCAAGGTTCTTAATCATTACAGAAAATGAAGTAGAATCTGAAGCTTCAGCAGCAGCTGGAGAATAAATAGTTTATTCCGTTTGTTCAAATAAATGAACAGGCGTTAACGAATATTGAAAGGAAGTGATTACTAGTGGCTGGTGCAGTTGCCGAACGCTCGAAACCCGTTAAAGGGAAAGGGCTCAGAAGACCTAAACGTCGTGTTGCGATTTTACTCGACATGACCCCTATGGTTGACATCGCTTTCCTCTTGTTGATCTTCTATATGGTTACAACTGTTTTTGCGATGCCTCAGGCTATGGAGATAAATTTACCTCCAGCAGATCAGGAAGAAGAAGTAGATGTTAAAGAATCTAACCTCATTACTATCCGTGTTGATGGTGATGGTAGATTCTGGTGGAATTTAAAAACACCGTCTCCTGACAATCTTCCAATTCTTTTGCCGTCAGCACCGCTTACATCTGATTCAGTTGAGTATAAGCTTAATAGTGATACATTACAATCTTTGTTGGTTACACAAAACAGAGATAACAGTAAATTGAATACGCTTATATTGATCCATGATGAAGCTACATATAAAGATATGGTGAATATTCTCGATGAAATTGATTTAATTGAACGTTCCTGGAACATTTTTACTGCTGAAAAGCTTGATAAAAAAGTTGAGGATCTAACAAAAGAAGACGGGAAATTCTCCTATCGTTATGCTATTGGCGATTGGGAATTAAAGGATAATAGAATTTTAGATGCTGCCAGACAGCAAGCTATAGAAAGGGGAGAAATATAATGGCTAGACAGTCAATAATGTATTCCCCTTATGGTGCCTACGAAATGAAATCTCAGTATCAAAAGAACTGGATGATTGGAACAGGTTCGGTTGTCGGATTTGTTGCTCTTCTCTTATTCGTAAGCTGGGTGTATGGTGCTATGCAAGATGATGATATGGTAGTTTTTGATTCTACGGCTGTTGTTATTAAAACAATCGCAGACTTAGGACCTCCTCCATCTATTGCCAAAAAACCTCCTCAAGTAAAAGTGCAGGCACCTGATGTGGCTGCTCCTAAAGTTGGTATTCCGAAACCGGTTGCCGATGATGAAGTACTTGATGAAGATGTTGTTTTAGCTACAAGAGATGAATTGGCTGAAATCATTGCTCCGGATATTATGTCTGAAGCTGGCGATGATATCGTTGTTGATATTGACGATGATGATTTCCTGCCATCTGCTGATCAATTTGTACCGGTCGAAATCCAACCGGAAATGATTCACTATACGACACCGGAATATCCTCGTCTTGCCAAGCAAGCAGGTATTGAAGGTACGGTATGGGTCAAAGCACTTATCAGTAAAAGTGGCAATGTTATAAAAGCCCAAATTGGTAAATCATCTGGAACGGCATCATTAGATGATGCTGCTGTTGAAGCTGCCAAAGACAACAAGTTTAAACCTGGTATTCAAAATGGTCGCCCTATTAATGTTTGGGTTACCTATAAGGTTGATTTCTCTTTAAGTAACTAAGATTTTATTTAATGTAGATATGAAAGGTACCCGCTCTGGCGGGTGCCTTTTTTTTATGGACAAAATCTCTGCCTCATCCGTCTCTATTATAGATAGTAGGGAAGAACCCAACGAGCTTTAAAGCTCTTTAGTGGTTCTGCCTTTGTGAGCTGTCAGGAACCCTTTCCTGACATACATATAAAATAATTACAATCCCCTCTCTTGCATCTCTCTTTACTATAGTGCAGTACCGCCACAAATCGGAAGGGGTCACATTATGTCAGTAAACCATTCTTATTCTACCTATGGTGCTTATGAACTGAAAGCATCATATCAAAAAAATCTTATTCTTGGAAACCTTTTTGTTTTCGCTATTGTCGTTTCAATAATTACAACTTTTTGGGTTATCTCGTTGTTCGCTGAACCTATTGAAAAACCTATTATTTGTGATGGTTGGATAATTACAGATCCAGCACCAACGCTTCCGCGTGTACCAGTATTTATTGACCGTGCAAAAATCGATGGAAGTAGCCAAAGAGTAGAAGTGCGTACCGGAGGAATACCAAACCCGGTCGACGATGAAGAGTTTCTTGATGAAGAAGACCCAATCATTAAAAATGTCAATGAACCTGCTGTAGGTGTTTCAGACGGAACGACAGGGGAAGAACCACAATTTAATCCAAGCGGTAGCTATGAGATTGGTGACGGAGATGAAGAAATATACCCGGGAGAAAACGAATTTGTCCCGCATGAAAAAGAACCTGAGCTGTATCATTACGAGCAACCTATTTATCCGAGACTTTGTCGTTTGGCAGGAATCGAGGGAGAGGTTGTGCTGAAAGTTCTGGTCGGCAAAGATGGGTCTGTCCTGAAAGCATTGGTCGCAAAATCATCTGGCAACACATCACTAGATCAAGCGGCGATAGATGCATCGTTTGATAATCAATTTACACCTGCCTTGCAAAACTCAATACCAATTTCATTATGGGTTTCATATACAGTCAAATTCAGTTTACAATAAGTAAATAAAAAAAGCCGTCAATAATAGCTGACGGCTTTTTAAATTTATAAAAGGAGAAATATCTACGGACAAACAAGCGGGTCAGGACCGCCAGTGAAAATAAAGTCAACCAAGTAGACAAGGTCACTTATGTCAACGGCTGCATCGGCAGTGACATCTGCCTCTTCGCTACATACAGGAGCAGGTCCACCGGTAAAGATGAAATCTACAACGAAGACTAAATCAGAAATGTCGACCGCATCAAGTATGTCGTTATCAACATTACCACGAATATCTACACAACAAGGAGGATCTCCCAATGAGACCGAACCGTTTAAAGTGTCAGGTGTGTAAAAGAGGCATCTATTTCGAAACGACGGTTCTTTGCCATTAAATGGTGTGAATGTAATTGGATTGGCAGCTCCGTTGGCAGAACCCGGAATGGTAAAGTAGAGTGATAAAATAATTCCTTCACCGGCAGGTAGTTCTGGCGATGTATCACTGTTGGTTGTCCGAATCAAGTATGCAGCACGTTTGTTCCAAAGATCAACAGCTGTTAATTGTTGTACTTCAAAATACTCTGTCATCAGTCCGAATGTGGAAGCAGAGTCATAGGAAAGATTTAATGCCCCACCCCAATTGTAAGGGATTTCAAATTCATGAATAGGAAGAGTGAAATTTGCCCAAAGATCAATTCGCACAGAAGAGCCGGGCAGAGCTTGTGCATCAAGGGCAATTATTGTGTCAGCTAAAATAGCATCATTCTTTTTTAAAATATACAACTGACCTTCCATGTTAGACGCATAAAATTTACCTTCGACAGAAGTGTGTGGATAGACTCCCCAACAGCCATTAAAATCTCCACCTTCACCATCTAGGTATGTATCAAAAAGTCCTATCTCTTTAATATTACTTGGATCAGAAAGGTCTAAGACGGCAACGCCGGATTCGTAATGTGAAATATAAGCTGTGTCGCCAACGATATGGGCATTGTGAGCAAGTCCGCTTGGAGCAAGGTATTCATCCATCAGTTGAATATTATTAAAATCTTCAATGTTCCAAAGTTTAATTGTTTTGCCTGAAGTCTCTTCAGTCGTCAAGACATGTCGTTTGTCACCTGTTGGCCAGATATTATGAACATACCCTGCCAATGGAATCGTCCAACGGGTTAAAAGGGCAGGAGCATTTTTGTTTGCCATATCCCAAATAGAAAGAGTCGGGTTCCATCCTTCTGCTAAGTACAGTGTATCGTTGTGGCAGAACATATCATGGAGTCCGCCGGCAGGTCCAAAGCTATTTATGTATACCGGGTTTTCAGGATTTGCTAAACTTAAAATATGCACCGAAAAATCTTGGTCTGATGTACCTTCAAGATATGCGTATCCTTGAGCTGTATCAATACTGAGGTTGTGCGAAGTACGATGTCCTAAATTGTTAATTTCAACATTTGTGACAAAATGGACAGAGTCGGGAAGGTACTGCATGTCGATAACTGATAAGCCATCATTGGTACCGATAGCTTCGGCAACAGAATAACAATAATGTTGATACGTTTTAATATCGTGCCATGAACTACTTGGAGCAGCTATAGCATCGACTAAAGTGCCGGTTGAGAGATTGTAGAATTCTATCGTGTTCCATGTTCCGTAAATTGCGTACTCGGTGCCATCGCCGTCAACCCAACCCCAACAGTCAGAACCACCACCGACCGATGTTGTGAAGATTTGTTCTGAGCAGATAAAGTCGACTGTGTCGCCACTTTTATATTGGTTAGATGAAACATCATTTTCCTGAGCGGTTGATATTGTTATTGGTGTATGTGCAACCTGTTCTCTGTCTATAGGGAGAATAAAATCTGGATCGTTTAACACTTCAAGAGGAAATGCAAAAATTTGTGATGATAATAAAATGCAAAACAAAAATGATGATATGCATCTAATGTTTAAAATTCTAGGCATAAAAGACCTTTCAACCCGCCAATTGGCATTGAGTATATGTGATGTTTATTTTTTCTATCTGTATAGGTGTGTGTAGTAATCTATGCTAACTAAAATAGCTGATAAGTTACTATTGTCAACTTAATAAACGATAAAAACTTAATAAAGTTCCGAATAGGTTCATATAGTCTATTATCTTAAGCGAAAACGCAGGAATGTAATGGTTTGTCAAACGCATAAATTACGGTTTGCGGGGGAGGGGGAAGGAACGTTATCCGAGTAATGCCCCTATTTGATTTAGTAGTCCTGACGAGATAGCACCGCCGACTGCACCTTCAAGAATAGTTCTCATTGAAGATAGGCATTCTTTTCTTATACTACTTTTTGGATTAGAAGAACAAAGCTGTGATTTGATAGTGTCAATATCGGCTTTTAAATCTGACTTTGAAATGCTATCTACTTCAAGCTCACTAAAGTTCTTTTCAACTTCACTGATGAAGTTTTTAACAGTTTCAAAGTCAATATCTATTTGAATTATTTGTTGAGTAGAATTTTGATTTCCTTGTTGAATTTGAGAATCAATCATATTTTCAATGTTGAATGTAGTGAGAGTAGCTGTTTGTTTTTCTTCTTTTGAAAAAGTCATGCCCTCACCTAAGATATCATCTTTTTCAAGCTTTAGAGTCCATTCAAGAAGAATGTTTCTAACAGCATCTATAACACCTTTAACATGAACTGGATTGATAAAAAAATATGGTTTAGCAGTAAAATCCATATTTTTCATAAGGAATGATTCTATCTCTTGAGGGATTGGCATGTGAAGCATTTTATTATTCTTACTTGAATCTTCTAATAACTCTATTTCTGCCATTGCTTGAGTATTCGCTCTGTTAGTTAATAATTTGTTTGTCTTTGGTTCTGAAATGATAATTGGATACCAGTTACGATAATGATGATTCCAATATTTAATTTCTCCATGAAACTGTCTATATTCAGGAGCTTCGTCTTCATTTTTGTAGCCATTCAACTCGTTATTGATCCATACTTCAATATCATTAATATCAAGTTTTGTAGCGACGACTAAAGCCTTACGTAATAAATCAGAAGTTTTAATATTTGAATCTAAACAATCTCGTTGTAATTCTAACACTAACCCAGACATAATATTTCCTTTTTATGTATTGATATTATCTATTCTATTATAGGTGTTTTCGATGATATAGAAAATCACTTTATAAACTATTTTGGTTTTATCTTATCCAGGGTTCATCTAAGTTTCGCATAAACAACCATACTCCGCAACGACTTACAAAACAACTTCTGCTAATATCAAGATTGTTCTTGACAACTGCACATTTGTGCAGTATCATGGATTCACAAGAAATAAACGACCCTGTGCCTTTAAAATTGAGCAGGTTTTCAGGGGTTCTGGTTGGTCTCACAAACGAGGCTTTCCATACAAATAGGAGAATGAAATCATGGATGAACAAAGAGGAATCGGCTATCTGAAAAACGAAATGTTCGAAGATTATTCGCACCCATTTGGAGCCTTCACAGAAATCGGCAAAGCAACAGCAGACAACTACGCATATATGAATGCCTCGACCTGTCCTGATTGCGGTGGCGGTATGGTCAAGATGGGTGGTTGTTCGTCGTGTCAGTCATGCGGATTGAGTTCGTGCAGCATGTGATAGAAAGTTTCAGAATTTAGAGAAGTAGCAACTATTGAAAGCGGGCGAGAAATATGAAAGTGGGCGATTTAGAAAAATACGGAATACCGTCTCGGGTCATTGAGGCTTGGAGAACACGGCAAGGAGAATATCTTCTGCCGGTTCAGCAAACAGCGGTACAGAAAAAAATGCTCGGACAACCGGGCGAATGGCAAAAGCGAAAGGAGTATAATATGATTGTCTCTGCACCAACATCATCGGGGAAATCATTTTGTGCCGAAATGTCGGCTATCCAGTCGCTTGCTATGCGTCGCAAAGTTGTCATGCTCTTTCCACTAAAATCTCTTATTGAAGAAAAATTCAGACAGTTTGATAAAACCTATAAACCTCTCGGCATCAAAACTCTTATTGTCACAGGCGATCATCCTGAAAACGATTCTCTCTTTCTCGCCGGTGATTATCACATTGCTCTTTGTATTTATGAAAAATTTGACAGTTTCCTGACGGCATCATTGGACATCTTAAAAAATATCGGACTGGTCGTTGTTGATGAAATTCAAACAATCGCTGAACCGGGACGAGGAGCCGTTTTGGAACAGCTTCTGACAAAAATTAGATGCTCGGTATATACACCATCAATTCTTGGGCTTTCGGCGGTTATAGGCGATGACAGCTCGTCGGCAGGCAAACTGGCATCATGGTTGGATGCGATTGTTGTGGAAGAGCGGATACGCCCTGTTGAGCTTATTCGTGGTGTGGCAACTGAAGGGACCTATCGGTTCCGTTCCTTTAATGGCAATGTCGATGGGGAAGAGCCGTTTGAATCTGCCGATGTCACCGGCGATACTTTCGAGATGTTCACCAAGCAAGTAAAGGCAAGTGAGGGGTCGACACTGATATTTTTGAAATCTCGCATGGAAACAATGAACGCTGCTTTAAAATTAGCATCGGTGTCAGATTGGAAAGAAGCAACCAACGCAATCGAAAAATTATCACAGGAAGAACCATCTTTTCTAATACGTTCACTCAAGCGAGCCTTGAGCCGTGGGGTTGCATTTCATAATTCAGATCTGACTTCAAAACAACGTGAAATAGTAGAGCAAGCCTTTATAAATAAAGAGATTAAAGCGATATTCTCAACAACTACTTTAGCTATGGGAGTCAACCTTCCTGCCGATACAGTTTACTTGGAAACGCTTAAATATTCTGTTGGCAAGTACGGCGGCAAGCCGTCGCTTGTGCCTGTGAGCAGAGCGGAATTTGACAATATGACCGGGCGTGCCGGACGGCTGTTAGCTAGCTCTTCGCAAACAAGCGGAAGTCAACCAGTCGGAAAAGCTATTATGATGGCACAGTCTGAATTTGATCGGGATGTTCTTTGGTCCTCTTATATCTCCTGCGAGCAGTCGGAAGAATCTGAGTCAGCTTTTTATTCCCGTCCTATTGAAGATTAGTTGCTCAACATGGTTTCGTCAGGCTTAATTCGGAGTAAAAATAGCCATGATGCCGAAGCTCTGTTTGCCAAAACATTTTGCGGGCATCAGAACGGTGGCATGGCGAATGATTTTTCTGCTCTGTTTGAGCAGTTGATTATGCTTGGTTTGGCTGTTGAAAATACAGAGACAGGTTTGTTGTCGATTACGCCATTTGGAAGAGTCACCGCAAAATATAATCTGTCAGTCAGCGAAGCAACATATTATAGATATACCGTGAGTCAGAAAACTCCTGAGTCTGACTTCGGTTGGTTAGTGCTTGCGCTAAGTGGTTCGGGCTGGATGCTTCCGCCATCAATGTTAAGTCGTCATGAACAGTTGTCGGGAGCGCCACTTCGGATGCTCTATCAGGAATATGATAATTACACCGATGAAGCGACCTTGCTCTTGGGTGAGAATTACAAACGGAAACCACTTTCGTTTCGTCAGATTGCTTCTTTAAAAGCAGTCCTGCTTCTTGAGCAATGGCGAAAGTTGGTCTCGGTGCAGTCTTTGGAAGAACGCTTTCAAATGCATCTTGGGCAGATAGTTTCACTGGGGGAAACAGCGGGACACCTTTTGTCGGCTCTGTCGGAGTTGATGCAATCAGAGGAGCGGGATATTTCGCTTAAGAAAAAACTTGCCGATTTATCCTTTTCGGTTCGGTTTGGACTGCCTGCTGAGTTTCGTGATGTGTATGGAAGTTTTGGAGATTTATTAAGTCGATCAGATTTTGCTATTTTAAAAAATGCGGGTATTGTGAGTTTGGATGAGTTCTGCTTTATGGATGAGTCCACCAAAGAATTACTTCTTGGAAAGAAAGATAAGTTGGTGAAAATCAACGAGAAAATAGAACTAGTTAAAGAGGAGGTTCAGATGGAATCTAGAACCAACAATGTAGTAGCGAATGATGCAGGTATGATGTCAATGATGTTCTCCGAGCCGGAAATGATTGAAATTGACGGGTCGTATGAGAGCGAACGGTATTTGATTAAAGTGAACGGTTGTCCTGTTCGTTTGACAGGGAAGTCGTTTAAGTATTTTGTGAAACTGGCATGGTCTCGCTTGTATGGGGAGTCCGGTTGGATTTACAAAGAAGAGATCGAGAACGGTTTTAACCAGGCGAGATATTTGTATCGCATGAAAAATGAAGTCGGATCTGGTTTAAATTCTAACTGGTCGATTTTTGAAAATAATCGCTTAGGCTATTATCGTTTGAATGTCGAGCCATCGAAGATTAAAATCAATATGGAAAATATTAAAAACCATCCTGACTATGAAGTCCGTATGCTGATTGAATCAGGCAAGATGAACAATTTTAATTAATTATCCCCCTACTACTTTTTCCACCAAAAAGCAGTTTGAGAAATCGAGCTGCTTTTTTTAATCTCTTAAACAGTTGTAAGTAACATCTTGCTGCTCAAGAAATTCTTCAGCCTTTTTTCCCTGAAGCATTGCCAAAGTTGCAATCATGCCGGCTTCGGTGCAGTTACCAGCAATAACTGTGACCGAACAAGGTGCATTTTCAATCGGCCAGCCAGTGAGAGGATTGAGAATATGTCCGAGTTTCTTGCCATTGTGTAAACAGAACCGTTTAGAGTCACCACTTGTTGCGATGCCACCATTGTGCATAGAGACCGTGCCGACTGCAGTATTATCTTTGTCCGGTTTTTCAATCCCGATGACCCATGGGGGAGAATCTAAATCACGGTTGATAACCCGAATGTCGCCACCAAAGTTGACCATGACTTTAGAGATATGATAAGAGTCAGCAAACTCGGCAACTCGGTCGACCGCGTATTCCTTGCCTATACCTCCGAAATCAATTTCCATATTGGGTAGAAGTTGGAGGTACGGTTTTTCCCAACTAATTTTATCCCATCCGACAAGAGAGAGAGTGGTAAACAATTTGTCTAGGTCAGGGGTTTGTTCGGCTCCATCGAATGTCCAACAATTTCGAAGAATGCCGGATGTAATATCAAAAAGAGAATCAGAAAGCTGATAGCATTGTTCGGCAAAGTCAAACATGCGAGTTGTTTCATCGTCGACTTTGATTTTGATTCCATTTGCCGAATTTATAGAATGAATAATATTGTCAGAATTGTACCTGCTAAATTTTGATTCAATTCGTTTTGTTTCTGTATAAGCAAACTCAGCAAACGACTTGGCATCATCGGAGGAGTCCGCAGAAAAAAGTATTTCACAAGGACTTGCCATAGCATCAAAAGTGCATTTCCATAATGCATCAATAGCCGAAAGTTGATAGTTGGAAGGCATTAGATTGAAAAATTATAACCTATGCGAAACATCAATGCATTCAAAGTTGGAAACAAATCATAATCAAGTTGTGAACCGATAATCCCCGGGGGAGAGCTGTCCCCAAATTGGGTGTAGTATTCAAACATAAGTTTTATCGTTTTCGTCTCAGCAATTGGGAATGCATACTGTAACCCAAAAGTGACAGCAGAGAAATTGCTCAAACGATAATCAGCAGAATTATATTGTTCTAAATGAGTTCCATCTATAAAAGCAGGGATATAAAAGTTAGCAGCTGATTGATGATAGAATCTTATATGCGGTTCTATTGATTTCCCATTTTTCAAATCATACAGATAAAACAGATTAATCGTATGAGAATTAATGCCCCAGTCATCCCAAAAATACCGATATGATAAATCAATGATATCGCCATTAAAATATCTTTTGAGTTGTGTATATATTGAGTTTTTATTTCTTTTATCAGGTCTACTTTCATAAAGATAAAGTAGAGGTTCTCCTGGGTTGGGAGAGCTTTCAGATTGCACAAAACTAAATACTTTATATGGGTCATTTAAGTATCCCGATGAATGGGAGCGTGAATAGTTTGCCCTGAATAAAGTTTTGCGGTCAATTGTTTGAGTTACACCAAGTAGAATATCATAAACTTTTTTCCTGGAATCAGGACCTAGTCTTGCAGTTGCTTTGCCTGCTGCGGCAAGTGAAGCATAAGGAACAGGAATACCACCTTCAGGATTTAACTTGTCAGATGAAAAAGACAGAGAAACAGAAATAGTTCTGTTCCTATTATTAAAGTCGCGACTGATACCGCCGTTGATACCGATTGAAGTGTAGTCATGCTCACCCGAAAAATTCCCGCCAATAAAAACAGAATTCATTCGTCCTAGTTTTCTGGAGTAAGAAGCACTCACCGCAAGTCTTGTATCTTTGAAAGTATCATCAAGTGGAATCTCCCCCGGTTGCACATCGTACGAACCTTTTCCCGAAGGACGGGTATAAGTTTGAATTTCGCTTGATGGCGCTGCACCGTTTGGTGATGCTCCGGTGAGAGCATCGAAAGTAAGTTTAACTTTTATTATCTGATCTTCTTTTATTTCATGTTTGACAGAAACAGCACCTTCACCGGCGGAAACCCGATCCTGTTCAGAGTAGATTAACATGGTAGATTCTATATCGGTTGCTCCGGCTATGTTTGTTCCTAAGAGAACCGTTGATGCAATTGCTAAGGCAGATTTTATAGAAATTTGTTTGCTTAGTTGCATCCGCATCCACCTCCGCCAAATCCTCTTCCACCGCTGGAGCTTTCTTTACTGAAATAAATATGGTCATCCATTTCACGTTCAATCAGATTTTTATCAAGCTGCATATTTGGAGAAGCCAAAATATCCCGCTCCCAGACATGGACTCCCATGGTGGCACATCCTGAAAAACTAAAACACAGTATGAGGATTAAACTTATAAAAAATATCTTTTTATACTTATTCATTTTTGGTTTCACTTTTATGTATGAGAGTTACAATTTTTTTCTCAAGCTCATTGGATTCTTTTTTTGTAAAGCCGGTATGTTTAAAAATAAATTTTCCTGTTTTGTCAAAGAGAAAAGATGTTGGCATAGCATCTAGTTTAAAAGCTTTTGCAATCTCACCTGCCGGATCAAAAAGATTCACTGCCTTAAAACTGTTATTCTTAAGAAATTTATCAGCTGCTTTACGGTCTTTATCAACATTGACTGTAATTATTATTAATCCCGAATCAGAATACTTCTCTGATATTTCTTTCATCCATCGAAATGATTTACGACAGGGAACACACCATGATGCCCAGAAATCGAGATAGACAACTTTATTTTCAATAACCGTAGAATCAGGGATTAGTTGTTTAATCTCATCAATCGAAAATGATTTCGTTTCTGCTGTTGTAGTAGAACTTGCAAGGCAGAAAAAAAACATAATAATAATTGTGATCCGACAATTTTTTTTCATAAATATTTTATCTCCACAAATTTTTAGAATCTTTTGATTTATTGTTAAACGATGAAAGTCAATGAGAGTTCCTGCTCTTTTATTAAGTCGTATCATTCTTTTAAACAAGATAAAAGATACATAAGTTGCGATAGGACTATTTTATTAGATATTTTTTAAAGATTATAAGGAAAAATGTATAAAATAACGTATAAATAGAAAATAATAATGTTCCAATATTCAGCTATGAAAACTTTAGCCGATAATAGAAAAATGGTGCTGATATGATTATAAAAACAAAAAAGAAACTCTCGATAGAAGTAACCGATAAACAGGCTGTTTACCCTGTTTTACCCCTTCAAACTGGTATTTTATTTCCCGGTACAATGATTACTATTCAGGTTGGGCGTAAAGAAAATTTAGAGTTACTCAAAAGATGTGAAAATGGCTCAAAGAAATTTGTTGCCGCCTATTCTCCCCATGCAAAACGAATAGAAGATTCAATTTCTCCTGTTCATCAGATTGGTGTATTAGCAGTTGTCCGAGATATAAAAGAAAGTGCCGGAAACTCTGTCGTAGCAACTATTGAAGGGCTCAAAAGAGTATCTTTAAATGAAATCCAAAAAACGACACCATTTATAACTGCTAAAATTGACCTGTTGCAATCATCAAAACGTGTGCCTCGAAATCTCAAGGAAAAAATAGAAGAGGTCTTACAGGTCGTTTCTGAAATTACAACTATAGCCCCAACATATTCAGATGAGCATCTAAGAGTTCTGAAAATGTCCCAAGAAGACCCATCATTAATGGCCGACACAGCGGCATCGCTATTCAGGCTTTCATTAGATACGCAACAGGAGTTGTTAGAATATGTCGACTTAAGTCTGCGGTTTAAATTATTACTGAAACATTTGAATGCCGAATTAAATCGAGTTGCTACGTTACATCGAATCCAAACCAATGTTGAAAAGACGTTTGAAGCTGATCAGGAAAAAAGTTTTCTACGGCAGCAGCTTCGTGAGATAAAAAAACTTCTTGGTGAAGAATTTCTTGAAGAAGAAATATCTATTGAATATAAAAATAAGATAAAATTAAATAACATGCTCCCCGGCGAAGTCGCCGCCAGAGCATTGATAGAAGCTGACCGTTTGAGTCAGTTGTCAACCGCCTCGGCAGAGTTTGGTGTTACAAAAAACTATCTCGACTGGTTGATGCAATTACCATGGAAAAAATCTACTCCTGAAATTTATAAAGTTGATGATATCGAAAAAGTTTTATCAACAGGATATTACGGTCCGAAACAAATTAAAGATCAGATTATTCAAAAGTTGTCATTACGAAAACATCTCGGTGGTATTGACGATGGTCCGACCCTTTGTTTGATAGGAGCTCCGGGAACAGGGAAAGCTGCCATTGCTCGAGCGATTGCTACGGCATTAGGAAAAGAATTTGTCCGTGTCTCGGTAGGTGGTATCTCCGATGCTTCTGAACTAAAAGGAACTTTACGTACATTTTTAGGAGCAATGCCCGGTAAAATTATTCAGACCCTTCGTGATGCGGGTACATCTGACCCGGTCATGCTTATAGAAGATATCGATTATTTTAATATCGAAAATGATTCATCGGTAAATATGGCATTACTGGAAGCGGTCGATAGCCGTCTGAATTCAAAATTTTTAGATAATTATATCGGTCTGCCGTTTGATTTAAGTAAAGTTATGTTTATCTGTTCGGTTCGTTCTTACGAAGAAATCCCTGAACAGTTTATTCCACGTTTTGAACTGCTGGAACTTCCGGGTTATATTGAAAGAGAAAAAATTGTTATCACAAAACGATATATCCTTCCGCAACTATTGAAAAAACATGGATTAACAAAATCTGAATTTAAGTTGTCAGATAAAATCCTAGCACAATTAATTGCGACATACACTCAAGAGGCAGGACTCTTAGGCTTGTCTCAACAGCTTGATAAAATTTTCAGAAAAATCTTGTTGGAAAAAGTAACACGTAAAAAGAAAAAATGGATTCTTACAGAAAATAATCTTGAAACTTATCTTGGACTTCCATATTATATTCCTGAAATAGCAGAAAAAGAACCGGAGATTGGTATAGCGGCAGGTCTTGCTTGGACAGGTGCCGGTGGCGACTTGATGTTTATTGAAGGTATCAAAATGCGTGGGGAAGGGCAGATTACTTCGACAGGTTCGTTAGGTGAAGTGATGAAAGAATCTATTCAAGCAGCCCATTCGTATGTACGTTCAAAAGCCGACGCACTTGGTATTGATTTTAATGATTTTTCTGAGTTTGATATTCATATCCATTTCCCGTCGGGTGCGATTCCGAAAGATGGACCTTCCGCCGGAGTAACTGTCAGTTTAGTGTTAGCATCGATTTTGTCGGAACGACCTATTCGAAATGATATAGCGATGACCGGTGAAGTGACATTGCGGGGGAGAGTGTTGCAGGTTGGGGGAATCAAAGAAAAAGTATCAGCCGCATATCGTGCCGGTATTTATCATGTTGCTGTTCCGAAAGCTAATGAAAATGATATTAAAGAATTACCTAAAGAGATTCTGCGTAAAACTAAAATCAGCTATTTAGAAAAGGTTGATGACCTTTTTAAATTATGCTTGCTAGACTTTACACCATCTACATTTACTCTCGAAAAGATATTTGCTGATGAAGTCAAAAAGGCAAAGCGAAAATCTCGCGCTGCCAAGACAAAGATTACTAAGGCAAAAGCGGCCAAGAAAAAAGCAGTTAAGAAATAATCATCTTACGTTTAGCATAGAAGCATCATAACTTCATAAGAACAACATCACATTCATAATATAAACTATTGACAAGTAGCTATTGAATAGGTTACTTTATTTAGTGTGTGTGAATTTAAAACAAAATCGAATTCAAGCTAAATGTACATATATTATTTCAACGTTAGTTTATTTACATATCTATTTTTACAATAAAAGAAGAACCGTATACAATTGAGCGGAAGTATTGATATTATGGGTGTAATCATAAATAAAAAATAAAATTGCATGGAGGCAATCTGTTGAAAAGAATAACTGTTTGTTTGCTAGTTGTAATGCTATTGTTGTGTGCCGGGAAGACATTTTCACAATCTATAACTCTCGACGGTGTCAGTGGTGGTGTCAGTAACGATACTATATTTGTAAATCAACAAGTTCAATTTAATATTCGAATGAATGCCGGTGGTTTTGATGATTTCTCAGGCATAACAAACGGATTTCGAATTTACTCTCCTGATGGTGCCGGATGGACTACGACTGTTGGTGATACATTGCCACTTGGGTGGGGAACATGGTTTGATTTAGTATTTAACATTGCACATTTTTCAATAACCGGTACAGATGCTGACACAGTTGGTTTTGGTGGTGCAATTATTTTTGGACCAGGATTAGCACCTAATTTTAACGAAGTGTCTTATAAGATAAATATCGGTCCTATTGATGCATTGTCACACAAAAAACAAATTTGTATAGACTCATCTTTATTTGGTCTCGCTGGAAATTGGAAATGGGCAGGTCCTACAACAATCCCATCATGGGATGGACCTCATTGTTATACCGTGATTGACCCATCAGCTCCTGCGGACCCATCAAATATTGTCCTCTCAACGGACTTCTTAGATTTTACCGCTATAGAAGGTGGCGTTGCTCCGGCATCACAGTCATTTGATGTATTAACAGACCAAGACCCATTTAATTTTACTTTAGTCGAAACAGCAAGCTGGTTGATTGTCAGCCCAACGTCTGGTTCATCTGGTCAAACGATTCTCACCTCGGTAAACACAACCAGTCTAACTGCCGGAACATATGTTGATTCAATTGAAGTGATTGCTCCCACCACAGATAATTCATCACAATGGGTCATCGTAAACTTGGTAGTTGAACCTCCACCTCCGACAATCGGAGTATCGCCGACGTTCCTCTTTTTCAATGCTGTTGCCGGTGAAGCAAATCCAAGTGATAAAATAATCTCAATCTTTAATGATAATCCCGGGAGTTCAAATCTGGAGTGGTCGCTTTCAAATAATGAAAGCTGGTTGTCCTTGTCGATAACATCTGGAACGAATTCTCTAAATGTCACCGTTTCAATTGATATTACTGGTTTAGGATTTAATGAATACTCTGATACGATTGTCATTACTGATCCAAATGCGACCAATAGTCCTATGAAAGTCCCTGTGACTCTTTCTGTGAGTTCCGACTTGCCGCTTATTGCTGTCGATTCATCATTTAACTATCTCATAATTCCGGGTGGCGTTGCGACGATACCAAATAGAGAAATCTTGATTTACAATGGTGGAGCCGGAGGTATGACCTATAGTTTAAGTGAATCATCAGAACGGATATTTACTTTAACACCATCATCAGGTACTGCCCCAGAGACAGTCTCTGTCGGTTTTAAAATCACGAGTGGTCATTCCGGTGAAGATTTCACAGATACTTTATGGGTAAGTTCTCCCGAAGCAATAAACTCACCATATCCGGTTGTCTTTCATTTTCATTTTGTAAATATCCCGGGACAAATTGTCATGCCTGATACTGTTGAAGTAGATGTCTATGAATGTGACCAAGGTGCTTTTGCTTTGGACCCTCAATGGTTTTTCTCGGTTAGTAATGTCTCAAATGGTGAACTCTTTTACCCTGACTTTGAGTTTGAATCTGATCTATTTAGATTAGAATTTGAAAATAACTCTTTACCTGAATTCGTTTCTGTTGTTGCTAATGATTTACAGCTTCCACTGGGAAGTTACTATGATACAATAACAGTTTCTGCTTTAAATGCGGCAAATTCCCCACAAACAATTATTGTAAAATACAATGTTATTCCGGGCGATAAAACGCCGGAAATTGCACTTCTATCAAGAAATTATGAAATTGTTGCAAGGGCGAATGTCGGACCATTACGAGATGCCGTCGTACTTGTTTTAAATCTTTTTGGTGGGTGTATGGAATGGAGTGTCTTTGAAAATATTGCTTGGTTAGAACCTATCAATATAATAGAAAATGTTCCCGGTGGATTTGGTATACTAGTCGATGTTGACGGATTTGAATCAGGAATTTATTATGATACGTTAGAAATAGTTTCACCTTCTGCTACGAACTCTCCTAAAGAGATTTCTTTTGAACTCAAAGTTTGGGATCTCGCTGGTGACTTAAATTGGAATGGAGCTATTGATATTACAGATATTGTACTTATGGTAGAGTTTTTCTTTTTAGATGGTGCTGCTCCTATTCCTGAACGAAGAGTTGGTGATTTAAACTGCGACTTTAAAGTTGATATTACTGATGTTGTCATTTGGGTTGATTTTGTGTTTAACCATGGACCTGCTCCTTGTGGAAATCCATAATTTTCTAATAATAGATAAGTAGAAATAGAAAACCGCTCTTACTGACTATAGGAGCGGTTTTTTTGTCTGAGGACTTATTATAGACGTGAAAAGTCTCATATAAGTTATTATTTTTTAATGTACATTTTTTATATTTTTATGTATCTTAACTCAATGAAAATCGACCGGGTTGAAATGAATTTAAAAGAAGAAAAAATGAGCATGCAACAAAATAAAAAGATAGAAACTTTCCATATCTCAACCTACGGTTGCCAAATGAATATCGCAGACTCTTCAATATTGGCTACTAGCTTAATAACCCGAGGCTACCGTCGGGTCGCAGACGAAAAAGATGCTGATCTGATAGTTCTCAATACCTGCTCGGTACGTGAAAAAGCTGAATCAAGAATATTTGGTCGGTTAGGGGAAATTTATAAATACAAACGCGAGAAACCGTATATGAAAATTGCGGTGGTTGGTTGTATGGCACAGCGTTTAGGTGATGAACTGATTGAAAAAGTACCTCATGTTGATTTTGTTCTCGGTACCGACCGACTTTTTGAACTACCTGATGCTCTCGAGGGTATCGAAGGTACCAGTTCTGTTATGACTGCCTTTGGACATGAAAATATTGATATGATTGAGCCGGTGAAAGAGACTCCGTTCTCAGGGTTTGTTACTATTTCTCGTGGCTGTGATAATTATTGTACCTATTGTATCGTCCCATATGTACGGGGCAAAGAAGTTTCTCATTCTGATGATTACATTGTTGATGCTGTGAAGAAAATGGTTGATGAGGGAGTTGTCGAGGCGACCCTTTTAGGACAAAATGTCAATAGCTACAAATATGAAGATACTGATTTCCCAAAATTGTTAACGCGTGTTGCAAAAGAATCCGGTATTAAACGTCTGCGGTATATGACTTCTCATCCTAAAGATTTATCAAAGCGATTAGTCGATGACATGGCTGACGACCCGATAATCTTGCCACATATTCATCTGCCGTTCCAAGCAGGTTCAAACAGAGTCTTACAAAAAATGGGACGTATTTATACTATCTAACATTATATGAAAGTTATCGACTATATTAAAAAGTCTTTGCCGTATGTGGTGCTGACAACTGATATTATTGTTGGGTATCCATCTGAAACAGAGTCAGAATTTGAAGAGACGTTAAAAACAGTTTCAGAAGTGAGATATGATTCGGCATTTATGTTCCGCTATTCTGTCCGTCCCGGTACTGTTGCTGCTGATTACGATGACGATGTTCCCGAAGCAGATAAAATCCGAAGATTACAAAAACTTATCAAATTGCAACAAGGAATTTCATACGAGCAGAACCAGCGTGAAATCGGTCAGGTTCGCTATGGACTTGTCGAAGGATATTCAAAACGTTCTCCTGAAAAAATGAGAGCAAGAACAGAGGGGAATAAGACAGTGCTTTTTGATGCTCATGATATCCCTGAAGGTACAATTGTTCCTGTGAAAATCTCGGCTGCCGATGCCTTCACCTTACACGGAAAGATTGCGGAACCAAACTAATGGACAGTCTGTTATTTTATTGGTCATCTCCATTTCTGTTTTTTATCCTCGTTTTATTCCTATCTTTAAGATTAAAGTTCTTCTCATCGGGTGAATTAGCCGGGCGTATACCTTTTTTTACCGGTGCATTTTTACTCTTAGTTGCTGTCAGTTGGCACTCATTGACAAAGCTGACAAATTATGCCGACTGGTTTATTCCATCAGCATATCAGATAATTGATATTGTTCATCTTACTATTTTTATCTTAGGTTCTATTTTGACAGTCATTGGGCTGGTTCTTTTTGCTGATTACTGGCAAACACAAAAAGATGAAATTGTTACACAGGAACAAAAACTTTCACTACTTGCCGATTTACAAAAAGATGCTCGCGAACCGTATCATCTTATGGAACTTTTTAATCTCGCTTTGAAAGAGATTGTTACCAATGTCGATCAAACAGCAGGTGCTTTGTTTTTAGTGAATCGAAATCGTCGCCAGTTAGTTTTGGCATCATCGGTAGGACTTTCAAAAAAAGATACCGCTACATTAGAACAATATCCACTCGGACAAAATATTATTACACAGTCTATCGAACTTGGCGAACCGATGATAGCCGGGCAATTTCAATTTATTGATAGAGCCAAAAATAATGTCGAATTAGATTATTCTGCAACATTGGTCTTGCCACTTATTTCAGGAACAGAAAAGATTGGTGCTATTGTTTTAGTGTCACCTCAGCAACACTGTTTTTCTAATTCGGAAATCAAATTCTTATCTCCAATAGCGGAATGGCTTGCTGAAAAAATCAAGTCTACCAAACTTTCCAAAGAGCTTGTAGCTTTGACAAAAGAAAAGGAAATAGTCAGTAAGTCCCATACCGAACTTAATCAACGTTTGTTCACGTCGTCTGTTTCGCTTAATGCTGCCAATGTCATCGAGTCGTATTGCCGCTCTTTGGTAGGAATTGCTGATAGTAAATCGGTACATCTATTTGGGCTACAAAATGGTGTCTTGAAATTTTATGGTGGCTCAGAACCAATTTTAGATTTATCTGAAAATTATAAGACTGCATTAATAGAAGCGTTAGATAAGAAAAAACCAATTATTATAAATCAGGAAACAACATCCGAAGATGGTCGCTCATACATTGCTAAGTCCTCTTTAATATTTCCAATCATTACTGCCAACTCATCTGATTCTTTACTTTTTGTAAAAGATTCAAAAGCATTTGTAGTCGATGACAATAGTTTAAAGACTATTGAAATATTTGCAAACCTTGCCAGACTGTCACTTCAAAGACGTGAGAATCTGAGCTTGAATATAACACGTCGTAAAGGTCTGGATAAAATAATCGGACTATTACGTTTTGAAAATTCAATGACTTTTGAGAAGAACCCAAACTATTTTGTCGAGCATCTTGCCAATACTCTCCCAAAGAATTCAATTGCGATTACTTTTGAAAAACAGAAAAATGGATTGTTTAAAACAAAAGATGGTTATAATGCCGATGAAGATATTTTGCAAAATTTTGAAATTCTTCCAGGCGAAGGGTTCCTTGGTAGTATGAATGCATCACTTAATACTATTTTCTTCTATGGAAAAAATAAAATAGATAATGCCTTACGCGATTTTGATGAACATAACCGAGTACTCTTTTACAAATTGTTTGGCGAAAGAGGACTGCCGTCGTTTTTAGCTGTTTGTCCGATTTATAATTTACATGGATTGGTTGGCGCTACCGTCTTTTGTATGTTCTCAGTAACCGAAGATGAAAAAGATGAGTGGCAAAAATTACTTACCTTAGCATCGGGACTGTATTCGATTCGACTGACGATAAATAAACTAAAAGAAAAAACGAGCGAAGTGTCATCTGAAAATAAATTTTCTGATAAAATCGGTGACACGGTCAATGTTTTGAATAATCATCTCTCCGCTATTATTGGTAATGCAGAGCTGATAGCCGGACGGGAAGACCTGACAGGTGATATAAAAAATTATTTCCAAACTATTTTAAATGAATCAGAACAAGCAGCAAAATATTTACGTGATTCAATTGGTAAATTTTCATCGGTATCATCAAAACGAGAATCTACTCCTACGGTAAATGAAATTATTAAAAAGCTGTTTGAGAAATATGTCATCTCCGAAAATATGTACCAAATCGGTGGCTCACCCCGTGAGTTGAATCTTATGTTAGGTGAATCAAAGCAAATAGAACTTTCACATGATAAATTCAAATCTTTGTTCGAATCTGTAATCAACAGGTTTGCGGTGACGGTTGCCCATGAAGATGTCATCACTATTTCGACATATGTTTCCGAAGATTATTTATATCTGGACATATCAAGCCATCATCGTAATTTCCCACCAATTCATAAGGTCTCTGAAATAGGTGAATATCAAATACCTGCTCAAGCGATTGAAAACAGACCGGCAGAGCGGTTTCTTGAATTTATTTCCGGGGAAAATTGTTACTACGCTTATGATAAACATTCGCAAGTGCCAACATAGTTGTCATTCAAATTTAAGCTCAAAACTACGAATTTGTTACCGGTAAAACAGCCTCAAAAACCGCTCAAAATATTGGCTATTGACGATCAAACCGTGATTTTAGACTTGATAACAGCAATGTGTCATACCTTGAATTATGATGTCGATGTTGCAGAATCTGGCGAAAAAGGGCTTGAAATGGCTTTAAATAGGTCATACCAACTGGTGCTGACTGACTTATCTATGCCTGGAATCTCAGGGCTGGATGTTGCTCGTGAAATAAAAAAACATAAATCTGATCTTCCGGTTGTCATGTTGACCGGCTGGGATGTCAATCTCACCGATGAAGAATTGGCAGCGGCAGGTATATCTAAGGTTGTGTATAAGCCGTTTCGTATTGAACAACTAGTCGAGATTATGAAATTATACTTAGATTCCAGTACTCTTTCTTAAAAACCTCTTAATTTTCTCCCCTTTAAGCCGATATTATGAATAACAACTAAATAAATGGTGTGTCATGGATAAAAATACAATACTGAAAAGAATTCGAACAAATAATAACCTGCTTTCATTACCGCAAGTTCTGTCAGAAGTTATAATCGAAACATCTAAAGAAGACTATTCGGCAGATAAACTAGGTGATATAATTTTAAAAGATCCCTCTCTGACCGGAAGAATTTTAAGAATGTCGAATTCTTCGTTTTATAATCGTCTATCTGAGATAAAAACAGTCCATCAAGCGATTTCAGTCATGGGTATGACAACGGTAAAATGTCTGGCATTATCGACCTCTATATTTCATCCTGAACAAATTGAAAAAGATACAGGAGTCGATGCTAAGAAATTTTTCACTTATATTTTATCTATTGCAACAGCCTCCAAAAAAATTGCGATAGCAATAAATTTAAAATCTCCTGAAGAAGCATTTATCGCAGGAATTTTACATGATATTGGACATTTGTTTTTGATGCATTATTATCCTGCTCAATTTGTAGAAATACTAGATAGAAGTAAAAGCGGTAAGTCATTAATTGCCGTTGAAAAAGAAATACTTGG
This sequence comes from Candidatus Zixiibacteriota bacterium, assembly GCA_024278935.1. Classification (GTDB taxonomy): domain Bacteria; phylum Zixibacteria; class MSB-5A5; order GN15; family FEB-12; genus QQUK01. Next base: position 72,164 of record JAJRSF010000053.1, read on the forward strand.
TATAGATCATACCGAAATCTCAGAAGAAATTGCTAAAACATGGAAACTTCCTAATGAAATTTTGGAAGCAATGAGTGGTCATCATGATAAAGAAGAGTATTCAAATAACACGATAAAAAATATTGTTAAATTAGCAAACTTACTAGTTGTTGACAACTTTTCAGGTTATGAAGTTCCAATAAATGAACGTATTGAAGGTGTATGTTTCTTCTCTGAATTATTGAAAATAAAAAAGAAGGATGTCGATGAAATCAAAGTTTCTTTATTGCAAGATACATTAGAGTTCGCACAATATCTTGAAGTTGATATTATGAGTCATGAAGAAATGCTGACTACTGCCAATCAAGAAATCATGAAATCATATCTCTGTGTTGAAAAATTATTTAAAGAGCGACAGGAACTTTCTAAAAATTTACTTACTGAAGAACGTAACAGAGGTGCCATAGAATCAAAAAATATTGCGATGGCAACTTTGTCTCATTATCTAAATAATGCGGTGATGGCTATTTTTGGGAGAACTCAGATTGTTAAAATGCAACTTGAAAAAGGACAGCATGATATCGTTGCTGAGAAAATGCCTGAAATGATTAAAAAAATTGATGAATCGGTACACAAAATCGTAGCCGTCATTGAAGAAATGAAAGAAGTATCTCCAATAGATCAGAAAAAATTTGATAGTATGTCAAAAGCTATGAATATAGACGATCGCATTGAAGAACGTTTAGCAAAGATGAAAGAAGATGCTCAATTACATGAGCCAGTGGCCTAACAAATCCGTTACAAGATGATTGACCTTTAACAGAGAATATTGTATAATTTTATATGCTCACATACCTGACAGCCGGTGAATCACACGGCCCACAACTCACAGCCATTATAGATGGTTTCCCCAGCGGATTACAAATCTCTCTTGAACAACTTAATTTTCAACTAAGCCGAAGACAAAAAGGGTACGGTCGAGGTGGTCGGATGAAAATCGAAACTGACCAAGCTGAAATTTTATCAGGTATTCGAAACTCATTTACTATGGGATCACCGATTACTCTCGCAGTCAAAAATGCAGACTATGCCAACTGGACAAAAATCATGCACCCTATCAATCCTATTGCCGATGATCTGAATCTCAAAGAACAAAGACTGGCATACGAAACATCAACACCTCGTCCGGGGCATGCTGATTTAGCGGGGGGCATAAAACTAAACCATAAAGATTTTAGAAATATTTTAGAACGTGCTTCAGCTAGAGAAACAGCCATTCGTGTTGCTATCGGTTCTTTGGCGAGACAGTTTTTGGAGCATTTTGACATTCAGATTGCATCGCACGTTGTCTCTATAGGGACGGCAAATCTCCCAGATGATATTAAAATAGATAACATTGATGAACTACGAAAAATCACTGAAGACTCTGAAGTGCGTTGTATTGATAAAGCGACAGAAGAAAAATATATAGCTGTTATCAAAGATGCAAAAAAGAAACGTGACTCTCTCGGAGGCGTCGCTGAAGTTATAGTGACAGGCTTGCCTGTTGGGCTTGGTGGTTTCTCTCAACCGGAGCAACGTCTTGATTCACTTCTTGCCGCTGCCATTATGGCGATACCATCGGTAAAAGGATTTGAAATGGGAGCCGGGTTTAAGTCGGCTGCTATGCTTGGCTCAGATGTGCATGATGAAATATTTTATGCAAAAGATTCTAACCAAAAGAAAAAAGATTTCTACCGTAAGACCAACAATGCCGGCGGAGTAGAGGGTGGTATGACCAATGGAGAAAATCTTGTTCTCCGAGCTGCCGCAAAACCGATTTCAACTTTAAACAAACCTCTTAAAACTGTTGATGTGAAAACAAAAGAACCTGCCGAAGCAATGGTCGAGCGCACTGATAACTGCGTTGTGCCTGCTATGGGTGTTGTATGCGAAGCCGCGGTTGCATTAGTCCTGGCTAACTCTTTTATCGGAAAATTCGGTTCCGATAATCTTGCTGAAATCAAGCAGAATTATCAAAACTATCTCAAGACTTCATACTAATATTTTACTTTCTTTCTTACCTCTTTTTTTCTAAACTATAACTAGAAACTATTAATGAAACGGCACTATGCTGTTTACTTTCATAAAAGGAATTCTTATGGACTTAAAATTTACCGCAGGTAATATCAACGAACTTCCCGTTGGTGCGATTGTTTATTTTATCTCAGAGTTTGATAAAATAGGGAAAGATCTAAAACCACTTGATGAATGTTCTGGAAACGCTATAACAAATTTATTAAAAACAACCGAGTTCACTGGTAAAAATGGTGAGATCGCAGTCTTACGAAATGTTGATTGTTTTAAAGCAATGAAAGTAATTTTGCTTGGTGTCGGTGCTAAAAAATCATTAAACCATGATTCTTTTCGGAAAGCTACTGGAATACTTTCTCGTCACAAATCTCTTACTTCAATCGGAAAAGCAGTTTTCTATTTTGATGGTTTCGAAGATGCTTCGTTTTTTCAAGCTGCTATTGAGGGTTACTTACTTGGGTCGTTTAAGTTCTTAGAATTCAAAACAGGTAATGATAAAAAGTCGAAAAATTTCTTGAAAGAAATAACTTTTGCAATCGATAATAAAAAACTTCTCAACCGTCTTGAAAAAGCAGCCACACAAGGACAGATTATTGCCGAAGGACAACTGCTAGCTCGTACTCTTGGCATGACACCCTCGAATTATTTTACTCCGACAGACTTTGCCAATAAAGCTCAGGAACTTGCCAAGACGTATAAATTCAAATGCCGTATTTTAGATGAACCTGCAATTAAAAAAGAAAAAATGGGCGCCCTCATTGGTGTCTCTCAAGGTTCTGTTGAACCACCTCGTTTTATTATTTGTGAGTACAAAGGCGGACCTGCTAATCGTGCTCCGATTGTTTTGATCGGTAAAGGGGTGACTTTTGATACCGGTGGTATCTCGCTTAAACCGAGCTTGAACATGGGCGACATGAAGGGTGATATGTGTGGCGGTGGTGTGGTGCTTTCAGCTTTCACGACTGCGGTACGTTTAAAAATTCCACAAAATATTGTTGCTTTGATTCCTACTGTTGAAAATATGCCATCGGGTCACGCAACAAAACCGGGTGATATTCATGTTTCTCGTAAAGGGTTGACGATTGAAAATGTTAACACGGATGCCGAAGGTCGTTTGATTTTAGCCGACGCCTTAGACTATGCCAATAAATTTAACCCGCAAGCAGTTATCGACGTTGCTACTCTTACAGGTGCTACTCTGTTTATCTTAGGTTACGCTGGTATTCCAATTATGGGCAACAATCAAAAGATGAAAGACCAGTTTTCTGCTGCTGCCGATGCTACCGCTGAAAAAGTTTGGGCTTTACCAATTTGGGATGAGCATCGTGAACAGATGAAATCATCGATCGCTGATTTAACAAATTCAGGTGGACGACCTGCCGGTACAATAACAGCCGGTGCATTTTTGGAAAACTTTATCGGTGACTGGCCATGGCTCCATGTTGATATCGCTTATGTAGATCAGGAACCATCTGGCAAAGCGTATGTCCCAAAAGGCATCACCGGTATCGGAATGCGTCTGCTAGTCAACACACTCCAAAACTGGAAAAAAGTATAAGCTGTATTATATAGGGTTCTGGCATGCCTGAACCTTAATGCGTTGTCAGGAATCCTTTCCTGACAAATGATTAGTAATTTATGTAGGTCGGGATTCCTGTGATCCCGACTTTTTATTATACTTTAAAAAACATAGATAAAGTAATCTTTTAAACGAACATTATTACGTTTTCTTCGTCATATATAAGGAAGAAAAACTTTTACTTAATAATAAATTAAGGAACAAAAATGAAAACAAGTCTTGTCGTGTTAATGATTATTACCATGCTGATTAGTATACCAACGTATGCTCAAGAAGTGCTAGAATTAAAAGAAATAGAAAGTTTAACTGAGTTCTGGGATTTATATCACGAAATTGAACCTATAAATGAATCCGACACAAGTGCTGCTATTAAAATATTTGAAGATGCTTTTAATAAAACCAATAATAGTTTTGCGAAATCATATCTCATTAGTGAATTAGGTACTTTGTACAATACACCCGAACAGTTTGACAAATGTTTAAGTATGTGTGAAGAATTGATTAACGACGGAATGGTTGTGTTCTTCGAATCAAGAGGCAGAAAGTATCCGTCATTTACGAGTTCGTTAGCAGAAAATGAAAAATTTCCGGCATTACTAAAAAAGAATAATGACTTACAAAAAAAAATAGGTGAAGGCTCTAAAGCTGAATACTATATTCAGAAGCCAACAAATTATGATGAAAACAAAAAGTATCCGTTATTGATAATTTTTCATGGCGGAGCTGGTTCTATTCCAAACGTGCAACATTTTTGGAAATCACCAATTCTAAATGAAAAATATATTGTAGCCATTGTGCAGGGTAAAATTTTCTTGAATTCAGTTAGACGCAGATTTGGAGCAACTGGTACAGATGACGTAAAAAAAGTATATGAACAGATTACCAAAGATTATTCTATTGATACGACAAAAGTAATTCTAGGTGGACAATCTGCCGGTGGAATGCTCGCAATTGATTTAGCAATTAATAATCATCTCTCAATTCAGGGATTGATTCTTGCATTTTCAGTGAAGCCTCGAGCCTTCGGAGCCGATGAAATTTTATCAGCTGGCATAAATGGACTTAGGGTTTCAATGATATGCGGCGAGAATGATTGGGCGTTGGAAAGACAAAAAGAGATGTCAGTTATATTCGATAAATTATTGGTCGCGAATAGAATTGTTATCTATCCTGACTTAGGACATAACTTCCCGGATGACTTCTCAAAAGATATAAAAAAATCAATAGAGTTTATAAATAGTAAATAATTATTTCTTGAAAATAAATTTGTAGGTCGAAACCCCTGCGGTTTCTACAAAGTTCTCATATAGGGCAGGTCTTTTAAAGACCTGCCTTTTTTGTAGGGAAACCGCTCGCCTGTTCCTTTTTTATTCATTGACAACTAATCAAATCATAATTACTACAAACTCAAACTAATTTCCAACTCTTTCATATACTATATGAATACTTCTATAAATATCTGCTTCTATACAAAAACATTTATGCAATATATATTTGCAATCAACACAAAACCTGTATCGATAATTGGAATAAAAAAAAACGAACCCATTTCATATTGAGCCGATGAAATAAAAAAACGCTATACCGAAAAACGAACCCATTTTGCTGTAACAAAAAGAGTAAGATGAGATTACAATGAAAAAGTTGTTTTGAGATGTTGATAACTTTGTTGAATTGAGAATAATGTCGGTTTTCTCACAACTATATCTATTTAGAATCGGAACGCCGATCTACAGGAAATGTTTTTATAATTGTTATTTCCAGCCTGCAGGCTGTTCCCCTCTAAAAAGAGGGGATAAAGGGGTGTGTACAGAAGATGAGATAGCCACATTCCCTCCGGTCACTTGTTATGTCTGCTGATAGCAAAGATAGTAACTATTTAAAAAGCGCCGGTAAGTTGGCGTTTACAGATGTCGCAGAATTTTTCTGATTTGTTATCGATGTCGTTCATCATTTGTGAATAGTAGTTTACGCATTTCGGATTACGACAATCGGTTAAATCAAAAAGATGTCCAAGCTGGTGGATTGATTCTTTGAGAAGACGTGGGAATATTTTTTTGTCATCTTCGGGGAGTCCATAAACCTCCTGTCTTATTTCATAAAGCGAAACGACCGATGTTCCTGCTATCGTATCACAATAAGAAATCACATTGCGTTCATCAGGGATATATAAATCTTCTTCACAGATACCAATAATGATTTCACGGCTGTTTGATTTGGAGCGTTCTAACTTTTGAAGCAGAACCGTAGCATAGTATTGGTTGCGGATTATGTTATGTGCTTCCACAGGCATTTTCATACCTTTTAAAATATCAACCGAGCGATTAAAGACCGGTCCTATTTCAGCAGCGAGTCGATTTACAATCATGAAATCAACTTCACCTAATGGAATGACAACAATTTTTGATTTTAATAAACCCATATATTCTTTCTAACCTGACGAGAAAAAAGGAGTACTATTCCCGTCTTTAGAGATTTTAATTTCTACCGGTGCCGCACATTTTGGACAATGTCCTTTGAATGCGGTACGTTTAGCATTAACATAAATTCGCGAATAGACATGACAACATTTAAAATGCATTCCAATAAACGCTCTTTTGGGTCTTTTATCATTTGTTGTCATACTATAAAATACAAAATTACTACGATTTTACAACTATATTTCATTATTTATTATTCATCTGTTCCTGCATTATTGCAACAGAAGCGGAGCATCCTAGCCTTGAAGCACCTGCGTTAATCATTTTTTGGCAGTCTGTCATAGTTTTTATTCCACCCGATGCTTTTATTTTAATCTGTCCATTGGCTCTTTGATTCATCAGTTGAACCGCATTTGTTGTGGCACCACCAAAAAAACCGGTCGATGTTTTTATGAAATCGGCACAGCTATTTATTACGACCTTGGTTGCTTCGACGATTTCAATATCAGTATGTTGTGAAGACTCAACAATCACTTTAAGGATTTTATTGTAAGGCATATTTTTTCTGATTGTCGCAATTTCGTTTTCTACTTTGGTATATGCATGTTCTTTGAGCAGTCCGATATTTACAACCATGTCGAGTTCATCGGCACCATCATTGATTGCCAAAAGTGCCTCTTGCAATTTTGTTTCTGTTTTGTTCATACCAAGTGGAAAGCCGATGACGGTTGCAAGTTTTATGTTCGTGTCCAAAAGGAATTCAACTGATAATTTTACATAGTGCGGATTTACACAGACCGAATAAAATTTATGGTCGATAGCTTCTTGACAGAGTTTGGCGATATCTTTTTCGGTAGCATCCTGCTTTAAATTTGTATGGTCAAAAAATGACGGGAGGTTTAGAATATTTGTCATTGTATAATCTCTTTTAAAAATGAAGTTCCATCGGTTTTGTTTTCAATATTAAATATCTCGGCAATAGTTTTTGCAATGTCTGAAAAAGAATTTCTGGTTCCTAAGTTCAATCCAGTTTTCATCTTTTTGTTATACACTAAGAGTGGAACAAATTCCCTGGTGTGGTCAGTATGCTTGGTGTAGGTCGGGTCGTTGCCATGGTCAGCTGTGATAATCAGTAAGTCTTCATCGTGAAGAGCTGGAAGTAATTTATATAACTCATTATCAAACTGTTCTAGTGTTTCAGAAAATAGCTGAGGATCACGACGGTGTCCGCAGAGTTCATCAAAGTCGATTAGGTTTGCAAATATAAACTGATGTGTCTTGTCATTTGTTACAGCATCTTTAATAGCTGTCATACCATCGAGGTTAGATTTTGTATTTATATGCGTTGTGATACCATCACCACAAAATAAATCTTGAATCTTTCCAATAGCTAGAGTCTTGTATTGGTTCTCTTTTAAGAGATTCAAAATTGTTTTTGATGGAGGCTCAAGAGAAAAATCTTTTCTGTTTCTCGTACGTTTAAATTTGCCGACTTCTCCTATGAACGGACGTGCGATGACTCTCGCAACAGCATGTTCGTTGGTAAGTATAGAGCGGGCTGTTTCGCAAATTTTATATAACTCAGAAATAGAATAGACATCTTCGTGGGCAGCGATTTGAAAAACGGAATCTGCTGATGTATACAGAATCAGTTTTTTGGTTCGGAGATGTTGTTCGCCTAAACGTTCGATTATTTCTGTGCCACTTGCGGTGCAGTTTCCGATAAACTTTACCTTTGCTGCTCTTTCAATTTTTGAAATCAGTTCGTGTGGGAATCCGTTTGGATATGTTGGGAAAGGTTGCTCTGTGATTATACCTGCGATTTCCCAGTGACCGATAGTGGAATCTTTGCCGGCAGAAAGCTCAGCCATTTTACCATAGCAAGCAATTGGATTATCAACCGGCGGCAGACCAGAAATAGGAACAATGTTGCCGAGACCGAGTGTTTGACATGTCGGCATAAGTAAGCCATTAACAGCATCGGCACAGTTTGAAAGGGTAGAGGCACCTTTGTCGTTATAGGTAGAGGCATCGGGAAGTGCACCAACACCGCATCCGTCAATAATTATGAGCAGTACACGTTTGAATGACATAGTTGTAATGTAACGGTTTAAAGTTTGGAAGTAAATATGTCGCATGAAGAAAGTGAAATTGGTTTTGATAAATAAAAAGGGCAGGTCTCAAAAGCGAAACCTGCCCTACAAAACTTACCGTTTTAAATTATTATTTATTTCAAGCCTTCTGCTTTGGTGAGGATGAAATTGACATCATAGTTTGAGATAAATTTATATCGTTCCCATTCACCATTAATGATTTGAATTCGTTCACCATCGGTTTGCCATTTTTCGGTTTGTTTTATGACGATACCATCGATGTAGGCGAAGTAGATCATACCATTTGTTTGGATTCTATCTAAACCGGATCTTTGGGTTTCATCACCTTTTTTAGGTTCAATAGGGATAAGCAAAGTACCGGTGTATTCAATGATAGCACAGTCGTAACCAAGTTCTCGTACAAAAGATTTGATAGTGTAAGTGGTTGAAGCTTTCATTGTTTCAGAAGGGAGTACGACAGAAGTTGTTTGTGTCCAGCTATATCCGGGGTTTACTTCAACAGAAGGGAAAACAGGTAAACCTTGTTCGTAATAATTTTTCATATAGGCAGTAGTTTTTTCTTCTGTGTTTTTGAATTCAAAATCAATTATTTTGCCATTTTGTAAAACAAGCAGATCCATCTCGCGAGAATATGTTACAGAGTCATACTGAGTGGAATCATCTTTGTTTTGTTGCATGTAATACCATGTATCAACTTCGTTGATTTTGAAAGTACTGTCATTGACAACTTCTAAAATATTCTGCTTAATGATTGCTGTGGATTCATTGGAATCTTTTTTATAGGTCGAATCAGTTTTGATTACTTTGGTATAACGTTTAGAAACTTGTTTGTATTCTAAAGTCATTCCAGTTTTATATTTGAAAGAAAGTTTTACTGTCTTTGATTCTTCAGTACAACCAACTATCAAAAAAGTTAATAAAATAAGGGCGGTTAATATTCTCAATTTTTTCTCCTTGGTAAAAGAAATAATAATCAGTTTGATAAACGATTATATTCGTGTATCACAGATAGTCTTCCGAGCATTCCCGGTGGACTAATCAATAACATTCCTTGTATATGATTTAGCTGTTCTGCTTTGGTAAAAATTGGTGAATCGTTAGTTTGAAGCATTTGTTCTACCGGCGACATGACAAAGATAGGGCTTTCTTCGGGATTGTTTAGAGCAAAATTATTGTCACTTGTTCCGATGATTATGGAAATTGCAAAAATAATCAATGCTGCTGCAGTAGATAGTAAGGCACGAGAAAATTCTGACCGAACTATTTCGTCTGAATTTTTTGATTGATTTTTATGCCAGTCGTTGTTCTCAATCGTACGAGCTAGTATAAGATTAGCTGTTTCATCAAAATATAAATCGCTCGGTGGAGATGAGTTGCTGTTTTGTAATAGTTCTTTAAGCTGTATGGTTTCATCGAGTTCTTTTTTACAAGACTCACATGAAGCAATATGCTTTTGAAAACCGACTAAATACTCAGCTGCTAAATTATTATCTGCGTAGTCATCTATGAGCGTTTTATAAGGGAGACATGTCATTTTTACTCCTTTGTAAATAATCGCTGTTTTAATATTTTTTTCAGTTTGTTGCGAGCGATATGCAGGTTTGATCTGACTGTTGCTTCAGGGCAACCAAATGTTTCCGCTATTTCTGCTTTTGTGAATCCTTCAATATCGTGCAGAATTGCTGTTAAGCGTTGTTTGGTTGGTAGTAATTCCAAAGCCTTCAAAATTTCTTGCATCAATCGCTTATTTTTCAGATTTTCAGAAGGTGTCGCTACTTTTGCAGAAAGGGTAAGCTGTATATGACCGGGAAGAGAAGTTGAATCATCAGTCAGGGCAGTGTGTCCTTTTCGTTTACGCAATAAATCTATTGAGTAATTGGTGGCTATCCTTAAGATAAAACTGGTAAAATATTTTACATTCTGTAAATCCTTTCGTTTGTTATAAACTCTAACAAATGTCTCCTGTACAACTTCATCGGCATCTAAATGGTTACCCAGTATTTGAAAAGCAACGGAATAAATTTTCCGCTGATAACGGTGAACCAACTCAGTAAAAGCTGCTTCAGACCCATTTAAGAACTGCTCGACTATTTGAGGAATTGTTTTATCCATAATCCCTCAGAATATCTTTTCATTACCATATAGACGCTACTAGTATTAAACTGTTTAAGTAATTCATAAAATAACCTTGACTATCAGAACAATTAACATTACAGTTAAGAATGTAACTTGTCAACCTTTATTATGACAACAACTTAGAAAGAATAAGACGAAAATGTCCTCGAACCCGGTTCCACAAAATAAATATCTGCTTTTTACCGTTGGAGCAATCGGTACCTTTATGGCTACCTTGGACGGGTCAATTCTAAATGTAGCCCTACCAACAATTTCCAATGATTTTGCGGTCTCTATCAGCATGATCTCATGGGTCGTGGTCTCATATTCGCTTACATTGATTTCTCTCATGCTACTTTTTGGAGTATGGGTTGATAAAAAAGGGTATTTCTTTGCTTACCGATTTGGATATATACTTTTTATAATTGGTTCGGCAATGTGTGCCTTGAGCAATTCTTATGAATTTCTCGTATTTAGTCGGGTGATTCAGGCGATCGGGACAGCGATGTTTGCGGCGATTGGACCCGGGATGGTGACTTCTGTCTTTGGTGAAAAGGAGCGGGGAAAAGGAATTGGGCTGATGGTTATGATGGTTGCAGGCGGATTTATGGTCGGACCTCCATTGGGCGGATTTCTACTCAATTATTTTGATTGGCCGGCTCTGTTTGTAATAAATATTCCTATCGGTTTTATTGGACTCTTTATGACATACAAGTTTTTTAAATCAATGCCTAAGCCTTCATCGGCAAGGAAACTTAAAATCGAAGGGGCGTTGTCTATTTCGATTGCCTTGGTCTCGACGACATTTTGTATGTCACAGATCAATTCGTATCCGTTGACTGACTATCATGTTTGGGGATTGGGATTACTGGCAGTATGTATGTTCGGACTCTTTTTCTATTTTGAATCAAAGCCGAAAACTGCTCTTATCGGATTACAGATATTTTCAAACAGACAGTTTACATCATCGATTGGTGCGATGCTTTTTATGTTTATGGCACTCTCCGGAATTTCGATTTTGATTCCATTTTATCTGGAGACGATTAAAGGATATGCCCCGAACCAGGTTGGTCTCTTTTTGACAATTTTCCCGATTATGATGTTTGTTTTTGCTCCGTTATCGGGGCGGTTATCTGATAAAATCGGTTTTCAGCAGTTGACGATTATCGGGCTTTTGGTGCTGATTGGCGGGATGTATTTTCTCTCGGAACTGACGGTTGATTCTACCCAGAACTATATCATCTTAAGCTTTGTACTGCTTGGGATGGGAGTCGGTATTTTTAACACTCCGAACTCATCGGCTCTGATGGGGTCTGTCACCGAAGAACATCGTGCGGTGACATCGTCGATATTGGGAACAACCCGTAATATCGGAATGTCTGTTGGGGTTGCTTTTGCGACAGCTCTGTTTACCTATTTGCAAACTCAGAATTCTTATCTTGGCGATGAATCGGTTATCTTTGTGGAATCGTATGCGACTGTGATTTATTGTTCGATAGGGATCGCAACGATTAGTCTGCTGTTCTCATTTATTCGAGGGCAGAAGAAGGTTTCTGAAGTGACTAATTAAAATATTGACATAGCGGAAATATTGACTATTTTACTTATCCTGAATATGGGGCCTTAGCTCAGTTGGGAGAGCGCTTGACTGGCAGTCAAGAGGTCGACGGTTCGATCCCGTTAGGCTCCATTAAAAATTTAAAGCCCGCTTGAGACAAGTGGGCTTTGTTATTTGCATCGAATTATTGATTGATTACCTCCATAAAAATGATATATTTTGACATGGGAAAACGCAAAAAAACTCAACAAGTTTCCATTCTCTCAGCCACAACAACTCTTCTTTCAAAGTTCGCATCATTCGTTCGGTATCAGCATTACCTTTCGGATTATTATAACTCGTAAATGCCTGATGAACTCCAAGATGAGAACATACTTTCATAAAAGTTGTCGAGGTAGGCTGGCTTCCATTATCAGACATCAAGTGAAGCGTATGATCACGCACGCCATCCGGGAACTGCCTGTTGATGCCCATATCCAACGCATTCAGCCAATCTCTCGTGACGGCACGATGACCGGTATGATGTCCGACTATCTTCTTCGTGTACCAATCCAAAACGATTACAATATAGACCCAACCGTTATCACTCATTACTTTAGTCATGTCGATTCCCCACCATTCGTTAGGATAACTCGGACGTGGTTTCTTCTTATCTGATATACGCTTCGCTTTGAGTCTTGTGTTGGCTGTGACAATCAAATTATGTCTTTTCATTAAACGAAGTACACGTTTTCTATTGACAATAACATTCTCAACATACCGAAGATACGCCCATACCCGACGATAGCCCCAGAAAGGATGCTCACATTTCAACTGACGAATTTGTTCAAGAATATGCTTATTTCGCTCTTCTACTGATTCAGACGGCAATCTCATACCTCCTCGTCCTCGAGTTTTTTTAACTCGAATGTGACTGCTCCAAGTGTCTGCTCTAAATTAAGTATCCGTTTCTTCAAACGATCTTCTTTGGTTACATTACTATTGTTTTCAAAAGCTCGATACGATTCTGATAAAAACTTATCTCGCCAAAGATAATATTGATTCTGACTGATTTGATATTTAGTACAAACTTCTGATACCGACATACCTGAAAGTCCTTCTAAGACAATCTTGGCTTTGGTTTTTGAGTCCCATTTTCTGCGTTTCATGAGCTTCTCCTTTGTGAGTTCTATCAAATGATAATCTCTTAACAATACCTGTCAACTAATGGGGGGCAGTATAAGAGTTAGTTATTAACCTACCACTAGAGAATTTACCGGAGCAGCAACTAGAACATGCTTGAAGTTAAATATGGTTTGTTATTATTTAGCTTACTTTATTTACACATATAAAACTACTAATGAGTTGTAAAAATTTATCATCTTCCCAAGGTTTTGCAACAAAGCAATGACAATGAAGTATTTCTTTTTCAATTTCTTTTGGCACATTTACCGCAGTAGATGCTCCTGTTAATAATATTCTAATTGTATGGGGATATTTATCTTCTACGATATGCAGGAAATCAGAGCCTGACATAATCGGCATTGTGAAATCACTAATAACAACATTGTATTTAATTTCTTCTAGAGATTTGAGAGCATCGTCAACGCTATCAAACAAATATACTTTATATGGTTCATCAGCAAATAATCGTTTTAATGCGTTAAGAATATTTTGTTCATCATCAACAATCATTACAGAAATTTCTGATTCATTTTCTATATTTTGTTTTGATCTCACAGGTTAGCCCTTTTTTTTAATCGAAAAGTGTTTTCGTATGTTCAATCTCTTTGATGGAGTTCATTATAGTATTTTTAATAATATTGTCATTTAAATGTAGAGCATCCCATGATAATTTAGAAAAAACAGTTACATATGTTATACCACTATTCCCAATATTAAGACCATGAGTTATAATGTCTGCTATATGGACCGCATGAGTTATAATAATATCATCATTGTTTTTGCACGCTTCAGGGGAATGGTGAAACTCGATAGTGTTCACAATGTTTTCAGGGAAATTCCATTTTTTACCTAGTAAGGCACCTAATTGTTGATGGTTCTGTTGAAACCATTCTGATTCTTTTTCTAAATCTATAACTGACTTTCCTTGGTCATAAAATGCGATATATTTCTTAGGGTCAATCTGGTAATAGATGAGTCTACCGACATCATGTAGGATACCACTTAAATAAGCAGCATTCCTAATTTCTTTAGTTTCATTTTTTAAGAGTTTTTTGGCTATGATACCAACACTCAAAGAATGCAGCCAAAATTCATTGATATTAAAAATGTTTTTATCAGCTTTAAATATATTTAGAAATGACATAGTAAGCAACAGGTGATGTACTGCCTCAAGTCCAATCATAGTAATCGCTTCCTCAACAGAAGAGACTTCTCTTGAGAATCCATAAAAAGGTGAGTTTACTAACTTAAGTATTTTAGCAGTAAATGCCTGATCTGTTTGAGCTACTTTAGCGAGTTCATGACTACCAATATTTTTCTTATTCAACAGAGAAGTAAGTTGTGTAATAATAGTTGGGGCTGCCGGAAGATCGATTCCTTTATTGATATATTCTTGTACATCCGTCATGAGACTAGTCCTCAACTTTATTTTCTTGAGAATTGATCTCAGTCAAAGTTTCTTGAATTAGTTTAGTAAGAAGTTGTATCTCTTCATGATGTATTATCATTGACAATTTTTTTGAAATCATTTTGATTTCATTTTTTGATTCGTCGTATTTGAATTATCTATCATCATTTACTCACTTATAATAATACATCCATCCGAATCTACATTTCGTTCAGCTATTCCAGGATATTGTTTGTTTAATTTTTGTAATGATTTCTCATGTTCTTTTATTATTTCTTTTAACTCTTGATTTTCTTTCTCTAATTCTTTTTGCTGAAGAGATTGTTTAATCGATTCTAATAGTTCGTTGTCATCCCATGGTTTATTAAAGAATTTGCAGATATAGCCACAGTTAATAGCTGATTTGAAAACATTAATATCAGTTGTTCCGGTTAACATGATTTTTACTAAATCTTTAAATTGATTATGAATGGTCATTAATAAATCAGTACCGGTAGCTCCCGGCATACCTTCATCAGTTATGAGAACATCAAGTTCAATCTTTTGTAACATAGAGAGTGCTTCACTTGCTGAAAGAGCAGTAAAAACTTCATAGCCCTCAGATTGCAGTAAACGTTTTAATGCATTCAAAATAGATTGAGAATCATCTACTAATAATATTTTATATTGCCGCACTTGGTTCCTCTTCTTTTACGATTTTCTTATACACTTGGATATCACCATTTACATTGTCAACTATATGTATTTTTCTAATTCTATTAATCATATCTACTGAGAGTTTTGCACCTTTTGGAAGTAAGAACATGCCATTTTGCGTGTTAATGTCATTGGAGATTATCATGCCTTCACGAAGATCATTAGGAGTTAAATGCTGTACGTCGGTTCCCTCATCATGGTATAAAGTTTTAGCAACATCGGCTTCGATAAATTTTTTCACAATTTCAGGATCAAAAAGAGAACCAGAGAATTGCACAAGTTTAGCTGTTGCTTTTTGAAGGGTTTGCAAGTCGGGGTACCCATTTATAAAAGCATAGTGATCAAATGCATCGCAAATACGGATAATTTTTGAACCAAATGGAATTTGGTCACTTACTAAATTGTCTGGGTATCCTGTGCCATCATGGTTCTCATGATGATTTCGAATTATAATTCCTATGTCACCAAATCCGCTTATATTATATACACATGATTGTCCAATGATAGGATGCTTAAAAAGTTGATTTTTTTCTGTGATAGTAAGATGTTCATATTTTTTCTTAAGGATAATATCAGTAAGCGTAATTTTTCCAATATCATGTAAATATGAGCCAACGATAATATCCTGATATTTTTGTTCGTCTAAGTCAAAACAACTAAGTAGTTTTTTTACTAATAATGAAACACGTTGTGAATGACTGCCAACTTCTTTATGACGGAGATCAATGAATGATGAAAACGTTTTAATAGTCTCCATAAAGCTTTTATTCAATTCATGATTTTGATGGGTTATCTCTTTAGTCTGTTCATCAACTTTTTCTTTAAGAGAAATGTTAAATTCTTTAAGTTTAATATTTTGTTTTGCTATTACTTTTTGAAGTCTATTCTTTTCTTTTAAGGACTCATATAATTCGATTGATTCTTTAACTCTACTTATTAAAACATTATCATCCCACGGTTTATTCAAAAAATATCTCACTTCGCCTTTATTGATTGCATCAGCAGTTGCTTGTGCATCAGCATATCCGGTCAATAGAACTCGAATACTTTTTGGCGAAATATCTATTGACTGTTGCAGAAATTCCACGCCGGTCATTTGAGGCATTCTTTGATCGGAAATTATAATAGTGATTTCATCGTTTGTGAGGAGTTTAAGTGCTTCTTTACCAGATGTTGTGCTAATAAGTTCGTATCCCTCAGGCTTGAGCAACCGGGACAATGCTTTTAGAATACTTACTTCGTCATCTACAAGAAGGATTTTATGTTTTACTTGTTCAGCCATTTTCTACCTCTAAATAATGTTCAATGTTTATCATTGATATGTTTTCATTATTCTTAAAAAGAACAACAATAAATCCGGCACCATCTATGAGTGGTGTTATGAGTGAATTCGTCTGGTTATCCATTTTGTATGTAATTTGTCTTGTCTCATTTCTCTCTAAATATAAATTGAGATGTTTTCCGATTTCTGTTTCATTTCCTTTCAGAGAAGAACTCAGAGCAATGTTAAATTTTGTAAGATACTTGCTTGCTAATTCGTTTACATATACAACTATTCCATCAGAATCTACACCGAATACACCAACCGGCAGAAGATTTAATATGTATTGTGAGATTTTTAACGCCTTATTTTTTATTTCTAAATCAGCAGTACGTTTAGCAACAGTTTCTTCTAAGCTTTCAGTTAATTTCAAAAGTTCATTATTGCTATATTGTAGATTTTCAACAAGTTTGTTATTTAGAGATTGTAGTTCAAAATGCTCGAGTGCTCTTATTACTGTTGTAAGTAAATCTTGATCGTTCCATGGTTTCGCTAAGAATTTGTATACATTTCCTTCATTGATAGATTCAACAATAGCAGCAACATCGGCAAATCCGCTTAATATCATCCGAATTGTATTTGGGTATCTTTCTTTAACTTCTTTTAGAAATTGGACACCGTTCTTGTGTGGCATTTTATGGTCTGATATAACTAAATTGATAGTCTCTTCTTGTAAAACTAAAAGACCGGCATCAGCAGATTCGGCAATATATATTTTATAGTCAGTATCTATAAACAATCTTTTTAATGATTTTAAGATATTTATCTCATCATCAACTAATAATATCGTCTGCTTGTCCATTTTCACTTTACCTTAGTAGTTTCTAAATAGATTCTAATTTACAGAGCATACAGATTTGCATTCTCCTATATAGAAGAGTAAAACATTTACTATAGTTATTTGTCGACAATTATTAAAGAAAATCAATATAAATACTCTAACAACTTGATTGAAAGAAATCTATATAATGGGGGTTTTAAAAATACAATAAGTTGTTTAGTATTAAGGATAGTGGTCGATAATATTATAGACTAATATATTTTTCGTGAAAATTAGATTATTTACATAAATATTAATACTATTGAAGCAAGGTAGAACTTTAATAATGAAAAAAGTAAATATTTATACGAATCGACTCTCGATTATATATTTCTTATCGATGATCAGCTTTTTTTCTTTAATAATAGTAGCTTTATATAACTTTACTATACTGAAAAAAAGTGATCATTTAAGTGATATGCTTAGAGGAGAAGTATTACTTATTGAGTCATTGCTTGAAAGTCAAATTAATAATGATACATTCTTTAAAGAAAAAATAACAACTGCGGAGAACGAAAAATATATTTTACAACAACTATATAAAATACATTCAAAAATGAATGTTTTTGCTAAAACAGGAGAAATTGTATTAGGGCGAAAAGTTGAAAATAAAATTGCTTTTTTGTTAAAAAGCAGATTTAATAAGTCAAATTTGAATTTTGAACTAGATAATAATGAAATATTAGCTGTACCGTTGAGAAGAGCTTTAAATGGAGAATCTGGTGTAATTGAAGCAAAAGATTATCGTGGCGAAGAAGTTCTTGCTGCTTATGAATCAATTAATGGTTTAAATATTGGACTTGTGGCAAAGATTGATATGAAAGAATTGAAAGAACCTTTTATAATTATTGGAATTTTTGCTCTAATATTAAGTATAGTTATTGTTATGATTGGATCGGCATTATATACAAAGATAAAAAACCCTTCATTAGAATTATTGAAGAGAAAAGAGAATAAATATAGAGGAATATTTGAACATGCTTCTGATATGCTTTTTCTGTTAAGTACCAATCACAAAATCATAGAAGTAAATAGATCCGCACGAAATAAATATCGTTTTAGAGAAGCGCAAATGCTAGGGAAGGACTATACGGATCTCGTATTTTCAAAATATCATAAACAATTTAAAAATACTCTTGTCACTACTTTTAAAGGACTCGATGTTAAAATTTTGTCTAGGCATATAACATCATTTGGCGATACATTTCCGGTCGAAGTACATATTACTCCAATATCAATTGAAGATGAAAAAGCATTGTTAGTCTCTGTGAGAGATATATCTAAAAGAGTTGATGATCAGAAAAAAAATGTAAAACTTGAAGCACAATTATCACAATCTGAAAAACTTGCAAGTATTGGTCAATTAGCTGCCGGAGTAGCTCATGAAATAAATAATCCGATGGGTTTTATTCATTCAAATTTAAATACTATGAATAAATATTTATGGAAGATGAAAAAATATTTTTCAGAGTTAGAATTAAGCAAAAATGAAAAGTCAGAAGAGATAGATGAAATAATTACTGATTTTGGTGATGCTATTTCAGAGTCATTAGATGGCTCAGATCGAGTAAAAAAAATTGTTGCAGACTTAAAGGGTTTTGCTCGAACAGATAATAAATTTGAATATGTAGATATTAATAAAGGGATTATCAGCACATTAAATATTGTTAACAATCAATTGAAATATCATTGTAAGATACAAGAAGATTTACAGGATATACCAGAGGTCTATTGTATCAGTGGTAACTTAAACCAAGTAATTATGAATCTATTAGTCAATGCGGGTCAAGCAATTAAAAAAGATGGGCTGATTACAATTAAAACAAGTTCAGACTCTGAAAGTGTATTTATTTCAATAAAAGATAACGGAATAGGTATACCAAAAGAAAAGCTCAATCAGATTTATGATCCTTTTTATACCTCCAAAGAAGTTGGCGTTGGTACCGGTTTAGGTTTAAGTGTCGTTTATGATATTATAAAAAAACATGAAGGCTCTATTGAAGTATTTTCTGAAGTTGGAGTTGGTTCTGAATTTATCGTTACTATCCCTCATAAAAATGACCGATATAATGAAAAAGCTCAGGATAAAGATGTTCTCGTTAATACTAATATTCACAATAATTATCATTAATGTATCTATTAGTCATTTTAAAACAGATCATCAAAATATATTGATAAGAAGATCACTGGCTAATATACCGGGCTCTAATACAATTTATAATTAAATCGTAACAAAACAACTTGATCTTATATACAAGCGGCAATCCAGTTGTCCCCACAAGTAGCTCACTACATGTCGATCCTTTATGCTGAATTATTATTTGTTTGCAATTACTTTGTCTGTAATATATTATTAAAACATGAAAAAATTAATGTCTTTAATTTTGATTGCATCAATCATAGTCGGTTGTACAAAATATAATATAACTGAACCACCATTGCCGTACCTTCCTAAGATTATTCCGCTAGAAATAGGATACCACTGGCAATATCTTCAATCTGACATTGACTCAATCGGGAATGTTTCGGAACCTGTAGACAGGTTGACCTTTTCAGTAGCTAATCTTTTAACTGGAACAAATTCGTTTGGCTATTATGCAATCGAAGTAACAGGTAAAGTTGTTACTTTTTCAAGTACTATCTATATGAAAAATTTAGATAACGGTTTGCATAGTTTAAAAGTCGATAATATTCCATATGTAGAAGAACTATTTCTAAAGTTTCCATCGGCTGTTGGTGAAAGTTATACTTGGAGTGGTTTTACTGTGACTATTCTTTCAGTAGATACGACTATTACCGTGCCTGCCGGAGCTTACTCATGTTATCATTATTGTTTGTCAAGTGGTGATACAACATCGTCTGCAAGGTCACAAGTTAACAATCTATTTTATGCTTTAGAAATTGGCTATGTTAAAAGTGAAGCATATAGCTATAAAAATAGTAAAAGAATAAGTGGTGTCTTGATAGAATTAGATTCTTTGTCTCTAAGTAACTAATTTTCGTTTTTTTTAAAAAATCCATGCTTACTTACACAAGCGCATTCTTAAAATCTTTATCTATTGATTACTACTTTTAATCTCATATATTAGTCTCTATGAAACCAAAAAAAACTCAACTAGAGAAAAATTCATTTGAAGCAAATGAAAGACTTTTATTAGTTGGTTTTCTTACGATTATTTTGCTGCATATTTTAGGTGGATTTTGGCATTCATATTATTCGTGGGGTTTTTCATATTGGTCAGTTCTTTCACAAAATGTTCTTTTGATAGTTGGTGCTTTATCAATTTTGACTTTATTAGCTACTTATAACTACCGTTCAAAGATTAATTTAGAACTTTTGGAAATGGTGGAGGCTTTTCAAGATTCAAAATTATTTAAAATTATAGCATACACAATAGTTTCTATTTTACTCTTTGTACTGCTTTACCAATTCCGATCTCAATCTCATATTTACGGCGATGGATATCTTATCATTGATAAAACTCTAGAGATTGAAGAAATCTTTTCAGAAGTTAAAAATTATATGGAATTCTTGACTGTATACTTATACTATTCCGCAACAGTTGTCATTAATACATTTCATAATATCGGTACTGAAAAGATAATAGCATTAATAAACTCAATGGCTGGAACATTTGGTGTCTGGGCATTATGGAGTATTGCTAACCTATTAAGCTCAAAAAAAAAGAAAAATAGCAAATTTCATTTTTATTAGTTCAATTACTAGCGCCTCTTTAGTTTTATTCTTTGGCTATATTGAAAATTACAGCTGCGTTACTGTGACAGGGTTGTGGTCTCTACGATTTATGATAGGATATTTAAAAAATAAAAATAGTATAATACCTGTTATGATATTATCAACACTAAGCATCGCGTTTCATTTGCTTGCTTTACCATATTTTGTAGTAGGGATATATTCTGTTTTATTAAAATCTGAGAAATATAAGTTTTTAGTGGAAATACAAACAACAACTTTAACTTTATTTGTAGTTATAGTTTCGGTCTTTATTCTGATTTTGTCTCACTTGTTTGAGCTATCAATTTTTGTACCAATATTATCAAATTCACAAAATACCTATTCGCTCTTATCAGTCGTACATTTAGTAGATCTGATGAATCAACTTATTTTAGTTTCACCAATTGCAATCATATTCTTTTTGTTCTTCTTGAGTAATAAAATTGACAAAAAAATAAATCAGGATTATAACAGCAAATTACTATATCTTCTTGCGTTATTATCTTTTCTCACCTCTTGCTTCATTGATCCAAAATTAGGTGCCGCAAGGGATTGGGATTTGCTTTCGTTATACGGATTTCCATTGACGATCTATTGTGCTTATCAATTAGTGAAACTTTTTAGTAATGACAAATTTCCAAACTGGATTGTTGTCGCTTCTTTTCTGATATTCATAATTCATATTATACCGAACGTAATCGAAAAAAATAATAACAATATTTCAGTTGAATATCTTGATAAAATTTTATGGGACGATCCTCACTACCAAATTGATTATGGCGGTGCTATCAGAGGATTATCATGGGGACATATTCTACGATCTAATATGAAGCGAACTGATCTCGCACAAAAATATTTTTTAAGACGGTCTCATGAAAGTACAAATGATGCTACACCTCTTGATAATCTGGCTATTGTCCATAGTGACAATAAACAATTTGATTCAGCGAGATATTATTTACTTAAAGGTATGGCGTTAAATCCGACAGAACCTAATTTTTATTCTAAGCTATCAGAGATTGAGACAGAATCTGGTGATTTTCGACTTGCTGAAAAATATGCGAGAGAGTCACTGGCACTTGATTCAAATCATATTGAGGGAATAACGTCATTAGCAATATTATTGAGCTACCTACAAGAGCCAGAAGATGCTCTTGTATACTTTAGAAAAGCTTACAATTTAAAACCTAATGGTTTTAAAAATGCTCTTAATCTAGGCATTCAATATTCGCAAGGTCAGAATTCTGATTCAGCAAATTACTATCTAAAAAAGGCATTGAAGTTAGCTCCAAAACAACAAAGATCAAATGTTCTAGGTGCTTTAATCTCTGTCTCACTTTACTTCATAAGAATAAAGAAGCAGAATTATATTTGAAACAATTAAATGAAGTTGCCCCAAACACAAATTTATATTACCAAAAAGAAAAAGAAATTTTAAGTAAATAATTCCTACCCTGCTAAAACTTTGTATTCTTTGATCCTGTCGAGGCGGAATGTCCGCTCGGAACCCATCCGTTCACAATACGCAATAATATAATAGACAGAACCAAGTTTGTGGAATTCCCGAAGCTGAATTGTGCGACGGTTCTCTTCTCGAGTAGGATGGTAGTAATCAATTTCGACCCGTAGTTTATTGGTAAAGGCAAAATTCAAATCAGAAAAATCACTCGGCAATTCTTTAATCTCGTCATCGGAATCTGTCATGCGATGGATTGTAAACGTATTAATTAAGTCATCGACATTTTCTATCTGCGGAAATTTCTCAACAGCGTTTCTAAAGAGGTAGTATACAAAACGAGCATCGGACAAAGCTCGATGATCCTGCGACTGTGACATACCAAATTTCTTAATTAGATTGAGTAAGGAATACGATGTTAACCCCGGGAAAAACTTTTTATACACTTCGATTGTATCAAGAATCAGATTATTACCGAACTGCATTTTAGATCGTCTGAGAGCAGAGCCGACAAATGAAATATCAAATGGTGCATTATGTGCAAGCAAGATAGAATCAGTCCCGCAGAAAGCTTTGAATTTCTTCAGCACAGGTTTTGCTATAGGCGATTCTTTGACCATAGCATTGGTGATGCCATGGATTTCGATAACATCGGCAGGGATTTCTTTTTGAGGATTTATAAGGAAATCAAAAGTCTCAATTTCGCCCAAATTAAGTGTAAATTTCACCGCAGAAAGTTCAACAAGCCGATTGATCGGAGCCCACATACCGGTTGTTTCGGAGTCAAAAGCGATAAAAATCTGATTGTTCAAGTATTCGGAAATATTCTCAAGTTTCATAGCTCAAATATCAGCAGTTTAAAAGCATTTGACAACCACTTTTTATCTGCTATCTTAATATAAATCTAATGGAGAAGATGTTGAAAAAGTTGTTACTACAATTAAATCTGTTTAAACGGTCAACAAAAGTGATGACCCGTTATACGCCGACATCTGCCTCCGGTCTGCAAGACACCTAAGTTATATCTCCCAAATAAAAAATCATAAAAAGTATATAATTATTCGTACAAAATAAAACGAGTGATGTTTTAAAATATTATTTAAGGAAAAGTATTATGTCAATTATATTAGATGGTTCCGGGCTTACAATAGAAAAAGTAGTGCAGATAGCACGTAATAATGAAAAAGTTGAGCTTTGTCCTGAAGCACTCAAGCGGATGGAAAAATGTCGGTTGATGGTTGAGAAAAAAATTGCTGCCAAAGAAATTATGTATGGCGTCAATACCGGGATTGGTGAGTTTTCGGAAGTTGTCCTAAACGACGACCAAGTAAAAGATTTTCAAAAATATCTTATTTACAATCATTCCGCTGGGATTGGTGATCCTGCACCGATAGAATATATTCGTGGTGCCATGGCAGGGCGTATCAACGTGCATGCCCATGGGAACTCCGGAGTGCGACCAATTATCACTCAGACACTTATTGAGATGCTTAACAAAGGTGTCACGCCATTTGTCTGTCAGAAAGGTTCTGTTGGAGCTTGCGGTGATTTAGCACCGATGTCACAGATTGCGTTATTACTGATGGGTGAAGGGGAAGCATATTATCAAGGCGAACTTTTAAGTGGTAAAGATGCGATGGCAAAAGCTGGAATTGAAGTTCCGGGTTTGCAGGCTCGTGATGGGTTAGCGACTATCAACGGTTCAAATGTTTTGACTGCCATGAGTGCGATATTTTTGTTCGACGCTAAGCGTTGGTTGAAGCAAGCCGAAATTGGTGCTGCCATGTCGCTTGAAGCTCTCAAAGCAAATATGAAACCATACTCGGCAAAACTTCATCAAGCACGTGGATTTTCCGGAGCAGTGCGTTCGGCAGAATCTATTCGCAAGATGGTTACTGGTGGTGATCTTGAACTTGAGAAGATTCAATGCAAAGTTCAGGATGCATATTCGATGCGTTCGACTCCGCAAGTTATCGGAGCGGCACACGATGCTTTGGCGTACGGGCAGTCTCAAGTTGAAATTGAATTGAACGGCGTTGGTGATAACCCGATATTTTTCCCTGATGAAAATATGCAAATTTCAGGAGCGAACTTTCAGGGGACACCGGTCTCACTTCCGATGGATATGGCAGGTATCGCAATCACAATGGTATCGCTTCTGTCGGAACGTCGCATGAACCGTCTGAACAATCCTGCATTGTCGGTTGGACTACCTCCGTTTCTTACCAAAGGTGCCGGGATGTTTTCGGGGCTGATGCTTACCCAATATACTGCCGATACGCTTTTAGTAGAACAGCGGATTCTCTCAACACCTGCTTCGATTCAGTCTATTCCTGCTGCCGCCGATCAAGAAGATTTTGTTTCGATGGGAATGAATACGGCGATTAAAAATTTCCAGATTCTTGATAATGCTAATGGTATCTTAGGAATTGAAATTATGGCAGCCGCTCAAGCTCTAGATTTCAGAGAGTATGCTTTTGGTGCAGGAACTACTAAAGCACATGAAGTTGTCCGTCGTCATGTTAAGTTCTTGGATATTGATAGACCTCTGCATACTGACAATACTAATATGCAGAAACTTATTAAGTCGGGTGAGATTCTCGATGAAGTCGAAAAAGTTGTCGGGTCTTTAGGGTAGATTGTTCCGAGTCACCCTGAGCGGAGTCGAAGGGTCAAATTAGATATCGTGCCAATCTCATCTTTTGAAAACTTTGTAGGGCGGAACCCTTTAGCGGTTCCGCCTTTATATCGGTGAATTGATGTACCCTTAATAACTATGACACTCCTTTCCTGCGAAACCAGGAATCCAGTACAGTAACAGTCAGCAGTCTTTTGGAATCTCAAAAGACCAAATCCAAAAATTCAAAATGGCTTCAGTCGCATATAAAACACAGCCTGAAGGCTGATTTTGTTACCGTTAATTCCTCCTAAATGATATATGGTAAGACCTTTACGACGAAATGGCTTTGCCTGATAAAATGGCTTAAGCCATTTTTGCTCATAAAAATTGTAGTCTTTTTGTGCATAGTATTTCCTTATCTAAAATCATTCTCTCATACAATCGTTAGTATTAATATTTAAAGAAGAATTGTAGTGAATCTGAGTAATGTCATTCCCGTGAAAACTCGGATCCGGCCATTTTTAATAATACATACCAATGAATAGACTGTCTTTTGTTTTGTAGGGAAGAACCCTTTAGTGGTTCCGCCAATGTTAAAATATCTTAAGAATGTAGTTGATAATAGATTTTGATTCTGCTTATCTTATTATATGTCTAATTTTCCAGTATTTAATATAAATGAAATACCTGAAATGATTGAAGAATTCAAAAAACTTTTAGGTATCAAAATTATATTAGATAATAAACAACATTTTTTGTATAGCTACTTTGAAGAATATGAAAAGGGAATTGCTAATGTTATTCTCTACAAATTTAACTAAAAAGTTAGAGAGTTAGCAAGTTTTGCTAAGTATATTCTCACATTCAAGTCTGATTGGAATACACCAGAAATATTTACTCATTTAAGAACTAAATTACTGAATCCTGATCATGTTAAAGGAATAATCTTTGAATTTAGAGCAGCATATCATTTTAAGTATCAGCATAAAGAAGCTGTATGGTTACCAAATATTGGTTCTGATGAGGAATCTGATATAAAGGTGATTACACTATCTGGAAAAACAGTTATGGTTGAATGTTCTCGAAAGTTAGAAAAAAATCATAGATTAGAAAACTTCCAAGTTTTTAAAAGAGATGTTTTAAAGGCCTTCAACTTTAAAGCAAAGCAGTTGAGTAACACAAATGTACCAACAATGGTTTCAATTTATATTCCAGAGAATCTTGATTGGCATAAATTTGTAAAACTACCTGTAATAAGTGATATGATTATGGAAAAGTTTGAAAATCATGAATATCAAAACATAAGTGGTATCACTATTGTATCATCAAGGCTGCCAAAAGTCAGGATAATAAACGAAAATATTGAGTATTCAAATTATGATTCTGATGTTTTTTCAATGGTAAATGGTTTTTCAAAGTATAAACTTCCCGATGATTTTTATTATGGTATAGGTCAATCATCAGATAAAAATAAATAAACACCCTTCTGGATTCCCAATCAAGTTGGGAATGACATTTCTCAATTTCCCTATACTTTCATAGCATAATAATAACATACCTCTATATATGACGGTCAATGTTGGATTCTGGTTCAAGTCCCGAATGACAGGAGTTTTTAGCATGCACAAAATCACTACAAATAAAATGAGCGAAAATGGCTTAAGCCATTTTTTTAAACAAAGCCATTTCCCCGTAACAGGCTATGCCTGTCTTACTTATGTCTTGAAAGTGCAGAAAAACATACAAAGTAGGTTCCCTTTATATGCGAAACGAACCCATTTTATAAGTAGTACCGTTGATAATAAATCAGGCAACGCCTGCCTTTATATGCGAAACGAACCCATTTAAATTAGTTCTAAACTATTTTTTAAAAGAGGCAGGTAATGTCAGTTGGTCGGCGAGTTGGGTGTAATTGCGCAACCGTTCTCGCATCTGCTTCAAGGCATCGGCATATTCAGTTGTGTCGGCTTCTTCAAACAGTTGGTCTCTTTGTAAGTTATGATGCAATTTTGTATACAAACCTATTTGTTCGAAGTAAAAATAATCATTATCCAAATAACCAATGCGATCCCAGAGGGTGACAAAAGCAAAACCGGAATCATCGGCTGGAAGGTTGAGCAAGTCACGTCCCCAGCTTTCATGCTCATAATTTCCGCCAAGAATGCCGAGCAATGTTGGGACAATATCAACTTGTGAACCGATTGTACTAATCCGAACGGCTGAGTCACCTAGCAAAGTTGGGGCATAAATAAGCAAAGGAATATGAAAGAGATTTGGGTCGAGAGACATTTTAGGATATTCTAAAATTGCATGGTCTGAAACAAAGAGAAAAATCGTACTGTCAAATATCGGCTTTGTTTTCATCTCTTTGATAAATTTTCCAATAGCATAGTCGGCATAGATAATTGCGTTGGCTTTTTTGGAATCAAATGAGTCATCTTGGTATCGCATCATTGACGAATCAGGGAGATCAAACGGTTCGTGGTTTGAGATTGTTAAAGTTGATAATTGAAACGGACGAGGAAGAGAATCAACTAAGTGGTTTATTTTTTCAAACAGTAATTCATCAGGGACACCCCATTTTGAAAAAGATGCATCGGAATCAAAATCATCGACACCATAAAAATGATCGAAATGTTTTGCTCGGAAGAAACCTTCCATATTGTCAAAAGCAATATCGCCACCATAGCAGAAAAGATTGTAATATCCTTCGTTGTGTAAAATTTCAGATATTGATTTAAAAGGATGTTTGGATTCATATTTTTTTAAGATTGCACGACCCGGTAGAGCAGGGTAGGAGCAAAGAGTTGCCGCAAGTCCAAAATTTGTTCTGAATCCATTGGCATAAAAATTCTCAAACAGGATACCATGTTCTGTGAGAGAATCAAATTGCGGAGTCAAGTTCAGGCTGTCAACTAAACATGATGTGCGAGTACCTGCCCAGCTTTCCATGAGAACTATAATTATATTTGGTTGGAACTCAAAATTTGGCTTAGTACTCATCGTTTGCTTTAGGGAATTGTTTTTATCAATGAATTCAGAATTCTCCTGAGTAATCATTGTTTGTACATTGGCAAGTGCAATTTTTTGGTCAACAAACGGAAAGCGGTCGGACTCATCTAGAAACGACAAGCGAGGGTCATGTTCTATTTCTGAATAATTTTTTATCAGAGTATAGATTCCATTGAGGGCAGATTGGTTGAGTGTATGATTGTCAGAAAAATATGCAACTCCCCAAT
Source organism: Candidatus Zixiibacteriota bacterium (assembly GCA_024278935.1). Lineage (GTDB taxonomy): Bacteria > Zixibacteria > MSB-5A5 > GN15 > FEB-12 > QQUK01. The sequence continues at coordinate 100,462 of JAJRSF010000053.1, forward strand.
CCATCGGAGCAAAGGCAATGCGACCTCTTATGCCAACGGCAAGAAAGATCAGGAAGCAGAAAAAGAAAATTATACGAGACAAGAGTTTCTGATGAGTTTTTGTCTGATTTAATTTTAAAATCTTAAAATGAGAGTATACAAAAAGAGCAGAAGCTATAAACCAGATAGAAATAAATTCCCAGAAAAGTCGGTCGGCATTGACATAATTTTGACCTCCGCTTCCGGTATATTCATACGCCATGAAATTGAATCGGATATTAAAATATTCATAGAATCGTATGTCTGCTATCATACCTAAAAATATTAGAGGGAAAACGATATATGAAAAAGTAGAGAGAACTGTTCTTACAATTTTGTTCTGCAAGTTAAACCATGGAAGTAAAAATAACATTGGGGTGAGCAAAGAGAGGATTATTATTTGGTCAAATCTGAAACCGATCAGATAGGAAGTAAGAATCTGCCCGAAAGTAACATCGTTGTAAAATTGTTCTGAAAAGCTGAGATGAAAAACGAATCGGAAAAATGCAAAGAAAAAGACAAGACTCAGATATAAGAGGAAAATATATTGAAACTGGTTCGGGATTTTTGAACGCATTAAATTTTAAAACCTTTCTTATTCATTATGCGAATATGAAAGGTTCACTGCCAGATGTCAATCAATTATACTTAATCGATATCTTCGACCACAACAGCAGTGCCATAGGCAAGTAGTTCGGCTGCTCCTGCCATAATGCTGGATGTTGAGAATCTGACCATTATAATAGCGTTTGCTCCAAATGATTTTGCTTCCACAGTCATTCTATCGAGTGCTTGTTCACGAGATTCGGCGATAAGTTTTGTGTATTCGACAACTTCGCCACCGATCATTGTTCTAAAAGCTGCCCCAATGTCACGACCAATATGCCTTGCCCGCACTGTGTTGCCTCTGACAAGGCCTATAGTCTTGATTATTTTTTTACCGTGAATATGTTCACCGGATGCTATTAACATTATTTTTTTACCTCTTTGTATCTGTCTCGTTTATACGCAAATAAACGTTCTCGGCTAAAGGATACAAGTAAAATTATTGCTCCTAAAATCAGAACTGCGGTAGCTATTTTAATGAAAATCGGTATAGTTGGATTTTGATAGATTTCAGAAAGAAATTGAAACATGCCATAGAAAATTAAAGCAATAGCACCAACAGAGAAGAAAATCCATCCGAAGCCACGTTCGAGTTTTTTATACATAGACTGCCAGTAGTTTTCCCATACTTCATCAGGCAAGTCAGCGTAGGTCATTATGCCTGTCATCTCTTTTAAATTCATGAACTCCTCCAGTTCGGTGCGTAGCTCTTGATTGTTTTTGAGTTCTACTTCAAAGGCAAGTCGATCGTTCTCAGAAAGTTACCATCAACATAGCCGGCTAACATTTCTCGTTTATCCTTGCTCATAATAAGACCTCATAATATCTGCCAGTTTTTTTCTGGCGTAATAAAGACGTGACATGACAGTACCTTTTGAGATTTCAAGCAGATCAGCAATTTCGTCGTATGACATATTTCTAAAATGTTGTAAAGTAATAATTTCTCTATCTTCATAGTCTAATTTCAAAAGAGCATTGCGGACATAGGCGGCGGTCTCTTTTTTGACCATGGCATCTTCCGGGTTTGATGAGTCGATTAGCAGGTATGAGGCATCGTCGACATCGACCATTTTATTCTCACGTTTGCTTCGTTTGACTAGCCATGTTTTTGAAAGGTTTGAAATGATTCGATAGAACCAAGGCAAAAATGGTTGGTCTGTGTCATAGGTGTTGGCAGAACGGTAGACCCGAAGGAATGCTTCCTGAGAAATGTCGTAGGCATCATCTTTATTGCCGACAAGTCCTAAGGCAATTCTGAATGCAGTCTTTTTGTGCTTATTTACAAGCAGTCCAAGTGCTTTTTTATCGCCAGTTTTAATTTCCATAATTAACGCTCTGTCATTACACATTGTTTTCGATTATTCCATCTTTTAATATGACTACTTTGGTTTTTTTTAGATATTCAAAAATAATTGATATTTATTCTGTTTTTCAAGCATAAAATTGTTTTATTTCAAATATGATCAAAAAAATAGACTTAAAGAGCGAAAAAGCAGTAATAACCAATGATATTTTACGAGCTTTGCCTGATTGGTTTGGTATTGAGAAGTCGATTGTTGACTATGAGGCAGATGTTCAGGAAATGCCGTTTTGGGCAGTTTTTGAAAATAGTATGCCTGTCGGGTTTCTTGCCGTGAAAGAGCATTTTGAAAATTCAGCAGAAATTATTGTAATGGGTGTCTTGAGTGATAATCATCGTAAAGGTTTTGGGGAATTGTTAGTTAGTGAATCGGAAAAATATTTGATTTCTAACAATTTTGATTTCTATCAAGTTAAAACACTGAGTGATTCACATCCTCATAAAGGTTACGCCAAAACTCGTGAGTTTTATTTGTCGTGTGGATTCAAGCCACTTGAAGAGTTTAAAACTTTGTGGGGTGAATCGAACCCTGCTTTGTTGATGATTAAAAAGTTGTAAGTGATTACTCGGGAAGGGCAACCATCCGTTTGAGTTCTGCTTCTTTTCCAATTGGATCTAAACTGACGACATTTATGACCGTACGCTTATCGGAACCTGTTGTCTTTTGCACGACAAAATGGTTGTCGGCTTCGCGGGCTATCTGGTGCAAATGTGTGACGACAAGAAGCTGACTTTCTGCGGAGAGACGTTTGATTTTTTTGGCAACATCGATTGCCGTTTGTCCACCGATACCTGCATCGACTTCATCGAATACTAACAATGATTGTGGCAGTTTTTTATTTTTCTTCTCAGCAGACTTTAACGCAAGTAATAGGCGTGAAATTTCACCGCCCGAGGCTGTTTTGACAAGTGACTTAAGTGGCTCACCAATATTTGCGGTGAATAAAATACGAGCTGTTTCGAGTCCGTTTTCAGATGGTTTGATTCTTTTGTCTTTTAAAGGGACACCGTTTGGGTTTTCATCATAAATAAATTCAAGTTTGAAACCGGAGTTTGCAATAGAAAGTTCGGTGAGTTCTTTCTGCACAAGTTTTTCTAAATAGAGTGATGCTTTTATGCGTGTTTCAGAAAGTGAAATCGCTTCTTTGGAATAATCCGCAAATAAGGCGTCGGTTTTCTCTTGAAGCTCTTCAATATAACTGTCAATGTCAGTTGGGATATTAGAAAGTGAATTGCTGATAGTTTCAAGTGCTGCTAGAATAGATTCTTCGGAGCCACCATATTTTTTCTTGAGGATATAAATTTCGTCAAGACGCTTATTGATCTCTTCGATACGAATTGGGTCGTCGATAATTGCTTCACCGTATTGGTCGATGAATTGTTTACTATCGCTGATTCGGTAGACAATGTCTGTGAGTTCTTCGACCTGTTTTGAAAGTGATAAATCTATCTCGTGCATTTTTTGAAGTTCTTTAAGTGCAGATTGAAGCATTGAGAGGGCAGAGATTTCGTCGTTTTCTAACAGTTCAGAAATTTGACCTGCAGAATTCATAAGGGAACGTGATGAGTCGAGTAGCTTTTTCTCCGAAATTAGATTTTCTGATTCACCAACTTGTATATCGGCATTTGTTATTTCTTTTTGCTGTAATAAAAGTAGTTCTCGTTCGGCTTTGTAAGAATCTCGTTTGTTGATAGTTTTGTTGAGTTGAGAATATGCTTCATGCCATGAGTGATATTTTGTTCTGACTGATTCTGTGAGGTCAGTTAGGTTCGCAAAATTATCTAAGAAATTGATATGGTTTTCTTCGTGCATCAAAAGTTGGTTAGCGTGTTGTCCTAAAATTTCTGCTATAGGTGCGGTGAGTTCCCGAAGTTCTGATAAGGTAGAAGGGATGTTAGAAATGAGGATTTTAGATTTACCTGTCACACGGATTTCACGTGTGATAGATATCTCGCTATCTGTAATATATTCGGCAAAGTTCTTTTTGTATTGGGCAGGCATAGAAGAAATGTTGAAAGACGCATCGACTTTCCCGACTTTCTCACCATACCTAATAATATCACGGTCGCTTCGTCCTCCAAGCACTAATGCGATTGCGGTGACGATGACAGATTTTCCCGCTCCAGTTTCACCAGCTAGAACGGTCAAGCCGTTTTTGAAAGTGAGCGAACTTTTATCGATGAGTGCTATGTTTTGGATGTCGAGTGTTTTAAGCATTTTGGGATAAACTTTTTATTTCATCTAGGATTTCATCAATACGGTTTTGGTCACCGCTTGCTTCTGCATGAGGTATTTCTAGTTTGAGTTTTTGAATCTGCTTTTTTCTTTTGTCCACTTTGAACTGTGTCAGGAAGTTAGAAATCTCACTTTCAATTTGGTCAGGGTCCCATTCCATATTTGATACTTGTGAAATCAGAGTGATGAATTCCTGATCGGTTGCATTGTCAATCATTTTGGCAGCATTTATTTTTTTGTCAGATTTATATTGCTGGATTATTGCTGAGTAAAGTCGAGATAATTCTTTGGAGTCAAAATCATCGGCAGAGATAATTTCAAAAATAGATTCAATCGTTTTGGGATTACTAAATAAAAGCGAGAGTAATGAAATCTCAATTTTATTATGACGTTTTTGTCTTGATGAAACAAGTTCTTGATTGTCGTCGGCTACGGGAGCTGTTGAAGCTTGCAAAAATATTTGCGGGTTGGTGTTGAGCCGTTCGGCAGCATCGGCAAAAAACAGAGTACGTCTTGTAGGGTCATTTATCTTTTGACCAATAGCAGCAAATTCTTTTATCAGTTTTTCTTTGCCTATGATACCTGATTTTTCTATGTCTATATCAAAGATACGGAATTGTATAAACCCGATTGCTTCCTGTTTAATCTCTTCAATTTTTTCTTTACCATATTTTTTGGCAATAGTATCAGGATCTTCACCTGCTATTGGTTGAATAATTTTTACTTCCATGCCGGCATCGTAGAGTGAATCGACTGAACGAAGTGCAGCTTTGCGACCTGCTGAATCGGAATCAAAAAAGAGGTAGGCAGTTTCAGCAAAGCGGGCGAGAAGGCGGGCTTGTTGGGAAGTGAAAGCGGTACCTGATGATGCCACGACATTTTTGATGCCGACTTGCCAGAGAGAGATGACATCGAAATAACCTTCGACAATGTAGACTGCTTTTTCATCACGGATGTGATCTTTGGCAAGGTTCAATCCATAGAGGACATTACTTTTGTTATACATGATTGTTTCGGGGGAATTCATATATTTAGCAGGTTCACCTTTTTTTAAGGTACGACCGCCAAATGCAATTGGTTTGCCTGAGAGATTCATGATTGGAATCATGAGCCGTTGACGGAACCGATCAAAATGTTTTTTTGTTTTATCAGAAAATATAACCAGTCCTGCTTTGTCGAGAATCTCTGTTGTTAAATCTTTTTTCTTGGCATATTTTATAAAGCCATCCCACTCTTCGCCTGCCAAACCGAGTTGGAAATGTTCGATTGCATCGGGTTGAATTTTACGGGATGATTTAAGATAATTTTCCAATACATATATATATATTGGGTTGTGCAGTACTTCAGAGAAATATTCGAGTGCAGTTTGGTTGGCGTAGTTGAGCTTGTCGAGCAGATCTTTTTTGTAGTCAGACTGTTTGTCTTCTTCGATAGTTATGTTTGCTTTTTTGGCAAGGAATTGAACCGCCTCTACAAACGACATTTTTTCATGTTCCATTAAAAATGTAAATAAGTTGCCGCCTTTGCCACATCCGAAACAATGGAAAATTTGTTTGTCAGGGGAGACATTAAACGATGGAGTTTTTTCAGTGTGGAACGGGCAGAGAGCAAGGAAGTTACGTCCTCGTTTTTTCAGGCGTAAAAATTCCCCGATAACTTGGACTATGTCGGATGCTTCGCGTATTTGCTCTATGGTTTCTTGAGGTATCATACTTATTCTTTTAATTTCACAACGGTCACACCGGCACCGCCTTCGTTAAAATCACCAAGACGAATAGAGGCTACTTCTGAATGTTTTTTTAAGTATTCGGTTAAGAACCGTTTGAGAATTCCGGCACCTTTGCCATGAATAACGTACACTTGTCCAATGCCACTTATGATTGCAGAGTCTAAAAATTGGTCAAGCTTTTCGGTCGCTTCGTCGACAGCCATACCTCTCAGATGAATCTCTCGTGAGACAATCGGTTCGCTGTCATAGGATACGTTTGATTGTTTTCTAAGAGTCTGTGGAGCCGAAGAGACGCCGGTCTTTTTGAGGTTTCGAATATCAACGGTCGTGTAAATATTACCGACTTTTATTTTTGCTCTGTCTTTACCAATGAGAGAATCGATCTCACCCTTTTGACGAAGTGATATGATTTCAACTGAATCACCGATATCGTATCGGTCTTGAACGATAACTTTATTTTGGGCTTTTTCAATTTGATGACGAACTTTATGTTCTCGTTCTTTTAAATTGCGATGGAACTCTTTGACTGATTTGTCGGAGGCTTCGGAATTTCTAATGTTTGCGACAAGTTTTTCAATTTCGGTACGTGTCTCTTTTAAGAAAGCAGATGGGTCGGCGAGTGCTTTTTCTTTTTCAGTTTCGATTTCTTTATTCAAATGTTCAGTTTGAGTTTTGTAATAGTTTTCTAAGACCTTTGCTTTCTCAAGTTTTTCTGCCAGTTCGGTTTTGTCAGTATTGAGTGTTTTGAGTTCTTCTTCAAGTGAGGTTATTAATTTATCCAGAGATTTTTCTCCGGTCGAAAGAAGTGAAAACGCTTTTTCGCAGATAGACTTTGGCATTCCGAGTCGTTCGGCAATTTCGACAGCGTACGAAGAACCCGGGATGCCGACCCGAAGTTTGAAGGTTGGGGCAAGGGTCTCGCGGTCAAATTCGAGCGAACCGTTTTCAAGCTCTGGGTATTCCATAGCAAGAGTTTTGAGCTGCGAGTAATGGGTTGTGACAATCATTCTCGCTTTTTTCTCTATGGCATATAGGATAGTTGCTTCGGCGAGGGCAGAGCCTTCGTTTGGGTCGGTGCCTGCACCGATTTCATCAAACAGAATAAGTGTGTTGCTGTTGGCTCCTTGGAGTCCATCGATTATGTTTTTTATATGTGAGGAGAAAGTTGAAAGCGAAAGCTCGATAGATTGTTCATCGCCTATGTCTGAAAATATTTCATGGAAAATTCCGCATTCAGTTTTTTCATCACACGAAATATGAAGCCCCGATTGTGCCATCAGGATTGAAAGCCCGACAGTTTTCAGAAGTATCGTTTTACCTCCGGTGTTAGGCCCGGTGATAAGTATTGCTTGGTTATTATCGTTAAGAGAAATTGTGTTCGGGATAACTTTTGTCTGGTCAGAGAACTGTAACATAAGCAGAGGATGTTTGACGTTTAGAAATTTAAACGACGGTTCGTCAATGATAATCGGTGAGTTCCCTTTTATCTGATTTGAAAAGTTGGCACAGGCATGGAATGAGTCAAGCGAGCCGATAAGGTCAGCGTTTGTCATAAGTGATTCGGAGCGAACGCCGATTTCTTTTGTAATAGCTTTGAGGATTCGCTGGATTTCCATCCGCTCTTCCTGATAGAGCATATTTATTTTATTATTTGTTTCGACCGTTTCTTTTGGTTCAATATAAAAAGTTGCACCGGTTTGCGAGCGGTCATGGAGGATACCCATATCGGCTTGGTAATTATTTGTTGGGACACCTATGACATACCTGTCGTTACGCATCGTAACAATATCATCCTGCCATCCTGCTTGTTTTGTCTGCTTCGCTAAGAGTTGATTGAGAGTGTTGACAATTTTGCGTTTGCTCTCGTTTAGGTCAGAACGGATTGACCGAAGTTTTTTTGAGGCGGAATCTTTTATCTCACCATCGGAATCTATGGCAGTTTCAATCTCTATTTTGAGTTCAGGGAATGGACGAAACTCTTTGAGCAAATCTGCAATCAAAGGAAAGTTGTCACGGTCATCTTTGTTGTAGCGGTGCAGTTCGTTTGAGATTATGACCAGTTGTAAAATTTTAAGAATTTCTTTTGGTTCGATAAAGTAGTTTTCAACTGTTGACTCTTTTAAGAATTCACGGCAGTCTTCGGTGCGGTAGAGTGGGAAGGGTGTGCCGAAGTTGATAATGTCTTTCATCTCAGAAACTGCCTGTTGTTTTTGGCGTATCTCTTTTTGGACATAGAGCGGCTTGAGGGCATCTACTTTTTCAGTCCCGTACGGGGTAAGGCACTTGCCCCGAATGGTGGCAAGGACTTTATTAAATTCTAAAATTTCTATACTATGTTTGTTCATAATTTTCCACAAAATAAAAAACCGACTTTTCAGTCGGTTCAATATACATATATACTTCTTATTTGTAAAACAGCTAACTAATATTTGATGTAAAAAATCTTTCTATCTGATACAAGACCCGATGTACTTCTATGCGGTCTTTATCGAGCATTTTGCCTGCCGATGTTTTCCCCGGGGTGTCTAATAATGTTTTTTCGATTTGACGCATGAAATTCGGGCTTTCCGGGTGAATTTTTGCTGTACCTTCGTATAAAATCGGAATTGTCTTTGCTATAGCAGGTCCAAAGAGTGATTGTTCAAACGAAGCGTAAAAAGCATCGGGGAGAGGAAGTAAAAAGGCTACAAACGTAAGAAATCCAACCGCGACCCATCCACGTAAGAAACCTATCAAAGCACCGCCCATTTGGTCACGACGACCGGATGTTTTTAAGTTGGCAATTTTGTAAAAGAGCAATCCAAGTAGTTTGAAGGCAGCGTATGAAAGAGCGAGCAGGATAACAAATGATAAGAATGCTGAAATAAGTGGTGAGCCACCTATCTTTTCATAGACCCAAACAGCAAATTGATCGATATAGTTGATTGAGAATATAATTGCGGTAAAAAAGATGACAAACGCCATCAGTTCTCTGATAAGACCTTTTTTAGAACCAACAATTACAGATGAAAGTAATAAAATCAATAAAACTATGTCTATGTAATTCATAATCTACTCCTTGGCATTATTTACTCATTATTACCACATAAATAGTTGAAAGGTTCAATTAAAAACAAGATAAAAATATTGGGGAGAAATGAATTAGGCAGTTAATAGCTTGATAGAAATATTTTTAATTCGTTTACCATCGGCACGACCTTTAACCTTTGGAATAACGATCTTCATAATCAGACCGATCTTTTGGGGAGAATCGGCACCTGATTCTGCGATAGCATCTTTGATGAGAGTAGTGAGTTCATCATCGGATAGAGGTTCAGGGAGATACTCTTTGATTATGTCGACACCTAGTTGTTCAGATTGTACTAAATCGTCACGTCCGGCGTTGCCAAACTGTTCAATAGAGTCGAGATGTTTTTTGAGGGCAGAGTTGAACACACCAATACAGTCGTCATCGGTTAGTTCTTTCCCGATTTCGATTTGTTTGTATTTGAGGTCAGATTTAAGGCCCCTAAGTACGGTGAGTTTTTCTTTTTCACCTGCTTTAAGAGCCTTAATAATTTGTTCTTCTATTTTTTTAAATAGGGACATATCTTTTTAGTACTTATTAGCTAAATATTTTGTTCTACGATTTTTACGTTTAGCAGCAGCTAATTTACGTTTTTTCTCGTCGGAAGGTTTTTCAAAGTGCATATGTTTTTTTATGTCTGTAATAATTCCTGTTTTTTCACAGAATTTATTAAAGCGACGTAACGCTTTTTCAAAAGATTCATCATCACGAACTTTAACACCGGTCAAGTAACAACACCTCCTTCAAGAGGACAAAAGTAAAAAGTTTTAACTCATAAATAAGATAACTATTAATAGCTATCGGTAAAAGTCTTATTTTATAAAGCAGGGCAATTTACACATTTTTATAGGAAAACAAAGCTGTTTTTTAGATAAATCTGGTTTTTTTGAAGAAAACTGCGTATAAAAAGGCATGCCGTTTACTACTTCACATCCTGCAGTTGTTCTGCTTTTAAAAAATGCCTTCCCGAGATATGTTTCATTGACCGGATTGATCGCTGGGGCAATGTCGCCGGATTTACTCTATTTCCTTGAGATGAATACAGTTAACAGGGGAGTTAGTCATAGCTGGAGCGGACTGTTCTTGGTCTGTCTGCCTCTTGGATTGCTATTTTCGTTTGCTTTTCATTATTTTTTTAAGAAAGAATTGATTTATAATTTACCGAATAAAATGAACAATCACTTTTCAGGATTAGCACAATTAAAGTGGAAAGTTTGGTCTTTGCGTGACTGGATTGTACTGATAATCTCTGTTTTGATTGGTGGGCTGTCGCATTTTGGATGGGACTCATGTACACATTTTGATGGTGAAGTTGTCCAATCTTTTCCGGTACTGCAAGATTCATTGCATGTGAGCGGTTACTCATTTCGGTTTTATCGGTTCTTACAATTTTCGAGTTCGGTTGTAGGAGGATTAGCGATTGTGGCTTATTTTGTCAGGAAGTCAAATTTACCGAAACGTGTGGAGTTACAAGACGGTTATCATGTTTTGCATAAGATTTATTTCTGGCTGATTGTGCCATCGTTGTCTGGGCTGTTTGCTTATACCGTTTTACATTTGTATATGTTTTATGCCCCGTATAGAATTGTTAGTGCGAGGACGATTTTCGGGTTAGCGGGCTGGGCAGGGTTTTTCTATTTGACAATCTTGCTTGGTTTGTATAAACGATTTAAGAAATAAATATCTCTGAATATATTTCATTTCATCAGGTATATTAATAAAGAAAGGAATAGTATGGATAAAAATAAAAAAAAGAAATGTAGTAAAACAAATTATCAGGCAATTGGTATCGCCGTAGGCATTAGCCTTGGCTCTGGCTTTGGTACAATAATGTTTGCTGTAACAGGTGAAGCATTTTGGATAGCAATCGGATCAGGTATAGGTGTTGCCTTTGGTCCTGTTATATCAAAGCTTTATACTAAAAGATGTAAAGAAAAATCAGAAAATAATCAATAACATTTCTTAGTTACCGTATTAGTCTTCAATGAATTTTAATTTATTTAAACCTTTGTCTGACATAAAATGAAAATGCAGGTAGGGGATTTCCTGACCTAATCCATTATTTATAAGAATTTTAAAATGATCGGCTATACCAAGTTTGTCGGCGACTAGTTTGGCGGTATCGCTTAGCATTTGTAAAGTCTCAATTTTAGTCTCATAGAAATTTTTGGACTCTTCTTTTGGGATTATCAAAAGATGTAGCGGTGCTTTTGGGTTGATGTCTGCGATGACTATGACACTGTCGGTGTCATGAAATATTTTCGATGGTATCTCACGGTTTATGATTTGTGTGAATATAGATGACATGGTTTAATCCTTTCTTTTTCTACTTAAATAATATATACATCACACACTTGCCAAAAACAAGATTTCATATTATATTCTAATTTGTTAATTGTCTGAAATAATAGCGTGTATAAATTTATAGGAGAATGTGCCAATGTCAGGTCATTCAAAGTGGTCGACCATTAAACGGAAAAAAGGGAAAGCTGATGCCGAACGTGGCAAAATTTTTACCCGTTTAATTAAAGAAATTACTGTTGCTGCCCGCGAAGGTGGTGGCGATGTTGAAGGCAACCCTCGTCTGCGTACTGCGGTAGCGGGAGCCAAAGCTGCCAATATGCCGGCTGATAATATTAAAAGAGGTATCTTAAAAGGTACCGGTGATTTGCCCGGTGTTGTCTATGAAAGTCATAATTATGAAGGGTACGGACCCGGTGGCGTAGCAGTATATATGGAAGCACTCACCGATAACAAGATTAGAACTGTTGCTGATGTCAGGCATATTTTAACTAAGCATGGTGGCAATTTAGGCTCTAATGGCTGTGTCGCTTGGATGTTTGATAAAGCCGGTGTGATAATTATTGATGGTGATGCAACTGACGAAGATACGATTATGGAAATTGCAACTGACGCTGGTGCTGATGATGTTATTGCCGAAGGTGGTGTATTTGAAGTTCGTACTGATCCAGCTGATATTGATACCGTTCGTTCTGCAATAGAAGCGAAAGGTATCGAGATGATCTCTGCTGAGGTGACTATGATTCCGCAAAACACGGTCAAGTTGACCAAAGAATCCGAAGCAAGTTCGATGCTTAAGATGTTTGAGCTATTGGAAGAGAACGAAGATGTCCAAAAGGTTTATGCAAACTTCGACATCGACGAAGATTTGCTTGAGAAATTGCTATAAAAAATGATACTGATATAAATTGAAAGCCCACTTTATGGTGGGTTTTTTTTTCAAACAAAATTAGTTTTTAAAACGTAAGTCCTGATATGAATAGCGAATATAAAAATAAAATAAACGAACATTATGCTAAACAAAATCTGTTTGATTCAATTTTACAATCAATTGATGATGCAGGGCTTGATAGAGATAAAATATCAAGAGATGATATTTCATCTTTTGAAGAATTTCATATTGGTGGACGAGACGCAACCAGACATCTTGCGGATTTTGTGCAACTTGAAAAAGGGGTAAAGCTTCTTGATATCGGTTGTGGAATCGGTGGACCTGCTCGGACTCTTGCAGTGGAATACGAATGTGATGTTACCGGAATAGATCTGACCGAAGAGTATATCGACACTGCCAAAAGATTAACAAAGCTTGTCGGTTTAGGTGATTCGATAAAATTTCAGGTTGAAAATGCAACTGAGCTTTCTTTTGAATCAAATTCTTTTGACATTGTCTGGATGCAGCATGTTAATATGAATATTGAAAATAAAGATAAACTTTTTGCCGAAGCTCAAAGAGTCCTCAAACCTTTGGGGCAATTAGTTTTTTATGAAATACTCCAACTTAACGATGAACCTCTGAATTTCCCTGTTCTTTGGGCAAGTTCTCAAGAGCTTAGTCATCTAATTGATGAAGATTCTTATCGGGAAAAATTAGAAAATGCTGGGCTTGTAGAAGTACAATGGGATGATAGAACTTTGTTTGCGATAATGTGGTTTGAAAGACTTGCTAAATTAAAACAAAAAAAAGAATCTCATAAATTAAACCTGAGTCAAGTTACCCATAATAATATCCCTGAAAAAGTTGCGAATGTGTTACAGAGTCTACAAGATCAAAAAATCTGCGTAGTACAAGCTGCATATTCCAAAAGACCATAATCACATGCTGCACTTTGAGCAGTCAGGAACCCCTTCCTGACTATCTAATCGTCAGGAAAGGGTTCCCGACGACGCATTGATGAAGTTTTTTAGTTTTAGTGGGCTTTTTCTATATGAAAAATATATAATCACATACTTCTTCTAATAATTATTTTTAATTGATATTTATTGGCAATATCTCTATGCTTTAGTATGCGTATTTTAGGAATAGACCCAGGGCTAAACATAACCGGCTACGGACTTCTTGAGGTTGTTGATAATTCTATCAAGATTGTCGAGGCAGGAGTTATCCGTCCGAATAATAAACTTCCATTTGAGCAACGTCTGCTTGAACTTGGCGATGAGCTCGACAATGTTATTGCTCAGTTTAAACCGGATGTCATGGCAGTTGAAGAACTTTATTCGCATACAAAACATCCGAAGACATCAATTATTATGGGGCATGCTAGAGGGGTTATTTTTTACAAAGCTGCCGAAGCAAAACTGACAGTCACGCCGTACGCATCAACCAAAGTGAAAAATGCACTGACAGGCAACGGGAGAGCATCAAAACGACAGATGCAGATGATGGTTTGCTCGACGCTTAATTTACCTGAAATTCCCGAACCTCCCGATGTTGCCGATGCCTTAGCGGTGGCGTTGTGTCACCTGCGAACCTTACAACATCAGAAAGTAATCCAAGTATGATTCATGCTATAAAAGGGAAATTGACCCAGATTATTGAACAGTCAGCATATATCGAAAACAACGGAATGGTCTATGAAATTTTGCTTCCATCGGGGTTGGCAGAGCGGTTAAAAAACGATGGCGAAGTTGGCAAAGAGATTCAGTTTAAAACGATATATTTTATTGAAGCAGGAGATCGCAAATCGAATCATTACCCGAAGCTTGTTGGCTTTGTTGATGAAGTCGACCGTGAGTTCTTTTCGCTGTTTACGCAAGTGCCAGGGTTAGGTGTCAAAAAAGCGTTGAAGTCTTTGGTACTTCCAATTAAAGAAATTGCCACTGCGATTGAAATGAAAGATGGTTCGGCGTTGAATAAACTTCCCGGAGTTGGCAGTCGCTTAGCTGAAAAAATTATTGCCGAACTTCATGGGAAAGCATCGAAGTTTGCTTTATCCAAAGCTGATGAACCGCTTGCCGTCATACCGACGCAAAAAGCGATGGAGCCACTTGAGGCAGAAGCGGTCGAAGTTTTAGTACAGCTACAATATAAGCAGGATGAAGCAGAACAAATGATAGCCCGAGCAGTTGAGAATAATCCGAAAATTAAAAAAGTTGAAGATTTGATTTCGATAGTTTTCCGAAATGAAATGACTGGATAGTGAAATAGATATTTCTTATATTGTCTTAACAAAATTAGCTTAAACTTAATTTAAAGGTCTAAAATTGTCACGTGAAAGAATCGTATCGGGCGAACAAGTAACTCCCGAAGAAGATAGAGTACATCTCTCATTACGTCCAAAGAAGCTCTCAGAGTATATAGGGCAGAACGAGATACGCGAAAAGATTAAAGTTGCACTTCAAGCAGCGAAAAAGCGTAAAGAATCATGTGAACATATATTGCTATATGGTCCTCCCGGGTTAGGGAAGACGACTTTGGCTCATATAATAGCAAACGAAATGGGTTCAAAACTATATTCCACCGCCGGTCCGGCACTACAACGGACAGGTGATTTGATGGGGATTTTGACCAACCTCAACGATGGTGACATTTTGTTTATTGATGAAATCCATCGGTTGTCGGCGACGATTGAAGAATTTATGTACCCTGCCATGGAAGATTACAAGGTTGATTTTGTTGTTGATAAAGGTGCCTTTGCCAAAGTTATCAATGTCCCACTCAAGAAGTTTACGCTTATCGGTGCTACGACCAGGGCAGGGATGTTATCGGCTCCGCTTCGTGATCGCTTTGGGTTGTACTATCATCTTGATTTTTATCCTCCTCATGAGTTAAAAGAGATTGTCACTCGGTCAGCCGATTTATTAGAATCAAAAATCGATTCAGCCGCAGCAGAAATTATTTCATTGCGTTCACGCGGGACACCTCGTATTGCTAATCGGTTGCTTCGTCGGGTGCGTGATTTCGCCGATGTAAAATCTGATGGAAATATCACTGAAGATATAGCGATAAAAGCTCTCGATACCGAGGGTGTTGATTCGCTTGGTTTGGATAATTTGGATCGGAAACTTCTTGAAGTAATCGTAAAGTTTTACAAAGGTGGTCCGGTTGGAATTGAAGCTTTGGCGGCGACACTTAATGAAGAGACCGATACTTTGGTGGATATGGTCGAGCCGTATCTGCTGAAGACCGGTTTTATTCAGCGTACCAAACGTGGGCGGATGGTCTCTGAAAAAGCGGTCAAACATCTGGGGTTGACTCTTCCGAATGACAATTCAAGCCAACAGAGTATGCTGTAATAAACGGAGGTTTAATTTATGTCTGATGAAGAATATAAGCTACTACTCGATTCAATGAGCGACCAGGTTTTTGGCAATCAGGATACTGTCGAAGATGAAAAACAACCTGAAATATTGCGAAAACTGATGCGGGAGACGGTCAAGTTTCGCGATAAACTCAAAGAAGAAACCGGCTATATCATAACTGTTGAAGATACCCGAGTAGCACTTGAAGAATTAGAACTTCATTTACAAAATAAAAAAGCTTCCAAAAATTTAACTCCCGAACAAAAAGCACTGGCACAGATTCTGATTGATACGGTTGTGCTGTATAATTACGGGCTGTAATTTTCTTTTGTAATAACTCGTGACAGAATCTAGAAAATATAGTATATACTCGTCATGGATATTTCACTATTTGATTTTAATCTCCCCAGTGAGCTGATAGCTCAGGCACCACCTGAAAACCGTGATGAGTCCCGTCTTCTCGTTTTAAACCGAGACAACAAATCTGTCGACACAAAATCATTTAAAGATATAACAAGTTATTTCCAAAATGGTGACTGCCTTGTTGTAAATAATACAAAAGTTTTCAAAGCACGTCTTCTTGGTAAAAGAAAAAGCGGTGGCGAGGTTGAAGTCTTTTTGGTGCGACGGTTAGAACAGCAGAACCTTTGGACAGCACTGGTGAAACCATCCCGACGGCTTAGTGAAGGTGAAGAAATTGTTTTTGGAGGTTTTACTTTACAACTGCTCTCAAATAGAGGCGAGGGAAGGTGGGATGTTCAGTTTCCAAGTCAAGAGACAGAAGAGACCGTTATCGAACAGTTCGGGCATGTGCCGCTTCCGTTATATATCAAACGTTCCGACACGCCGTCCGATGTCAGTCGTTATCAAACAATATTTGCCGACCCGACCCAAACAGGTGCGGTCGCTGCTCCAACGGCGGGCTTTCATTTCACTGATGAGATTCTTGCCGAGTTAAAAGAGATTGGGGTTGAAATTGCCGAGCTGACGCTTCATGTTGGACCGGGGACTTTTAAACCTGTCTCGGTTGATAATATTGAAGATCATTCGGTTGACCCTGAATATGCAATTTTATCAAAAGAGACTGCTGAGAAAATTAACAAAGCTCGACGTAATGGCAACCAAGTTATTGCTGTCGGGACAACCTCGACTCGAACTTTGGAGTCTGCTGAAATTGATAATGATGGCAATCTGGTTCCATTTGAAAAGTTTGTTAATTTGTATATCCAACCAGGCTATAAATTCAAAGTTGTCGATCACCTGATTACAAATTTTCACTTACCTAAATCGTCACTTCTGATACTGATCTCTGCTTTTGCAGGGCGTGAGGAAGTGCTAGATGCCTATCAACGAGCTATCACAGAGAAATACCGTTTTTACAGCTACGGCGACGCCATGTTGATTTGGTAGGATTATCTAAGACTTAATTTTCTTAATGGAAAATAGATATAGTCAAAGTAGGTCAGAACCCTTTAGTGGTTCTGACATCTGTTAGCGGAAATTTCCTGTTTCGGTAGTTCCTGATTTTTGATTTATCAAAATTGTGAACTGCCGATTAAGTGTCAGTTCACAATTCACTTTTAGTGAATCAGGAACTGACCCAACTTGAAAATCAAGTTGGGAATGACATTATTTAGACAGGGCAATGTCCTGTAGCTACAAGTAATGCTATTGCGTATTGGCGTTCAACATCTTATATTCCCAAAATGAAAAAGGTTGCGATAATAGTAGCGGGCGGAAGCTCGGTTCGGTTCGGCGGAGAACTGCCCAAACAGTTTATGCCTCTTTGTGGAAAACCACTTATGACACATACTATTGCAAAATTTGAAAAAGCCGATTCGATTGATTCTATTCTGCTAGTTGTAGCTGAAGATTATCTGGCGTATGCATCGGAAAATATTGTCGATCCGTATAGTTTTAATAAAGTTCTGAAAATTGTCGCTGGTGGTAAAAGCCGTCGAGAGTCGGTCTTAAACGGGCTGAAAGCTCTGCCGTCAACTACGACGCATGTGGCAATTCATGATGCTGCCAGACCGTTAGTTGCAGTCACTGATATTAACTCTGTTGTGCAAGTTGCTCAGAAAGAAAAGGCAGCGATTCTTGCATCGCAGGCAGTTGACACAATCAAACAAGTATCGGGTACGCAGATAGAAAAGACGCTTGAGCGAACGAAACTTTTTCACGCACAAACCCCGCAGGTTTTTGAGTACAATCTGATTTTGAAAGCTCATGAAACTTTTTCAGGTGATGAGTCTTTGATAACTGATGATGCCTCACTTTTAGAATTAGAAGGTTTCAAAGTTTCGATAGTAGAATCAACATCGGCGAATTTTAAAGTAACAACTCAAACAGATTTTCAATTGGCAGAAATGATTTTAGAAAAGGATTCTCATGTCTAATATACGAGTTGGTCAAGGATTTGATGTTCACAAATTCGCAGAAAATCGTGCCCTCATTATCGGCGGTGTAACTATCGCTCATGATTTTGGTTTAGACGGTCATTCCGATGCCGATGTGTTGACCCACGCAATTATGGATGCACTTCTCGGAGCTGCCGGGCTTGCTGATATAGGCACATACTTTCCACCATCAGATGAAAAGTACAAAGATGCCAATTCACTTGAACTTTTAAAAGTGGTTCAAGGGTTACTTTATGACAAAGGTTTTAGAAAAATTATTAACATAGATTCAATTATCATGGCAGAAGCACCTAAGATGCTTAGGCATATTCCGGAGATGAAAAAAATATTGGCTCATATACTCTCAATTAATATTTCTCAAATTGGAATCAAAGCAACCACAACCGAACGATTAGGATTTGTCGGGCGTAAACAAGGAATCGCAGCCTCGGCTGTCTGTTTGATCGAGTAAGATGTTTGAGAATTTAGATACAATAAACCAATGGTTAGATATTCTTTTTTCGTATGGAACGATATGGGTCTATGTCGTGATTTTCGCTGCTTGTTTTATCGAAAACATATTTCCGCCATTTCCCGGGGACACATTTATAATCGCATCGGGTGCTTTGGTGGCTCTTGAAAGACTGGATTTGTACTTTGCTTTTATTTCAGTTTTGCTTGGTGGGATTTTCTCTGTGATGGTGATATATTATTTTGGAAAAAACAAAGGATACGAATTTTTTAAAAAGAAAAATTATAAAATATACACTGAAGAAGATATAGGTAAAAGTCAGGTCTATTTTCAAAAATACGGCGCTTTGATATTAATCTTTTCGCGTTTCTTTGTTGGTTTCAGGTCGGCTTTGGCACTTGCTGCAGGAGTCGGGCAGTATCAGGCAGGGAAGATGTTTCTCTATACTCTGATTTCATACATTTTATTTACATCATTGCTCATGTATGCGGCGATAGCGTTTGTTGAAAATTATGACAATCTCGCTGTTTTAATCAAAACCTATAATTGGATTGTTTTACCACTCTTGATTATCGGTCTTGTTTTGTATATAATAAGCAAGTTGAAAACTCAAAAGGATATACAAGAATGAAAATACTTTTACTAGCCGGCGGTGAATCAAACGAGCGAGCAGTTTCGCTAGATTCAGGGCAGGCAATATATGATGCACTCCAAAGACTTGAACATATTGTCTATGCGATAGATCCAATCTCAGGCAAGTCATTGCTGAATAGTGATGGAACTTATATCGAATACCCTACCGATGAAAGCGGTCGGGCTATTGTGCCACCGAGAGCATCGGGTTGGTCGCTTGCCAAGACACTCGGGTCGCCGGCGTTTCAGGATATTGATATTGTCTTTATCGCCATGCATGGTGGCTTTGGCGAAGATGGTATGCTTCAGTGTCTGCTTGAAATAGCCGGGAGAAAACATACCGGGTCTGAGATGGAAGCCTCGGCGATTGCGATGGATAAGGCAATCGCAAAACGTCTTTGTTTTTCTGCGGATATTAAAACAGCGAAGTTCAAAAATTATCGTATTCAAGATGGCGAAGTATCAGATGAAATAGTTAACGAGATTATAAACAATTTCAAGTTACCAGTTATTGTGAAACCGAATGATGGTGGTTCGACGATTGCTCTTTCTAAAGTGAATAAAAAAGAAGAACTGCTTGATGCTCTCAGGTTGTGTGCCAATGAATCTCAAAATGTTTTGATTGAACAATTTATCAGCGGTCGTGAAATCACTGCCGCGGTGCTCGATGGAAAAGCACTTCCGATAGTTGAAATTAAAACGCAAAATGAATTGTATGATTACGAAGCAAAGTATAAAAAAGGACTTACCGAGTATATTGTTCCTGCCAAAATTTCAGATGAGCTGACTGTAAAGATTCAAGAAGCAGCAGTAGAGATTTATGAGATCATAGGATGTGCCGGTCTTGCCAGAGCTGACTTTATTTTAGATGAAAAGAACGATTTTTATTTTCTGGAATTAAATACTCTTCCCGGAATGACAGAACTTTCTCTCGCACCAATGGCTGCCAAAGCAAGCGGTCTTGATTTTGACAATTTAATAAAACGGATGATTGAATCCGCACAAGAAATGAAATTGAAATAATTATGACTGATAAATTACAACCTAAAGCAATAATATTTGATCTTGGTTCGACTCTTATAGAGTATGAGAAAATTCCATGGGCGGAAATGTCTATACAGAGCATGAAAGATGTTGCCAAGTTTTTACGGAAGAAAAAAATCGAGATTCCTCAGGACGAAGAATTTTTAAAGTTATTTGAAGATGTTAAAGCTGATTATCGGAAGCTTGCCTCTGATAAATATATTGAATGGACAGTTCCGAAAGCTACTGAATCTCTTCTGAAAAAATTGTCTATTGAGTATGATGATAAACTTATAGATGGAATGTTTGAAGCGTATTATAGACAGGTTGAAAAAAATCTTTCTATCTATGAAGACACCGCTGAAACTCTTGAGCTTATTAAAACAAAGGGACTGACTATTGGTTTAGTTTCCAATACGATTTTTCCTGAATCGGCTCATCTGAAAGAATTGAAAAAATTTAAAATAGATAAATATTTTGATTTTACTCTCTTTAGTTCGACCTTTGGTTTGCGAAAACCTCATCCTGATATTTTTTATAAAGCAGCAAATTTGGCAGGCTATGCACTCTCGGAATGTGTCTATATCGGTGATCGGTATTTAGAAGATTTCACTGGGCCGGAGTCTATTGGGATGCATGCGATACTCAAGAAAATTGACAAGCGTGAGTATCCTGACAATATGCCAAAGTCTATGCGGACTATTTCAACATTGTCCGAACTTGTTGAACATATTGATTTAATTGAAGAAGAGTTAGAAGTAAACGAAGAATAAGAACTATTATAAATAGCATGAACTATTATAAATAGTGTGAACTATCTTAAATCATAAGGATTGCACAATGGATAAATCAGAACTTCTCTTACAAGAACTAACCGATGCCAACGGTGTCTCGGGATATGAGACTGAAGTACGCAAGATTATGAAACGTGAACTTGAAAAATCTGCGGACAATATTGAATATGATAAAATGGGTTCAATCCTTGGAATCAAAAACGGTACTGCCGATGCACCTCGTATTATGGCTGTTGGTCATATGGATGAAGTTGGCTTTATGGTCAAAGAGATCACGGCCGAAGGCTTTATCAAATTTCTACCACTCGGTGGATGGTGGGGGCATGTTGCTTTAGGGCAGAGGATGCGGATAATAACATCCAAGGGAATCATTCTTGGCGTTGTTGGTTCAACACCTCCACATCTTTTACCACCTGAAGAACGAAAAAAAGTTATTGAAATCAAAGATATGTTTATTGATGTTGGGGCAACTGACAAATTTTCTGTGAAGAAAAAACTTGGTATAAACCCAGGTGATCCGATTGTTCCTGATTCTGAATTCACGATTATGGCGAACAAAAAAGCATACATGGCAAAAGCATTTGATAACCGTGCCGCTTGTGCTATCGTTTTAGAAGTGATGGAGAAATTAAATAAAGTCAAACATCCGAATACAGTTTTAGGTGGGGCGACAGTGCAGGAAGAAGTCGGCTTACGTGGTGCGGCAACGATTGCTCATTTGGGTGACCCTGATGTTTGTATCATCGTTGATACCGGAATTGCTCAAGATATGCCGCCGAACAGTTTTGCTAAAGAAGAAAAACTTGGAGCTGGTCCGGTGATTTTAATTTATGATGCTGGGATGATTCCAAACCTGAAATTACGTGATTTAATTATCAAAACTGCCAAGGCTGCTAAGATACCTTTCCATCTTTCTTACATGGCAGGTGGGGCAACCGATGGCGGACGGATCCATATGAGTCGTATAGGGGTTCCATCTATTATGGTAGGACCACCGGTTCGATATATTCATAGTCATAATTCTATTTTGGATCGTGCCGACTATGATAATACAATTAAACTTGTGGTAGAGCTGATTAAAAAGCTTGATGCCAAAACAGTCAAATCATTGACAGAGGATTAATATAACAATGGCACTTCGATTTAAAAATTCATTCAGTCGTGTGAAAGAAGATTTTGTTCCTATAGAAGATGGGAAAGTTAAAATCTATACTTGCGGACCGACTGTATATAATTTTCAGCATATTGGTAATTTTAGAACTTTTATGTGGGGCGATATATTACGTCGTTATCTGAAATATAAAAAATACGATGTAACTTATGTCATGAATATAACTGACATTGATGATAAGATTATTCGTGATTCACAAGCGCAGAAAAAATCTCGTAAAGAGTTTATCCAAACATATGTTGATGCCTTTTTGGAAGACCTAGATTCACTTGGTTTTTTGAAACCTGATGTTCAGCCGTATGCGACCGATCATATCGACGGTATGGTTGAGATGATTCAAAAATTAGTTGAGCGTGGTTTTGCCTATGAAATTGGTGGAAATTATTACTATAAGATTTCAGCATTCAAAGATTACGGCAAGCTCGCAAATCTTGATATGGATGGTCTCAAAGTTGGGGCGAGAGTTTCTGCTGATGAATATGAAAAAGACTCAGCATCGGATTTTGCTCTCTGGAAAGCGTACCAAGAAACTGATGGTGATATTTTTTGGGATACTCCTATCGGTAAAGGTCGTCCGGGATGGCATATCGAATGTTCGGTGATGTCGCAAAAATATCTTGGGAACCACTTTGATATTCATACCGGTGGAGTTGATTTAATGTTTCCGCATCATGAAAATGAAATCGCCCAATCAGAAGGTTGCACCGGTTCTAAGTCGGTAAATTATTGGTTACACGGGGAACATCTGATTGTAGAAGGTAAGAAAATGTCGAAATCGGTTGGCAACTTTTTCACTCTTCGTGATATTATCGAAAAAGGATATGCCGGTGTTGTCGTCAGGTATCTCTTATCGTCGACATATTACCGTCAGCAACTCAACTTTACATTCCAAGGACTTGATGCTGCCAGAAGTTCACTTGAGCGGTATAACGATTTCATAACAAATTTAGAAAGTTATGCTGGTGGTGAGTCTGACAATTCGGCTGCTGAATTTATTGCTAAAACAAAAAAAGGTTTTGAAGATGCTCTCGATGATGACTTAAATGTTTCGGGTGCGTTGGGTGTTGTCTTTGACTTTATCAGAGACATCAACCGTTTAAAAGCTGAGAATAAACTTTCTGCCGATGAACGTGACAACGCTCTTACGGCAATGCTTTCTTTTGATTCGGTCTTAAACTTTAGATACCATATAAGTAGTGATGATTCTGATAGCTCTGAAATTGAATCATTGATTCAGCAGAGAGCCGATGCCAAGAAAAATAAAGATTTTGCCTTGGCAGATAAAATCCGTGCTGACTTACTTGAGCAAGGAATTATCCTTGAAGACAGTCGTGATGGTACTAAATGGAAGAAAAAAGTCTGATATTGAAAGAATTGATAAATATTTATTAAATAAAATTAAATTTATGACGAAAATAGTAAAAAACTATTTGACATTACGTAATAATTTTGTTCATTAGTCATTCATAATTTAAGCCGTTGTAGCTCAGCAGGCAGAGCAATTGATTTGTAATCAATAGGTCGGGGGTTCGATTCCCTCCAACGGCTTTTTTTTATTGTTCGAGGGTAAATGCCACAATCTATTACATGTCCAAAATGCCAATATGGAATATTATTAGAAAGTTCAGACAATATTTCTAATTTTAACTGCCCACAATGCTCATTTCTAATTGAGCAGTCTAAATCAGAGAATCTTATTACAGAATTTCAGACAACAGGGAAAACTTGTTTTTCAATAACAAATAGTTTATCCGCATTGATTAATGTAGTGTTTATCGTATTTATGTTTTATATGTTATATTCAATGGCTGTTGAAGATTTTGTGATATACTTTATTTTGCTAATAGTGCTAATTTCTATTTGGAATATTTATAACCTAATATCGATCAAATCAATATTGCTTCAAGCTAACATCGCGATCAATGCTATGTTTTTACTACTGTTTCTAGTAGTAGGGATTAGTTTACCAGATGATAACAATATACTCGGATATGGAGTTATGTCTATTTCATTTCTGCCATCATTGGTAGTTTTATTCTTAAAGTCTAAAAAAAAGTGATATAGTTTTAATTAAATCTCTCTCAACCAAAATCCGATAATAAGTATATCAGCAACATTTTTATCTTGAGTCCGTATAGGTCAGATATAATATTGCATCAAATCGTCAGTTCACATTTTTGATAAATCAAAATCAGGAGCTAACGAAACTGGGAATCGTCAGTTCACAATTCGTTTGAGCGAATCAGGAACTAACGAAACTGGGAAAGAGATAAAGGGACAAATTTATGAATGTCGTCACAGTAAGTGATATAACGAAAGTTTATAATACAGGTATGCAAAAGGGTGGAATCACCGCGGTCGATTGTGTCTCGCTGCATATCGAATCAGGGGAAATATTCGGACTGCTTGGTCCAAACGGAGCAGGCAAAACGACACTGTTTAAAATGTTGCTTGGCATCACCGGAGTAACATCGGGCGAGGCAATGTTGCTCGGCTATCCGCCATCTAATCCGAAGTCCCGTGAACGAATCGGGTACCTTCCTGAAAACCACCGCTTTCCTGAACATCTGACCGGACTTGGACTTTTACAGTTAACCGGTAACATGTATAAGCTCGATAAGGAAATTATTGAGAAACGATCGGCTGAATTACTAGAACTGGTTGATATGACTAAGTGGGCATCGACGAAAATGAAAAAATATTCGAAAGGGATGCTTCAGCGGGTTGGGCTTGCTCAAGCGATGATTAACGATCCCGAAGTTTTGTTTTTAGATGAGCCGACCGATGGTGTTGATCCAATCGGTAGAGCGGAAATTAAAAATGTGATGCAGAAAATTCGTGATGATGGCAAGACTATAATTCTGAATTCACATCTCTTGTCCGAAGTAGAAATGGTTGCAGATAGAGTTGCGATTTTACAAAATGGCAAGCTTGCCAAAATCGGTACGGTTGATGAGATGACCAATAAGAAATTGCAATATGAAATTCAAGCCGAGTTCCGCGAGACACTTTTTGATATACCAGAAGAAATTGGAAAACTGCAGTCGTTGTCAAGAGGACGTATGGTAGTTGAGCTTGTTGATGAGTCGAAAATCAATTGGGTGATTGATTCACTTCGTCGTAAAAAAATTGATATACGAGTAGTCAAACCGATTAAAATTACACTCGAACAATCATTTATTGAAACAGTTTCAAGCGGGAAAGAAGGTGTCTCATGAACGGACTTTTTAAAGATACCTTAGCCGAACTGTTTGATAAAAAAACAGTCTATCTGTTTTTTGTGATTACATTTTTATCAATTCTTATGACATTGTTTTCTGGTTCATTTGAGATGACTATCAATGGTGTCGATCAAGGGCTAGGCATTGATGAGCTCGGTATTGATGTCGATACACCGCTTCTTAAAGGGATCGCTTCGCTGATGTCGCTGTTAACATTTTTAGCAGTCATGTTATCGGCTGGAATTATTCCGAATATGTTTATTAAAGGGAGAGCAGATTATTTTCTGGCAAAACCTCTTTCGAGAAGCTCACTTTTGCTAAAGAAATTTCTATCGGTTTGGGTTGTCTATGGCTTGCTTATCACGCTCTGCGGTTTTAGCTGTTACCTTGTTGGTGCCTTAGTGCATTCTGTTTTTAATAATCTGATATTTCTGTTGATTGGTGCTGTTTTTGTTAAGCTTTTTATATGGCTTTCGATCAGTTTTTTTGTAGGGATTTTTACAGGGAAAACTGTTTCGACAATCATGTTTCTCTTTTTGACATGGATGATTCAGAGTGGGCTTTCCATGTTATATAGCACTCAAATGGTGGCAGGTTTTGGGTATGAAGCATTTGGTAAATTTTTAGATTATTGCTATTATCTGCTTCCTAAAATGTCTGAAATGTCAACTCTTGTAGATAAAGTTGCCTTCCTCTCGGGTTCTTTTAATTCGTATATCTTATATTCGACGGTTGGATTTGCTTTTGCTATGCTTTATTTCACTTTGGCTCTGTTTAAAAGAAAGAATTATTGATTGAAATTTTGATTGATTTCTCCTATTGGTTTACGTATATATTTTTATATGAATGCCAAAGAAAACAACCAAGAATTAATAGCCACTTTGAAAGTTGCCCTAGAGCTTGAAAAAGAGGGAAAAGAATTGTTCCTCCAAGCTGCCGAAGCGACTAAAAGTAAAATAGCGAAACAGACTTTTGAGTTTTTAGCAAAAGAAGAAGACAAACATATTGAAAATATCAAACTATTTTATGATACTTTGATAGATTCTGATATAAGCCAACTTCCTGATTTAGAAGATTCAAATGCTGATGAAAAGCTAGAATCATTTAATTTAAAACTCGAATCGATTCGCGAAGAATTTTCACCATCTTTTACAGATGTTGAAGCATATAATTTAGCACTGAAATTTGAAAACGGGGCAGAAGAATTTTATAAGGAACAACTTGATAAAGCTGTTGATCCTAAAATTATAAAATTTTATAAATGGCTGGAAGCTGAGGAAACAATGCATTCCCGTCTTATAAACTCCTGCCTTAAATTCGTTGAAAATCCAACTGAATGGTTCCAAAAAAGAAAAAAGAGTTAGAAGAGATTTTTTTATTTTAATATAGAACTATAATTTTAGAGGTATGTATGCCATTAACATTATTGAAAAAAAATGAAGATAAGAATTTAAAAGAACTTATAAAACTTTTAAGTTTTCCATCTGTTTCAGCAAAGTCTGAACATAAAAAGGATTTAAAAGATTGTGCCAACTGGATAAAAGATCATTTGAAATCTATCGGTTTCAAAGCAAAAGTATATCCAACCGGCGGACATCCATTAGTATATGCTGAATATCTGGTCGACCCAAAACTTCCAACTGTGCTATACTATGGTCACTACGATGTGCAACCACCAGAGCCTCTTGAGTTGTGGGAAAGTTCTCCGTTTAAAGCAGACATTCGTAAAGGCTATATCTATGCTCGTGGTGCTACCGATGACAAAGGTCAGACATGGTGCCATGTAAAAGGTTTGGAAGCTGTTATCAAAAAGACCGGTACACTTCCTATCAATGTGAAGTTTATCATTGAAGGTGAAGAAGAAGTTCATTCTGCTAATCTTCCTGCGTGGTTGAAGAAAAATAAAAAAATGCTCAAATCTGACATCGCCGTTGTCTCTGATACTGCTCAGTTTAGTAAAACATTGCCTGCGGTAACTTTTGGTCTTCGCGGTATAGCATCGGTTGAAGTTTTTGTCTATGGTCCCGATCGTGATGTGCACTCCGGAAGTTTTGGTGGAGCGATTGCGAATCCTGTCAATGTATTGTGTCAGATGGTTGGACAACTGCATGATAAAAACAGAAAAATTGCTATCCCTGGTTTTTATAAAAAAGTTAAGAATATGACTAAATGGGAAAAAGCAAAATTTAAAGAACTTCCATATAACGAAACAGCGTATAAAAAAAGTCTGAAGATCCAAGCCTTACATGGTGAAAAAGGATTTACAACTTATGAACGCTCATGGGTTCGTCCGACGCTTGATGTCAACGGTATCAAAGGTGGCTATCAGGGCGAAGGTGCCAAAACAATTATTCCGTCGATGGCATCATGTAAAATTACGATGCGTTTAGTACCTGGAATGAATGCCAATGAAACCTGTAATCTGATAGAAAAACATCTTAAGAAAATTGCACCAAAATCTGTTCGGGTTAAAGTTGACAAGCACGGTGGTGCTGAAGCGGTCGAAGTGCCTACAACAGGTCCTTGGCTTGAAGCAGCCGGGCGTGCGATAAAAAAAGGATTCGGCAAAGAACCTGTCTTTATGAAAGAGGGTGGTTCGATTCCTATCGTTGGAGATTTCAAAAAGATTCTTGGAGTTGATACGCTGTTGATTGGGTTTGGTCAACAGGATGATAATATTCATTCGCCGAACGAACGATTTAGGATTGTCGATTTTGTCCGTGGTTGTAAAACGGCGGCGCTGCTTCCCGATGAACTTGCATCTGTTAAGAAATAATGGATTTAAAATTAAAAACAAAGAAGGCTCTCGTAACGGGAGCCTCTTTCGGTTTAGGTAAAGCTGCTGCTCTTGTATTAGCGCAAGAGGGGTGTTCGCTATATTTGAATTCTCGGTCACTTGCAAACCTCACCAAAACAGCAAAAGAGATTAAAGAGAAAACTGGTATTACGCCGCATCTGATTGATGCTGATATTTCGACACAAGATGGCATTGATAGGGTAGCTTCAATTATTTCAGGTGTTGATATCCTAGTGTCAAATGCAGGAGGTCCGCCATCGGGGAAATTTATGTCTCATAATGATGAGACATGGGATGATGCCGAGTCTCTTGTACTGTCGTCTGCTCGAAAACTTACTTCGCTTGTGCTTAATAATATGATTGAACAAAATTATGGTCGTTTCATTTATATTACTTCTATTGGTGTTTTGCAACCTGTTGATGATTTGATCTTATCGAATACATATAGAGCGGCAGTTACCGGTATGTGTAAAACAATTTCTAATACATATGCAAAACATGGTATAACTGCCAACTGTGTTTGTCCTGGTTTTACCGCGACTGAACGTTTGACAAATCTTGCTAAAAGTCGTGCCGAAGAGTCAGGGAAAACAGAAGAAGAAATTATCGAACTATTCACATCACAAATTCCTGCCGGACGAATAGGCAACCCGGAAGAATTAGCTTCATTGATAACTTTTTTAGCGTCTGAAAAAGCTTCATATATTACCGGTTCATCTATACCTGTTGACGGTGGATATGTGAAATCACTTTTGTAACCGAGGTGCTAAATTTGAATTCTCCGCAACAACCTGAAAAAACATATACAACATCTATAATTATTTCTGTGCTATTGATACAGCAGATATTAGGTGCATTAGCATTTCCAATTACAAAATATGGATTACAATTTATCGAACCATTTGTATTTGCGTTCTATCGGTTTGTGATTGCATCGGTTGTTTTGCTGGTGGTGGTTTCATTTCGCAAGTACGATGTGAAGATTGAAAAGTCTGATTATAAAAAAATATTTGGGCTCGGCGTTTTGATAATTCCATTTAATCAGGTTCTGTTTTTACTTGGGCAATCATATACGGCAGCATCGCATGGTTCACTCATGTTTGCGACTATGCCGATATGGATTCTTTTGGCAGCGTATTTTCATTTAAAAGAAAAACTCGTACTCAGACGTGTGATCGGAATTTGTATCGCACTTGGTGGAGTAGCAACGGTACTCGTTTCGGGAGCTATATCATTAGGGACTGAATACCTATTTGGTGACTTACTCATACTTATTGCTGTTTTAGCTTGGGCGTACTATACCATCTTTGGAAAAAAATTGGTCAAAAAATATGGAGCCTTGCGGATCACCGCTTATGCTTTGAGTTCCGGCTCGCTTTTGTACATGCCGTTTGGTTTGTATAAGGCAGTCAATTTTGACTATGCTATTGTTCCGCTTGAAGCATGGTGGTCGGTTGTCTATATGGCGATTGGGACATCGGTGCTTGCTTATGTTTTGTGGTATTGGGTCTTAAAGTATATGGAAGCATCACGGATCGCGGTCTATCATAATGTGCAGCCGTTTCTTGCGGCAGGGGTAGCCTACCTTTGGCTAGGGGAACCGATTTCGGCGACGTTGATTATCGGTGGATTGATAGCGATTTCTGGAATTGTAATTGCGGAAATTTAAAATATAGTCAGGAATGGGTTCCTGACTACGCAAAAAAAGACGGAATAAAAATTCCGCCTTTCATAATCAAATTTAAATAAATCTACTTACCTTCTAAACTCTGGAAATTCTTAAACTGAGCAGAGTCAGCAAATGCTTCCGGGAATTTCAAATAAGTCAGAATAGAATCTATCATGTGTACATGGTTCCGTTCTTCATCGGCGATCATGTTTAAAAGAAGACGCTGACTTTCGTTGTCTTCTGCGTTTGCTTTTTCACGATAGAAGGATTCTGCTTTTTCTTCGATTTCCAAAGCTTTTGTCCAGGTAGCTTCTTCATCTGCGCCAAAAGTTTTTTTGTCAGTAGACTTTGACATCTCGACAAAAATGTTCTGCACTTCTTTGAGTGATGATGCAGATGATGAGATTATAGTTTTCGCTTCATCGGTGTCGCCATCTTTTAACGCTTTGAAAAAGTTATAATGTTTTTCTTCTTCTTCAGCGAGTAAGATAAAGATTCTTTTTAAATCTCTGTCTTGGGTGTGACGGGCATGTTTTTCATAAAACGATTTCCCGTCGAGTTCCATTTTCATTGCAAATTCAATAATGTCCATATGCTTACATTCCTGAACCTTTGAGGTTTTCTTTTGAGAATGATTTTTCCATCTCAGCATCAGTAAAGACACCATCTTTGCGGATAAGTTTGTCATCAAAATAAATTTCACCACCACCGTAATCAGGGCGTTGGATTAAAACTAAATCCCAATGGATTGATGAGTCGTTACCGTTTGGTGCTTCATCGTAACATTGTCCCGGAGTGAAGTGGAACGAGCCAGCGATTTTTTCATCAAAGAGTGTATCTTTCATAGGGTGTAAAATAAACGGGTTGACGCCGATTGCAAATTCGCCAACGTACCGTGAACCTTCGTCGGTATCAAAAATTTTGTTCAGCTTTTCAGTTTCACCGTCGCATGTTGCTTTGATGATTTTACCGTTTTCAAAAGTGAGGGAGATGTCGTTGAAGACTGTACCTTGGTATAATGATGGTGTGTTGTAAGTGATGATACCATTGATAGAGTCACGAACCGGAGCGGTGTATACTTCGCCATCAGGGATATTACGTTTTCCATCACATTTTATACAAGGGATGTCTTTTAGTGAAAATGTAAGGTCGGTGTTAGGAGCTTTGATATGTACTTTTTCAGTTGCTTCCATAAGAGCAAAAAGTTTGTCTTGCGCTTTGGACATTTTGGCATAATCAGCACAGCAAACATCAAAGTAGAAATCTTCAAATTTTTCCTGTGAAGTTTCAGCTAGTTGTGCCATGGCATTGTTTGGGTAGCGAAGTACGACCCAACGAGTGCGTTTCACACGTTCTTCTAAGTGAACTGGCTTGTAGAAAAGAGTATTTTGTTTGTCCATCTGTTCACGGGGGATATCTGACATATCAAATGGATTGTCGGAGCCACGAAGTCCGATGTAACAGTCAGCTTTTTCCATCAGTTTAAGATGCATTTCAGCTTGGGCTTTAAACTGGTCATCGGTGGCATTGGCGACCCAATGACGTAGGAGGGATTCATCGTTGTAGTACCAAAACGTAGTGGCACCTTTTTGAGTAGCTAATTTGATAATTTGTTTCCCAAGTTCGAGAGTTTCTTTACCTTTGATTTCAAGATAGAGATTTTCACCTTTTTGAATTTCAGTAGAGTATTCAATCAGTTGTTTGGCGAGTATTTCATTACGTTTATCAGGCATCGTTCAACTTTCGTTTATAGTTTTTATGTCTGGTTTGAAAATACAATAATTTTGAAAATAAATCAAGAAATAGCGATTTAATATTTTATAAATTACTCAACTTTTTAGAACTATTTCCACCCGAACTTGTTATGTTAGTTATGAATAACTTAAAATTACATATAGGTACGTCAGGATTTTCTTACGATGATTGGCTGGGGAATTTTTATCCGCAATTTTGTCCAAAACAAGATTTCTTGCAGTTTTATAGTTCAAAGTTTAAAGTCGTTGAAATTGATTCGACATATTATAAGATTCCATCAGAAAAGACAATTAAGAGATGGTGCAAAGTAACGCCTGATAATTTTCTTTTTACGGCAAAATTTCCACGGATGGTGACGCATGAGGGAGATGTCGCTGTGAGAAAATCTACTGCTCTTGAATTTATTGAGAAGATGAAGCTGCTTGAAGATAAGTTGGCTGTACTATTGGTGCAGTTTCCATACTGTTTTAAGCCTTACCAGATTGATGTTTTGTTTAGGATATTTGATGTACTACCATCGGATATTCGGTTTGCTCTTGAGTTGCGAAATAAATGTTGGCTTGGGGTAGATAAATTGTTTGAACGTCTGAACCAGCAGAATATAGCCTTTTGTCATATAGATCATCCGTGGATGCCCAAGGTTGATATCCAGACGGCAGATTTTTCATATTTTAGGTTTTTAGGGGATAGGAAAAAGATTCAGAATGACTTCAGCTTTGTCAGAAATGAACGAGAATCTGAATTAGCACACTGGCAACAGCTTATAACTAAAAGGCTACAGCTAGATCATGACTGTTTCGCCTTTTTTAATAACCATTATTCCGGGCATTCACCATCAACAGCTGTACAGTTTAAATCTCTGATGATTTGATCTAAAGAAAAACTTCAAGAGTAATCCGTAAGGTAATGAGGGGTAACGTGTAAACTCTTACACGTATGAAGTTGTGTCTAATTATCAGTTTCTCTGATATTATAATAATCATTAAAAGATTAAGTAAAAATTCAATTTGTCGATATTAAAGTTAAGGTTAATTCCGAATTATAAATTGAAAATGAATTCTCTTAATAAAGGGCGTTATCATGGATACTGCAGTAATAGAAAAAACTGAAGGAATACAGAGCGGTACAGTCGATGAGTTGTTACAACTCGTTTCATTTAATATCGGTACAGAAGAATTTGGTGTTGATATTTTAAAGGTACAAGAGATTAACCGTATGGTTGAAATCACTAAAGTTCCACAAGCACCTCACTATGTTGAAGGTGTTATAAATTTACGTGGAAAAGTTATTCCTATTGTAGATTTACGAAAACGATTTAATCTAGAACTAAAAGAATACGACAAAAATACTCGTATTGTTGTCGTTGACATAAATGGTAATATTTTGGGGATGGTTGTTGACTCTGTTTCTGAAGTTTTACGGTTACCTGCAAATACTATAGAACCACCACCTGAGATCGTAACTGGAATCAATTCAGAGTATATTAAAGGGGTGGCGAAGCTAGAAGATCGCCTTCTTATCTTCTTAGACCTTTCAAAGGTTATAGATGTAAGTGAGATGGCTGGTTTTTAGGGATAGGGAAATCCTAAGATTAAAAGCCGGCTCGGGGAGATGACCGGCTTTTTTTATTGCATTTTTTTCACAATTTCAGGGTACGATTCTAAGTCTTCAGCATTGTCTAAATCTGAAAGAGTTTCAAGAAGCTTTACTTGTAAAGAAAATCTTTTGCAAACTTGTAAAGTCTCATCTAAAACTTTATCTGTTCCCCAAGTGATCTTTTTAAATAACTCGGTATACATTTTTTTCATTCCGATAAGAAAATATCCACCATCGTCAGTTGGTCCTAAGACTATATCATGAGTCGTGAGATTTTTGAAAGCATCTTCGATAATATCTCGATTTAAGTGTGGGATATCGGCGCCGATTAAAATTGCCTTCTCTGCATTTTGTGTAGAAAAAATATTTTGAAAAGCGTTCATCATTCGTTCGCCAAGATCGGTACCATCTTGTCTGTTGTAAAAAGCAAAAGAATCATAGAGAGTTTGAAATTCAGGTATTAACTTGGGAGGAGTGAGGAAACATCCCAGGCTAAATGAATTTTTCTTAGACGGAATACAGTTATCGCACAGATTATCAAGAAGAAGTTTGTAGACCTCAAGAGCTTTTTCATTGCCGATTGATTTGGCAAGTCGAGTTTTTACTTTGGTAAGTTCGGGATGTTTAGCCATAACGGCAACGATATTAACGGGCGTATAATTCATTTAATCCTTTTACAGAGAAGTAACAATATCCAAAAAAGAAAGTAGCCAAAAACGGGATAGTAAAGTAAAGATGCATATCATACGCAATAAGCAATGCGGTGAAAGAATAAAAAGCTAAAAAGAGTTCGATAAAAATTGTTTTATCCAACGTCGCAAAATAAGATTTTGGCATTGCTTGCGGGGATGCATCGGTAGAGCCAGATTTTGGCGTTCGAATAAATGCTGATTTCCGCATTAGCAAAGCCGAGAAAAAAGCACGGCTGTTGTTGACAGCTAATGCGATTCCAAGCGAGGTCAGCATAGGTAGGGTGAAAATATCTTTCCAATCTTTATGGGTGTTTCCATGTTTGTATGCATAGGAATAGAAGAGCGACATCGAACCGGTGCCTGCTATAAATATCGGAAAATCAATTAAGAACAATTTAAGCAAACCAGTTTCCAGTCGTATGTATAATGCAGGGACTAATAGCAAAGCGAGCATAAGCAAAGCGGGAGAAATAGATTTAGATGTAAGATGAAAAAATGTAGCGATTTTTACTTTAGTCGATATCGATGATCTCATCACTTTCGGAAGAACTTTAATTGCTGTTTCAACAGCACCTTTTGCCCATCGGTATTGCTGTGATTTAAAAGCAGATATGCGATTAGGAAGTTCAGTCGGTACGACATAACTGTTGTCGTAAATAAATTTCCATCCCTTGAGTTGGGCGCGAATTGATAAGTCGAGGTCTTCGGTGAGGGTATCAAATTCCCAACCGCCTGCGTCGATGATAGTTTTTTTTCGCCAGATGCCGGCGGTACCATTAAAGTTAAAAAGAAGTCCGCCAAAATAGCGTGCTTGTTGTTCTACTATAAAATGAGCATTCAAAAAAGTGTTTGGGCTCGACACAAAAATGATTCATTAGAATTTAAAAAGCTCCATCGTGTTTGCACCATCCCGATCTTGGAACTGTTAAAATATCTCATACTATACGAAAGAAAATCTGGGTTGGGAAGATTGTCGGCATCGAAAATTGCAATGTATTCTCCATGGGCAACTAGTAATCCTTCTGCTAAAGCACCTGCCTTAAACCCGGTTCTAATTTCACGATGTATATAATTTATTTGCGGCACAGACTTGTCAGTTTTTTTAGTTTAGCGATACACTCTTTAATAAAGTCAGAAGTTTCGTCGGTGGAGTCATCCAAAATTTGAACCTCCAGTTTATCATGGGGCCAATCAAACGATGCGATAGTTTCGATAAGACGAGCGGCGACTATTTTTTCATTGTAAATCGGAAGCTGCACTGTTACATATGGAAATTCTGTTTTACCGATAGTGCCAGTTGGAACAGGTGGTTTCGAATCTTTATGTTTTATATAAATTAGAATCATCCAATACAAATGGATTCCATAAAAGGAAACATAAAATAAGAGGAAAAAATAGAAAATTATAAAAAGAGATTTCAAGATGTCTTCACTTTCTGTGGTTTTAAATATTTATAGATTTCAAATATAAGGAGAATGAAAAATGGGAGATAACTTATTACCGATAGAATCGGCATTTGAGACCATTCCCCATTTTCATAATATCCTATCAAAACATGATACGAAAGCATACAGCTTCCTGAAAGGAGAATAAATGCGAGGCTTCGATAATATATCATAAATGGTATAATCCATAAAAGGTACCAGTTGAAAATTGCCGGAGTTACGATAACATAAATTGCAAATATGAGAAAAGATTGAAGCATATAATTATTCTTAAAACGTTTTAGCAGGAGCAGTGGGAAATAGGCAAGGAAGAAAATTGCGAAGCAAATGTAGCGGGCAGTCTCTTGGGTAAAGATAGATTTTAAAAGTAAAAATAATGAACCGTTGTATTGCCAACTATCTAAGTACACAAAGAGTGAGCCAAAGATATCTGCTCCTGAACTGACGATAAATGGAAGATACAAAAGAACTGCAGTTATTGTGAAGGTTAGAACAAATTTGAGTTTCTCTTTATTGCCAATGTAAAAGAAAATGAACGGAATAAAAAAGAGGATATAAAATTTTACTAAAACACCTAAGGCAAGCAATATTGATAGAGCATAGATATGTTTTTTATAATTTTGGAGTAAAATCAGAGAACCGATTAACATTGGAAGTCCAAATATGTCTAGGTGGTTTGAAAAGAGAAATTCAATTATTATGAGTGGCGAAAAAAGGTAGATTAAAAATGTCCAGTCGGGCAGTTTGAATCTTTTGACAAACAGAAACATGAGCCATAACGAAAGAAGTTCAAAGAAGAACGAGAGTATTTTGAATCCTGATAGTGAGTCTCCATCTATGAGATATGAAGCCGCAAATAAATATTGGCTGACCGGCGGGTAGATGGTGACATGCCAGGGGTGGTTTATCTTTGGGAATATGGTTGTGTCGGCGAGGGGAGTCGATGCCATGTCGCTTGGTGAAATTATAAAGGGATTGTAATGATTTGCGATAAGCTTTCCCTCAAAGATATATCGGTAGACATCATCGGAGAGATACGAAGTTTCTGCTGAGAAAAAGGAAACCGAAGCACGTATGAGTAATCCTATAATTAAAAAGTATAAAAATAATTTTTTATGAGTGCGAAATGAGAAACTGATTTTTTTTGAGAGGTACAAAAAAAGCAGATACAAAACTAGAATAACTTGGGAGGTTATAAGAAACTTAACGATATCAGGTGATTCAGTTTGAGGGAAGATCATATACAAAAATAAAAATAAAATTGAAAGTGGTATTGTAATAAGAATTTGTTTCATCTTGTCAATAGCTCCCTAAAGATGAGATACAAAATTTTATTGCCTGCTTTCAGAGAACCTAAAAAAGTTCCTGATATTTTAGAAATTCCTATCCGCTGGCGATATGATACGGCAACTTCTGTGCAGGACATTTTCAGCTTGGCAGCTTTGATTTGCAGTTCTACTGTCCATCCAAAATTTGTATCAGACATTTCAAGTTTATCAAATGCTGTCTGCGTTATAGCACGGAAAGGTCCTAAGTCGGTAAACTTTTCATTCCAAAAAAGAGCAATCAATTTTGTAGAGAGCCAGTTCCCAAAACGAGCTACCGGGGGGAGAACCAATTTTGATTCTTCATTGAGCATACGAGATCCAATGACGACATCATGGTTGTGATATACGATTTGGTCTAAGAGCATACCCATCTCTTGTGGATGGTCAGAATAGTCACCATCGAGAAATACTATAATGTCATTGTTGTCATTAACTGCTTGGAGTCCTTTTAAGCATGTTGCTCCGTAACCTCGGGATGGTTCCGTTGTAATTGTTGCACCTGCTGATTTTGCGATTGCAATCGTTTTGTCAGTTGATCCGTTGTCAGCGACTATCAACTGGTCAACATAACCTGGGACATCAGCCAAGACTTTTGCTATTGAGAGTTCTTCATTGAGAACCGGAATTATGACAGCTATATTCTTGTTTTTATACAAGCTAAAGGGCTACCTTTCGATGTCATTTAATGACCAGTCATAAGGAGCAAAAGATATTTTCCAATTTTTATCTTTAGAAAAATTTACTTTAAGCGAGTCGTCAATATAGGAATATGTGAAATTCAGAATTGCATTTTCGACATCAGTAGAACGTTGGAATTTAATTTCATTATGGTTGCGTACAAAGTCTTCCCAGAACCATGAGAATATTTCAGTCGTTGTTATTGTGTTGTTGTCAAAATCTATCTGGTGCCTTGCTTGATTCTGTACAAATTGTGATGCGACAATGTCGAGCAAGCTATCGACTGTTTGCCCTGTGAACGGTTCGTTGTACAGAGGAGGACATCCTATCGAGGCACAGTTTACTCCGAAGTGTATACGGGCATCTTTGTATGTCGGGCGTAAAATTTTATGTTCAATAAAATCAAGAGTCAACTCTTGATCGGCGACATGCCATTTTGTCTTTTTCCAAACACCCTTAATGTCTTGAATCGACTTGATAGGATAGTTGTCGATAATCGAGCGAAGAGTTATGCCGTTGTAGGCGTTGATCCAAAATGCCAACTGTTCGTTTGAGCTCATTTTTTCAAGCTGATTTTTAGAAAGACCGGCAAGTTGGTTGATAAAGCTATCGAGATTTGCACGGTTTTCTTTGAGCTGAGCATAGTCAACTTTTTCTGCTTTTATATACGTATGTAAGACAGAACTATATTTCTGATATGACGGGTCGAATGTCTCTTTTGTAATTGAGCTATTTTGAGAGCATCCCAAAAAGAGCAATAACGAAACTAATATTATAATCTGTTTTTTCATAAATTCCTCGATTGAATAATTGTTAGTGCATTAAAGTAGTTCTATTAATATGAAGTCGTCAACTAATATTATGAACAGCGGTTTTCTGATTCGGTTCCAATTGATATGAAAAATAATTGTTGAGTGGAAATTAAATCTTTATAAAATAAGAAATAGGTTATATCTTCAAGCTAATGCAAAACGAAAAATTGAAATTATTATATACCGAAATCGGTCGGGGGCATCCCTTTTATTTGGATGGAATTATCGATGAGTTAAATCGTAATGGTGGAATCGATTTAGTACATTCCAAATCATCCGTGTTTGAGTATACTGATGGCTTGAGTTTGAAAATGTGGCAACTAGTGCGGGCTTTATATTTGCGGGGTGGCAAAGAAGGTGTTGTGAGTGTGCTCTATAAGAGGATCCGAAAAAATAATGATTATAACGAAGAGTCTTTTGCATTAACACTTTTAGGACGTGATATAAACAGAAAACTTATGTACGATATGTCGCCTTTGGTGGTGGCACATCCTATACTTATTTCCATTTTAAAAGGAAGAAAAAATCTGTACTATCAGCATGGGGAACTGATCACTCCTGCTGAAGCGGTCGTAGGCGGGGCAGAGAAAATATTTGTTCCGATAGAATCATCGGCTGTTCCATTTAAACAGTATTATAATGACGAGCAGATTGTTATTACCGGTTTGTGTATCGAGCCGTCGATTGAACGTATAGCACAAGATTCATTCGAAGCAAGAATTAAGAGATATGATTCGCAGGAGTCATTGACCGGTTGTTTTATTAGTTCTGGTGCTGAACCGATTAGTCATGTACGGATAATTATCGAATCTTTAATGTCTCTGGTACATGCAGGTGGCAAGGCTTTTCTCTTTGTGAAAAAAGATGGCATCCTTGAGAGTGCTATTGAAAAAAAGCTGTATAACTTAAATCTGCAATATCTGAAGATTTCTTCACTTGAAAAAATACCACATGACTTACCACCATTAGTAATTGTTCAGTTTTCAAATAGGCGAGATGAAAATAGGTTTACATCTCATTTTTTCTCACAGTTTGATTTTATCGTTTCACCATCGCATGAACGGTCAAACTGGGCGGTTGGGCTCGGGCTTCCGATGTTTATCTGTGAACCTGCTATTGGTCCATTTTCTCCACTAAATAGGCAATTCTTGCTTGATAGTCAAACTTCGCAACTTGTTAAAAACGAAGATGATGCTAAATCGTTTGCATTAAATTTGAAAAAAATGCATATTAGTGGAAACTTAAAAATGATGTCGCAAAGTGGTTGGGGAAAGTACCCTATAGATGGGTTTTTAAATATTGTCAGATTTTTTAAGAACATTTCTTTGAAATCATCGTAAATGAAATAAACTATATAAAAAGGATAGATGAAAGCCATTATGATTAAACTGATTGGTTCAGATGGAACTCGGTTCTATAATTTTTCTCTTGATAAAAAAAAATATATCATTGGTCGAAATAGTGATGCTAATATATGCATTTCACACAAAACCGTATCTCGTAATCATGCGATAATTGAATATTCTACGTCAGACAATGCCTTTATATTAGTTGATAATGGCAGCCGTAATGGAACATTTTTAAATGGTGCTAAACT
Source organism: Candidatus Zixiibacteriota bacterium (assembly GCA_024278935.1). Taxonomy (GTDB): domain Bacteria; phylum Zixibacteria; class MSB-5A5; order GN15; family FEB-12; genus QQUK01. The sequence goes on from JAJRSF010000053.1 coordinate 140,100, forward strand.
ATCAGGGAAAACGAAATTTTCCGATGCTGATTTGTTACAATTCGGACAAGTAGAATTCAAAGTGACATCATCGGATTCCGTTCCACGTTCAACTGCTGTACCGATTACCCATAATTTGTCAGAGTTAGATGCTGAGAAGTCTGTCTTTTTATCTATCAATGAAGCGTTAAAACCACTTCCTGCAAAAGTAACGGAACTTCCTGATGTGCTTCCTACAATGTTTGAAATGGCAAAGATTTTAGTTATGTCGGAACCAAAAGAAAAGATGCTTGAAAAATCTATCGGATTAGTTTCGAAGGTGATTCCCGCCGAGAGAATTGCGGTGCTTACCAATACCGATTCCGGTGAGGTGGTGACATCAGCACTTCTTTTACCAAGCGGCAAAGACCCGGGTTCGTTTAATCTTTCAAATACAATTATCGAAGAGATTCTTGCTGAAAAAAATTCTATACTTATCAATCCACAGGAAGATGATCGTTTTGCGCAACAGGAATCAATTATTATTTCTGAAATAAAATCAGCTATGGCGGTTCCATTGTTTGATGATGATAAAGTTCTCGGGATATTATATGTGGATACAACCAATCCGCTTCATAGATATAATAACGATTATTTACGTCTTTTGGCAACCTATGGCAACTTGATAGCATCTCGCCTGCTTAACTATGAATTAATTCATTAACGTCAGGAAATGAAAATTATGGAAGCAGAGCTTGAAAAAGCTGCTTCTATTCAGATGAATCTCCTTCCGCAAGTATTACCAGACTATACCGAGTACCAACTGCATACATTTCAGGAACAATGTAAAAGTGTTGGTGGCGATTTGTTTGATGTGACTGAACTTCCCGATGGCAGGCTTCTTTTTCTGGTTGCTGATGTGAGTGGCAAAGGGATGGGGGCATCGCTGTTGATGTCTAATATTTTAGCAGCATTTCGGATTTTGTATGATGATCATGAATTTGATTTAGTAAAAGCTGTCACACAAATATCTAAACAGTTAGTAAAATATAGTAAGCCGGAACTTTTTGCGACTCTTTTTATCGGAACAATCGATAATCGGAATCATACCTTGTCATTTGTAAATGCGGGGCATAACCCACCGATACTTTTGAAAAAGTCTGGCGATGTGAAATATTTGGAGCCATCCGGCATTATGATTGGTGCTTTTGACTTTGCCGATTGGACTGAAGACAGGGTTGAGTTTGATAGCGGTGATATGCTGTTGATCTTCACCGATGGTGTTGTAGAGGCAGATAAATACGGCGAATTGTATGGTGATGATCGGTTGGAAGTTCTTGTGAAAAAAATGACGGAACTGACTCCTAAAAAAGTTGTTGATAAAGTTATGGAAGATGTGTTAGACTTTGTCGTAGATTCACCGCGTTCAGATGATATAACAATGTTAGCATTAAAAAGGAATTAATCTCATGTTAGAAACCGGACAACTGTTTGCACATTTTAAGATTATAAAGAAAATCGGTGAAGGTGGCATGGGAGCGGTTTATCTAGCCGAAGACCAGAAACTTTATAGAAAAGTTGCGATTAAAGTTCTGCTTGCCGAAGCATTTGATAATGCCGAAAAACAGGAACGCTTCAAAAGAGAAGCAAAAACTGCAGCACAAATTTCTCATGGGAATGTGATGGGTATATATGATATTGGAAGTGCCAAAGATGAAAAAACAGGCAAAAATATTGACTATATCGTTATGGAACATATCGAGGGAAAACAGCTAACAACATATTTTAAAGAAAATAAATTTGGTCTAAATAAAATTGTCAAAATTGGCGAAAAGATATGTACCGGATTAGCTGCTGCTCATAAACTTAATATTGTACATCGCGATATCAAAGCTGATAATATTATCATCGACGAACAAGGTGAGCCAAAGATTTTAGACTTTGGTTTGGCGAAACCGATTGATCCGATGTTTGAAAGCTCTGACAATGATAATACCGATACTGCTGAAAATGACCTAACCAAAGCTGGGAAGATCATCGGAACAGTGACCTATATGTCGCCCGAGCAGGCAAAAGGTGAACGGGTTGATATGCGTTCGGATATTTTCTCATTCGGAATTCTGCTTTATAGAATGGCAACCGGCGAGTTTCCATTTACAGGTCCGACCCAGGTTTCTACAATCGCAAACATACTTGAAACTAAACATGAAGCACCGAGAACGAAAAATAGTAATATACCCAATGAGCTAGAGCGAATTATTGATAAATGTTTACAAAAAAATTGCGAAGACCGCTATCAGGATACTCGCGATTTAGTCGTAGACTTGCGGAACTTACGTCGTCAATTTGACTCAGGTTTTACGGATACTATTTCAACAGAATTAAACAAACCTACACAAACACAAACAAAAACTGTAGAAATCAATGTCTCTAAGAGGTCTTATATGGCATTAGGTTTTGCGACATTGATAGTTGTTCTCTGGTTCTTTATTGATTCTCCTATAATTCAAATTGATACAACCACGAGCGAAGTGCAGGCACAAGGTCATGCTCTTGCTATTTTAGGATTTGAAAATAAAACCGGTGACCCGGAACTTGATTGGCTTGAAACAGGTCTCCCAGAAATTCTGCTTACTGATTTAGTGCAGTCTCAATCATTGCAGATTATTTCCCAAAAACGTATTAAGGATTGTTTCCCACCGGATAGAAGAAGCGAACATACATTTGATGAATGTGTCGATGCTGCCGGTACCTTAGGTGCGATACATGTCTTGTCCGGTTCGTTCTATAAACTGGGGGATAAGATTCGGATAGATGCCAGGATTGTCGATGTGAAGAGTGGCACTATTATAAAAACGCAAAAAGTTATCGGTTCGGATCCGTTTGAATTGATTGACAGCCTAACTTCTAAGATTGCTATTGCTTTAGATTTGCAAGATGACTTTCAAGATGATAAATCTGTGTCGCAGTATACATCATCACCTGAAGCATATAGATATTATTTAGAGGGTATGAAATTATTTGGAATTGGTAGAGATCGCTTAGCTCTTGAACAATTTAATAAATCTATCGAGGAAGATTCATCATTTGCTATGCCGTATATGCGTCTTGCGATGACAAATGTGTTTTCCGGTCGCCAGCAAGTAGGGGTTCAATATTTCCAGATGGCAAAAGAGAGAGAATCTTCGCTGCCACTTAGAGAGAAATCATTGCTTGGTGTCTATTCAGAAATATGGCTTGAACAGAATTACAATGATGGATTTGTTAAAATGGAATCTTTTGTAAATCAATACCCTGATGATAAAGAGGGACAGGCAATCTTTGGATTGTTAATCAATGTTTTTGACAGAGATACAACAAGAGCTTTCAAACATTTAGATAAAGCATTAGAAATCGATCCGGCCTTTCAATTAGCCCTTATGTTCTATTCTCAATTTTATCAGCAACTAAAGGAATATGATAGGGCATTAGAGTTTGCGAATTTATCAAAAAAATATCACCCTGATTCTCCTGATGCGTATAGAACGATAGCAACTATTCTAAGTAAAACAGGTAAAATTGATGAAGCTATAGAATCCTATCTTGAAGTTTTGGCTAAATTTCCAAAGAATTCGGAAGTTTTAGATAATCTGTATATTATGAATATCAAAAAAAGAGACTTTAATAAGTCCCGTCAATATGTAGAAATGATTAAACGATATCATTCTGAAGACAATATATTGATGAGTTCATATTATTATCATATGGCAAATCTGTCAATGTGGGAAGGTAATTTTGAGCAATCTTTAGTTTATCGGGATAAGGCACTTGATGAACGCTTGTTATCAAAAGACAGCTCTCTTATTTCAGGTGCTTATACTAGCACGGCAAGTTACAATTATAATTTTGAACAAAACGAACAAGCTAGAATCAACTATGAAAAAGGAAAAGCCTGGTACAATTCATTTCAGGATTTTAATTATTATATGGCAATGATAAAAATTGATTCAACCATCGCTCCTAAACTTCGACCAGAGTTTGAAGAAATGTTGGACAGATTTAAGTCTAAAGTACCATCTAATTTATGGCACATAGCTGATAATGTATTAAGGTTGTATGATGCGGAGGCTGTAAAAGATACAGTCAAAAGCTTAGCTATTTTAATAGAGATGAAAGAAAAAAGCCCTAACGATAACTCGGACAGGGAAATTGGTAAGCTTGAAATTTTACTCGGAGACTATCAAAAGGGATTAGACAAGCTCTTAACTTATGCTACGAAAGAACAAGAATCGTCTAATGCGTATACTAATTTATCTCTTCAGTATTATATTGGATATGCCTACGAACATTTAGGTGATACACAAGAAGCAATTAAACGTTATGAAGAAGTTTTACAGTATTGGGGAAATGCCGATATCCAATTTAAAATTATAAGAGATGCAAAAGAACGCCTAGCAAAATTACAAAGTTAGTTTGAATTCACATACTATATAAAAAAGCCCATTATTGTGGGCTTTTTGTTTGTCCTGTAATAATATTTCTCTATATTACAGCATGGTTAAGAGAACAAAAGAATTTGTCAAACAATTTGATATTAATTTATGGATCCTTGCTTTAGGTTGGTTTGTCGGGGCAATGGGATTTGCGGTCGCAATTCCATTTATAGCTATTTATTTCAGTCGAGTAATTGGACTTTCTCTTTTTGAGATTGGTTTGTTCTTTGGTGCCTTAGCTGTTATTCGTTCTACTTTTCAATTGATTGGGGGAGAGGTTGCCGATCGGATTCAACGCCGATATCTTCTTGTGCATACTCAAATTATACGTGGTGTCGCATTTGCCGGAATGGCGTTTGCTATTTTAAATGATCTTGGTTTTTGGTGGGTTGCTGCTTTTCTTGTTATAAATTCTATCTTTGGTGCAGTCTTTCATCCTGCTGCAAACGCATTAGTCTCAGATATTTTACCGCCTGAGAAAAGGTTAGAGGGCTATGCGATCACACGGTCGGCAGGTAATTTAGGGTGGGCTGTTGGTCCGGCGATTGGTGGCTATATGGCAGGATATTCTTATGGGCTGCTCTTTGTTATTGCTTCTATTGTTACAGTATTATCCGGCGTAGTTTTTGCTTTGTATCTGAAAACTCCTAATGATGTGCTGAGTAATGATAAGTTCAAATTGAAAGATTTGATTGCTATCAAAAATGATAAAAATTTAGCGATACATTCATCTCTCATATTTGTTTTATATTTAGTTGTCGCACAGCTTATCGCAACTTTTTCTGTGTATGCTGTGGAAATTGTTGGCATCTCAGAAACACAGCTTGGAATGATATACACGGTCAATGGTCTGTTGGTTGCTACATTACAAATACCAATTACCAAAATGCTTCAGCATAAATCGTTCACATTCCAGTTGGCAGTTGGTGCATTTATCTATGCGGTAGGTTATAGTTTTGTCGGTATGGTGTCGTCGTTTAAATATTTTATTTTCTCAATAATTGTTGTCACAATAGGAGAAATGTTTATGTCTCCACCATCGCTCGCATTGACATCTCAGATGGCACCAGAAGGTCGAATGGGACGTTATATGGGCATCTTCGGCTTCTTTGTAGCATCAGGGTGGTCGTTTGGTCCGATGTATGGTGGCTTTCTATTGGAGCAGTTCAGCGGGCAGCCATTTATTGCGTGGATAATCATTTCGTCGCTTGCAGTTGTAGCGGGAGTTGGATATTTACTGTTTGGAAAAAGATTACCTAAAGAATTAAATTTCAAAGAGTAGTTACATTATGATGACAAATTTTCCGATGAACGATCCTTCATCCCACTCAATGACGTAATAGTATAACCCTGAAACAATAGCCTGTGTATTGCGGGTAATCATATTCCATTCGGCATGATTTGATAGAGGGTCAGATTTGTCAGTATTGTGATCTACAGTACTTATTAAATCACCATCGAGAGAAAAAATCTTAATTGTACATACCGGAGGAACATTTACAAAATGTAATTGACGTACTCGATAATCAGGTAAATCTCTTTTGGTTCTACCTTCGAGACCATCGACACGATAATTTCCATCTACACGGTATGGGTTTGGATAGATATAAATATTGTCATAATTTTTGGTAACGTTGTCATCAAGAGAGAACAATGGGTATACGTTTTTACCACCAAGAGAAAGTGATGATTCAAGCGATGCAAGGCCTACTTCCGGTGATCCGAAATCAAAGGCAGTGACATTGACCCACCATTCGACTGTTGGAAGTAAGTTTTTGATTGTAAGTTCATATTCGTAATATTTTAAATAACCATCATCTGTGAGTTCAAAATCTTGAGCAGAATCAGGATTCAAATGCGATGGAAAAGGCTCATCGGGATAAACTTTTTGTAAGTCGGTATCAACACCTAATTCAGATACGTTATAATCTTGGGCAGCAAAATAGAAAATAGAATCAGGATAGCCCGGCATTTGGTATAAATTACTTATACTATAATAAAGAGGGTCAAAAGATGTTGGGTTGATTAGGTCACCATATAATTCTTGCAGAGCTTCTAAAGAAAACGGGGTGTCTTTTAAAACAAAGCCTTCTTTGGGTAATTTATTCTTATCATAGACATATTTATTATAATTTTCTAAATCAAATGATGAGACGACAGAATAACTTGATTTTGAGTTATCACGGGAGATATAAACTCGGTATCCTTCAAAGTCGTGGTCACCTGTAAATTGGTCTTTCGCGTTTTCTGATCTATTACCGTTGAAACGCACTCTAATTTCACCAATACCTGGTTCTACCCAAAATATAGGAGCTGGTGGAGGAGATGCTCCTTTGAAATCGGGAACACCGTCACCCTCGTAAAAAGTTGTATCGCATCGTTCAAAAGTCATTATAGAAATTGTTGTATCAATATCGTTGATGGTAGTATCGATATCTACGATAGTCGTATCAAAGCAGATGATTCTGGACTTACCATAATTTCCATTGTTATCAGTATCAACACCGGGGTTGTCATAGACCCATGACGCCCATCGGGAGTTTCTGGCAATAGATGAAAAATCAATCATGCTATAAAAAATTTCAGGTCTCAGCGGGTCATGTGATAGAAATGCATCCGGATTGTTATGGAAATCTTCCCCACCAATAACGGCAAAAGTAACAGGAAGTTTTTCTCTTGGGTTGATATTAAAAGGTCCAAACGATAATAAATAACGGGTATCAAATCCATAGGCATATAAGTCAGCATCTTGTGGTGGTGGCATGTAACCATCAGCAGTGTGGTCGACAGCTGTTTCTAAAAGGTCATAATCAAACTCTTTATGTTTTAAAACATAGTATTTATTTTTATCTCCAACAGGAGTACCTAAACGTTCGCCCATTTTTCTAAATGGGTCAGTTGGTGTCCCAATCTTACGAGGTCCAAAATCCTGAGTTACATCACCATAATGAATTCGCCACCAATTAAAGGAGTAGTTTAAGGAATCGGATGGTGTCCTAATCACACGAGTTCCTACAACTGAGCGAGGAGACTTTTCATCCCAAGCTCCATCAGTAGGATCACCGTCATTGTCGGCATTATATGCAATGTTAACTGTATCTTTAAATCCGTAACCTTCAGGTGCGTCAAAATCTTTTATAAAGCCAACGATATCATCATTCCACCCATCAGAGTTATTGTTTGTCGTATGCCAGGCATCGCCGTCAACAAATATCCCCATATAAACTTCTTCTAGCTTTTCGTTGCCAATATTTTCAATCTGCATATCGATGAGGATAAAGTCATCAGCATATTCGTAACTCCATGCCATAGACCTTTGAGTTACTTTAATATTTAGAGGTTTATGCCTGGCACCATCCAAATCAATACCGGTCAGATTAGTGTTTGTAACAGTGTCATAATAAGTACAAATAATATCTTCTTCGGATAAAGCATCTTCAGAGTAAAAATCCGATGCTTTGTCAATCGACAAATACTCAAAGCTGTCACCGGGATTCGGCCAAAACTCCTGCACACGATACCAATCTTCAGTACCGCAAGAAACTAAAGTGTCTCGCCCTACAACGGCACCGACCCATAATGCACTTACCCAAAGATATACGAGATTTGAATTTTTAGGGTATATACAAGATTGAACGATTTCATCAGTAAAGATGTCAGTTACTGATGACCCGAAGGAACCATAGGTACCATTATTAGCAATAGCAAGTTGGAGATTTCCGCGACTGTGCACAGCGTAATATACAACAGGAAATTCATCAGAAGCAAACGCAGTTTGTTGTGACTTCTTGGCTATATTATATTTCGGATTGACCTCTCTGGCATCAAGCGAAGAGAGTAAGAGAGTTAGTAAAAAAACCGTTATAATAACATTATAACGGTTTTTTATAATTGGAAGCATTGTCATAATTACATTATAATAACAAGTTTACCTATTTGAGTTTCTTGTCCATCAGATTCAACAGTCCAATAATACAGTCCTGAAACTGTCAATTGAGTGTTTCGAGTAATTAAGTTCCATTTTTCATGACCTGATGAAGGGTCATGTGGATCAGATTCATGGGAAATCTCTCTAATTAAATCTCCATCTAAGGAGAAAATCTTAATAGTACATACCGGTGGAAGATTAGCAAAATGGATTGCTTTGATTATATCAGCAATATCAATACCATCTTCACTTTTTTCAAATCCTAAGTCAGCATAGTTACCATCAAGACGATATGGGTTTGGATACGTGTATACCTTTTTAACTTCAGCAAGATTGACATCTGCTCTTGTATTGGCATAAGCTAATTGAGCACTAATAGATTTAGATGTTTCCAAGGCAGGTAAGCCGGATACCGGAGAACCAAAATCAAAGGCTGTAACGTTGAAATAATAAGGGACAGTTGGGAGAAGATTCTTTACAGTTGCTTCATATTCATAATATTTCAAAAAGCCGTCATCTGTGAATTCGGTAGTATCAGTTATAGAATCAATAACAGGGTGAGATGGGTATGGTTGATCAGGATAGATTCTTGTTATTGGTGTGTTGATTCCAAATTCAGAAACGTTAAAATCTTGTGCTTCAAAGAAGAAGATATCATTCCCATATGAGAATGTATTAGTTCTAGGATAATCCTGTGGATTAAAGATAAATCCTGTTGCAGAATCATTATATAAAGCACGTAGTTCTTCGATTTTGAAAGGAACATCGTTTAGTTCGAATGCTTTTTTACTTAAATTCCACTCAAATCTATTATAATCTTCTATATCATAAGATGAATGTAAAGTATAACTTGATTCACGTTCATCTCTAGAATAGTACACTCGATATCCTTCAAAGTCGAATGCGTTAGAGAAAACATCTTTTGATGTTTCAGAAATAAATCCATTAAATCTAATATGAACAGCACCAACTTCTGGAGTTAACCAAAATTTAGGAGCAGGAGGAGGAGAAGCACCTTGGAAATCAGGAATGCCATCACCTCGGTAAAAATATTCTTCACAGTTTTCAAATACCATTGTAGGTGCGATTGATGTATCGATTTCAAGTGGGTCAACAGAAACTGTGTCATACACTTCCATATCTACAATAGCAGTATCTTCACAACACTGTCTCAGGAATTGCAAGTATTTTCCACTACCATCAGTATCTCTACCAGGGTTGTCATATACACGGGCAGCCCAAGCAGCATTTTCTGTTAAATTGTCGAAATTCAAATTGCTATAATACGCATCAGGATTATTAGGTAAATTGTTTTCATGATTCATAGGATCAGTATGAAAACTATCACCGGCTACATAGGCAAAAGAAAGAGGTAGACGTTCGCCTGGTTTGATTTGGAAAGGTCCAAAAGATAAAAGATACCTTGTATCAACACCTTTTGTCAAATCATCAGCTTCATTTACAGGAGGTGGCATCCAAAGAGTATCGCCTTGCAGTAAAACTTGTTTAATCCGAGGTTGGTCATAATCAAATTCTTGGTTTTTTAAGAAATAATATTTATTGGCATCACCTTCAGGAGTTCCAAGGAAGCCAGTTCCTAAATCACGAAACTCTTCTTTCCATCTTCCTTTAAATTCAATTTCGCGAGGACCAAAATCGGTATCAGCTGATGTCCCAGATACCCACCAGTTGTATGAAACATCCAGTTTAGTTGCCGGTGTTCTGATAATTCTTGTTCCGGTAGTAGCAAGTGGAGAGTCTTCGTCGAATGCTTCATTTTTAGGGTCACCATCATTATCAGCAGTCCATGCGATATTAATAGTATCTTCAAAGAAACATCCTGCAAATTCAATAGTATCGGTTTCAATAAAGCCGGAAAGATCATCTTGTGCTCTTTCGCTACCGCCAATATTTATTGAGCCTACGTCAGCATCAACATAAATACCCATATAGACATCGTTTAAATCTTGCACCCCAATATTTTGAATTTCATAGTCAAAAAGAATAAAATCATCAGCATAATCATAAGACCAAGCATAAGATTTTTGAGTAATTTTTATATTTAGCGGAGTGTGTTGACGATTAGAACCCCAATCAAGATCTATACCAACAATGGCAGTATCACGATAGACCATGATATAATCTTCTTCCGAAACAGCTCCGATGTATAGAGAGTCAATGTCAGGAAATAATAAAGATTTTTTTATTATATTACCATCTAAAATAGGATCGTCGGTATCAGGTAAAAATTCTTGAAAATTGCCACTCCAACCATCGGCAGATGTAGAAACAAGGGTGTCTCGACCTACAACAGCTCCGATCCAAAAAGCACCCGCAAACAAATATTCAATACTAGAAGCTTTTGGATATTCGCAAGATGGAACCGGTTCACCAGTAATAGCATCTTGTGTCGTTTCAGCAAACCCGTTACCAAATGAGCCGTTATTGTTTACACCTAATTCAATTTTACCGACTCGATGTCCAACTATTTGGTATGCTGGTACTTCCGAGGTTGATAAACTGGTTTGACGTTTTTTACTTTCAGTACTTACTTGAGAACGTCCAAAAGATGTTGAGTTTGCAATGAGTGATAAAACTACTATGCAAATCATTATAAATCGTGTTTTTTTTATCATTACACCTTACTCACTATATATTTAAAATTATATTTTTCTACTCTTTAATAACGAATTGAATCTGTTTTTAGTTTAATTTTATTACAACAAAGGCAGAATATAATATAAAAAGGCATTCTAATGCAAGCGTTTATAGAAGAAAAGTAATAAAAAATTGTAAAAATAAATCATTTTATTTGAAATTGTTGAGTATTTCACCCTGTGTGACAAAAAATCAATAAAATATCATCATATCTGATAAATTTTAAGGAAAAAAAAGCACCGTATGGAATCCAAGATATTAGCGACAATTGGATTCCGAACGATGCCGTGTAAAAGAATTGTAAATTATCTTACAACATTAATTTGCTCTAAAAGCAACTTGCCGGAGCAGGACCTTGCGGGTCTCCGAATATAAAATCGACAAGATGGACAAGGTCGGAAATATCCAACTCTCCTGAACCATTAACATCATCTTCTTCTGGACAAACAGGGTTTGTGTATGCCGCAAAAACATAATCTACTAAGAGTACAAGGTCAGAAATGTCTATACTTTCAAGCGGGTCACCATTTAGGTTGCCGCGTATTCCAACGCAACATCCGCCGATTGAGATTGAACCATTTACAATGCGGACATCATAATTTCCGAATTTTGATTCGACTCTAGGGAGATATGTTAAATATCCGTCATTGATAATCTGGTTGACAGCACCTGAAGCTGCCGAAGCACTTGTTTCAAAGTATACTTTTAAAACAGTACCCGAACCAATTGGGAGGTCTTCTGAAGTAGCATTGTAAGACGCTTGCAATAATATAGTAGCTCGTTTATTCCAGCCATCGAGTTGAATATATTGCTGAACTTCAAAATAATCAGTCCTGCATCCTACCGTGGAGAATGAGTCCAAAGACAGATTCAAATCACCGACATATTCGATAGGGATTTCTATTAAGTTGAGCGGGACAGTATTATTTAAACTGATTGATATTTCTACCTTGGCACCAGCACCAGTTGTAACCGTGTCTATTATCATAGTGTCAGCTAAAGCAACAATATAGTTTGAATGATTTAAGGTTTTAATTTCGCCGTCGGCAGAAATTTCTAAAGTCACATCATATAAACCTGCTGAATCAAAAAGATGAGCATGAGACTGTGTGTTGGCATTGGAGCCATCACCAAAATTCCAAGTCCAGTCTTGGACATTTAAAACAGAACTACCTGCAAAATTGACTGTAAATGGAACCCATCCTAATGTTGTGTCAGCAGTAAAACTTATCTCCGGATTTGGGGCATAGATACCAACAGCTTGCCATGCTTTGGAAACTTGAATTGTCCACATATATGTCGGGTCGAGGTCTATCGATGCTGAGATTGTACCAAATGCAGCTTCTTGGTATGTAGAATTAAATGTCCAGTAATAGGCATTTGCTTGGTAGGCGACTTTTATAGCATTTGCAACTCCGATACCATCAACTGTTACGCCATTATGAGTACCACCATCAGAAAGAAGATAAAACCATTTATTCCCAACACCACTATTTGTATGCACTCCACACCAATCGTTTGTGTTAGAAGGAGTACATGGTTCTACCGTTACCCAATAGGGGTCATCTTCACCATAAGTATCCGGGTCAAATTTATTATGCGGGAAAGCAATATCTCTAAATCCTGAACTGGTAGCAGAAATATTCTCACCCATGAACCAATCAGGGTTGTCATATTCCGGGTGCGCAAATTCAAAAGCGGCACCTATCATATCAGAAAAAGATTCATTTAAGGCACCCGATTCTTTTTGATATATCAGATTAGATGTCGAACTTGTAATAGCGTGTCCCCATTCATGTGCGATAACATCGGGACTTGCAGCAAGAGAATTGTAACCGCTAGAAGCACCCCATATTACGATTTGGCTTCCGTTCCAATAGGCGTTGTTTGTTCCTTCAGCTACGTATCCGACAGTTGTAGTCATTGTAGTTCCATTGTCATTGTAACTGTTGCGGCCAAACTGGGAGAGCATCCAATCATAGACTAAACCGGTATATACATGTCCATCAACTGCTGCAGCTTGAGAACCGTAGTCCCAAATATTATCAGAGTCGGTTGTAATGGTTCCGGGGAGAGAAGTAGAAGTTGTGTAAGTTCGGATAACAGAGCCGGCTCCCATGAGACCATCATGGCCATGCGGATTATTGTTTAATTGACGAGTATTGTCTATCATTTGATATTTGATACCATTATAGTCGGTGTCTATATGGTCATAAGTTGTTCCCAAGACGCCGACGCCGGTTCCGATTTCATCAGAGTCCATTATTCTATTAGCTTTAAAAATTACCTCACCTGTGTGAGCATCGATAAAATATTCCCATCTTCCCATAGGGTAATCTGTCGTTACGAATAAATTCCAGGCGAGATACATTTTATCTTCCCATGGAAAAACAACCAACTCTGCTTCGTAGGCAGAACCATTTCCGAAAAATGATTTTAAGTCAGCAACCGATTTATCAACAGCTTCAGAAGATGTAATTGATGGGATATGGTTCACTGTGATATTTCTAATAAGATCGCCATTGACAGTTTTAATATTATTCTTATTGTCAAAATGAGTGATGAGCTGTCCTGAGTAAACTTTCACTTCGTTGTAAAATTGAAAAAACTTAACATGTGTTTTACCTTGCACATCATGAAACACTTCATCGACAGTAAGTTCTTTTAAAGGGTCAGATAAGAAAAGTGCTGATTTGTTTTTTTCAAAGAATTCAAGAGAAGCACTGATTTCATTTCCCAAAGCAACTTGCGATGAAAGCAGACCTTCTATATGTACTGATCCCGATGTGTCGCTTTCATAAAAGATTATCTTGGAAACATCTTGTAATTTACTTGCTCCATTTACATTTGCCGATACTATCCCTAATAGTAACAGGCATACAAAAAACATTGACTTGCTCATTTTCACTTTTCTCTCCAAATATTATTACATAAAACGGTTAAAAACAATTTGCAGGTGCCTGTCCTTGCGGGTCACCAAATATAAAATCAACTAAATGTACTAAATCAGAAATGTCGGTTGCCCCCGACCCATCAACATCATCTTCTTCAGGGCATACAGAGCCGGTAAAATCACCAAAGATAAAATCGACTATAAGCACGAGGTCGGAAATGTCAACACTTTCAAGTGGGTCAGCATCAACATTACCACGAATGCCAATACAACATCCACCGATAGCTACGGCACCATTTGAGAATTTAACTTCGTAGTCACCAAATTGGGATTCTACTCTTGGTAAATAGGTGTTGTAACCGTCAGTGACAATCTGGTTCATTTCACCCGGTACAGATGAAGAGCTAGTCGTAAAGCTTAATTTTAAGATAGCTCCTTCTCCTATAGGAAGATATGGTGATGTGCCTGTCATTGACGATTGCAAAGAGATAGTAACTCTTTTGTTCCAACCATCAACTTGAATCAATTGCTGTACTTCAAAGTAATCAGTCCTGCATCCAACAGTTGAGAATGTATTAAAGGTCAAACTCATATCTCCACCATATTCAATAGGAATTTCAATAAGACTTACCGGGACAGTATTGTTTAAGGTAACAGTAATTTCTACGTCGGCTCCTGCTATGACTTCAGCTGAATCAGCTTTCATCGTGTCAGCTAACACGACGATATAACTTTGTTTATTTGATTGGCGAATATCTCCGGCAGCATCAATTTCAACTCCTACAGTGTATAATCCTTGCTCTAGATAAGAATGGAACGGAGCTTGCACAAATGCGGAATCACCATCGCCAAAGTCCCAAGTCCAAGTGTCTACCGCAAGTCCCGATGAAGCTGAGAACTGCACATCAAATGGTGTCCATCCGATAGTTGTATCAGCAACAAATGAAATCCCCATAATTTGGTCAACTGAACCTTGTAAGTCAGGAAGAGGTCCGATAAGTTTAGAACTGCTAGCTTGAGGAGTCGAGTAATCTATTAATAAACTTCTTATTTCATTGTGATCTAAAACTCTTCCGTGATTAGCTTTGCTTACTCCTTCAAGCACAGCACAAGCTCCGGTAATAATAGGCGAGGCAGAAGAAGTGCCTGAAAAAGAGCTCGTGTAATGCTCATCACTGTTTGTACCAAATAAATCACCATAACCTAACGAGTAAACATCCCAAGTTCCAAAAGCATGCACATCGACACGCTGTCCATAATTTGTAAAAGATGCAGGGACATGAACATTACTTGAAGCACCAACTACAATAGCTCCTGAAAAACGAAAAGCAGGGTCGAAGAGATTACCATAGATAGAAGCGTCATCAAAGTTTTCAGCACCGTTACCGGCAGCTTCGACAATAATTCTTCCCATCGCGGAAGCAAGTAAAATAGCGTCGAAATTATCCTGCCAATATTCCATCATAACATAACCATCCTGACCTTCACCACTAGCATCAGGTCCGGCAGCATGGAGCTCTATAAGGATGACATCACCGGTATCAGAATTATTCATAGCAGTAGTGATGGCAGTCGAGGTTGACATAGAACCAATAGAGACGGTTCCTAAATCTACTTCAAAAGCAATACCGGTCATACCAAAATCGTTTGAGTCGGCAGCGATTTCACCTAACACAGCAGTGCCATGGTTCCACCAGCCTGCATCATTTATGACATTACCAGCGATATGAAAATCTTCAATTCCTCCGTGTAAGTCTTCATGGGTTTGAATCCAGTTACCTTCAATATCAATAACTTTTATATTTTCACCTCGACCACCCGGTACGCCCCATGCATAATGGGCATCAATACCAACCGGGGCAGGGGTGAGATAATATTGACCACCTTCAAAATTCGGAGTTGCTTGCGGAGTAGAGACCACATCTGTAATTTCCATTGTAGCAAGCTCAGGAAAAGGAGGGAAATATGCGGTTTCGATAATATCTAACGCGAGCAATTTATTTATTTTTTGTAATTTTTCCGCATCTGTCATCGACTCATCGAGAGAAATACGGTTGTATAATGAAAGGTCGGGAAGCTGCATGCCGGAACGATTGATTCCAAATTGTCTCATCTCGTCAAGCTTCTCTTTTGGCAATTCAAAATGTTGGAGTACAGGAAGTGCCTTGTTTTTAAATGAAAGGATTATATTTACTTCATTCCAAACAGATGTAGCTTTCATGAACCCATTTGCACCAATTGAAGGTTGAGTGGTACCTTCTTTAAATTTCAGAACTATTTGATTCGTATTGAGCATTGTAGGAATTGAAGTATAGGGCTGTTTAGGTAATACGACTCGTTTTAATTCATGAGTTTTGGCGTTGATGTTGTGTGCTGTAAAAAGTAGAATTGCAATAGCAGATGTAGCCATTAATCTAAAAAAATATCTCTTCCGCATAAGAAACCTTTGTTGGTTAGTAAGTTATGATATGTACTAATGTACATAATACAACATTAAAGAGATATGGCAATACCTATTTTAAAAGTGTAAAATATGCGTTTTCAGATAATTATTGGGTGGAATTTAAACCAAAGATGAAATCAACAAAAGCAACTAAATCTGATATATCTGTGTCTCCACTTGAATCTGTATCACAAGAGAAGATGGTGCAGGCAAATGGATCTCTTGGAGTAAACAAGAAAGAGACAAAACATACTAAGTCGGAAATATCAATTGCATTATCACCATTAGAATCACAGTCTATAAATTCAAATGGTTTGGTGTAATCAATAGTCAGGGAGCCATCAAGTACGAGAACAATTTCGGGGTCAAGTAAACCTACGGTAGATGAATCATAAAAGACCATCTCATAGCCTAAGGAAGTATCGGTAACTTCAACCCATGAAGTACATGTTGGACCTTCCCATAAGAGGCAATTAAAATAAGATGTATCGACAATAGTATCGGGGACAGCACCAATTGAATTTCCATAGGGATCGGCAAAATCTGTCGGTAATTCAAATGTGATATTTGAGAGAAGAGACAAATTTGTACCCGGTGCATTTGTTGCTGTATATGGAACTCGAATAGCGACTCCGCCTTGCTGTGGTAAGACAGGAGAAACAGAACCCGAACCCCCAAAAAAAGATGCGATACATCGAAACCAATATTCAGATTGATCACCAGCTTTGTCGATGACTTCAATATATTCAAATCCACTAATGAGAGTACCAGCTGTGTCATAACCTAAACCGGAAAAATCGAATTTGACTAAGTCAGGTCGACTACTTTTTAAAACAAATTGAAAGCCGAAAATTTCAGAATCATAATTATCAAGATAGACCGTGAGCAAACCTGACGGATCTTTCGTTGATACAACAGTATCTGCAACTTTCATAACTATTTGTGGTAGCATTGGAGTTGCAGATATTTGACTTATGAGAATTGTGTGAAAAAATAAATAGAATAGAATGCTAAACAATATTTTAACTGACATAACTTATCCTTAAAATGGAATTACAATTTCTTACAATTTTATTTAGCTATTATTCTATGCGAGACCTAGAGTTATTGTTTTAGATTATTCTATAATAAATAATTATACAGAAAATTCTGATTCTGTCAAGAAAAATATTACTTGACAACGAATATGACGAAGTCTATTATTAAACTGTACATATTTTGTACTATCAAATTTTTCAAATTTGCAGGTAGGGATCAAACCAATTTAGATAAACAGAATAAATATATATATAGTCCAACAAAACTATTAAAGGAGAGTAAAAATGACTTTAACTCGTGCTTTATTGTTTGTGGTTGTATTGACTTCTTTGCTGTTTTTCTCAACGCTTTCTGCGCAGATTATTACTTTAGAAACTGTCAGCGGAACGTATAATCCAAATGCACTTATTGCAGATGGTGCCACAACTCAAGTTTTTGAAATACGTCTTAACAATAACACCGCTACTACCTACAAAGCTATTTCAAATGGGTTCAGGATACATTCTCCTGATGGGGCTGTGTGGAATAACTTTGACGGTGATACATTAATTCCAGGCTGGCAAGATATGTTTGGACTTGTTTTCACTATTTCAGAAGATTTTAACTCAACCGGACAAGATGCTGATACAGTAGGTTTTGGTGGAGCTGATATCTTTAATGGATTTCCTGCCGGATTTAACGAAGTTTCATATTCTATAACAATAGGTCCGATAAGTCCATCTGACCATTTAAAAACAATTGTACTCGACTCATCAAAATTTGGACTTGGAGGAAACTGGAAATGGGCAGGTCCTGATGTCTTTCCCGATTGGGGAGGACCATATAGTTTTAAAGTCATTGACCCATCACAATGTACTGGGGGGGATGCCGATGGCGATCTGTTCCCTGAAACATGTGATAATTGTCCTGATGTAGCTAACGCTGATCAAACTGATACTGACGGTGATGGTGTTGGTGATGCATGTGATATTTGTCCAACAATATATAATCCTAACCAACTTGACTCAGATGGTGATGGAATCGGTGATGCCTGTGATAATTGTCCTGGTACTCCAAACGCTGATCAAGCTGATACTGACGGCGATGGCATCGGTGATGTTTGTGATGTTTGTCCTACAGTATATAATCCTAACCAGCTAGACTCTGATGGCGATGGTATCGGCGACGTTTGTGACGATTGTCCAAATGACCCGGATAACGATGCCGATGGAGACGGTATTTGTGGTGATGTTGATAACTGTCCGACAAATGCAAACCCATCTCAAGTAGATACTGATGGAGACGGAATCGGTGACGCATGTGATGCATGCCCAACTGATCCTGACAATGATATAGACGGCGACGGTATTTGTGGTGATGTCGATAACTGTCCGACAACTGCTAACCCAAGTCAATCAGATGCTGACGGTGACGGAATCGGCGACGAGTGCGATACGTGTACTGATACCGACGGTGATGGA
>JAJRSF010000054.1 GCA_024278935.1 Candidatus Zixiibacteriota bacterium
AACGATGGCACCGTAGCGACAATCGAATGCCCGAGAGATTCGGCGATGGTATATCCAATCTTTGATGAACCTGTTGCAAGAAGCAGAGAATCAAATTTGTATTGAGCGTCATTTGTGAAAATCTCAAAATAATTATTTTGTTTCGTTACTTTTTTTATTCTACTATTAAAATTTATTTTGATCTTATGTTTGGAAAGTTCTTGCAAATAACAATCGATAATTGTTTGCGATGAATCAGTAATCGGGAACATACGCCCATCTGGTTCAGCCTTCAGTTTCACATTTCTTTTGAGAAAAAATTCAACAGTGTCCTGTGGTTGAAACTGATAGAATGCTCTTTTGAGAAATTGTTTTCCTCTGGGATAATTTTTTATTAATTCCTGTGGATCGAAGCAGTTGTGGGTGACATTACAGCGACCGCCACCTGATATTTTTACTTTTTGTAAAAGTGTCGAACTTGCTTCAAAGATTGTGATGTTTTCACATTGGTTCTGTTCGGCTGCTTGGATAGCGGCAAAAACACCGGCAGCACCACCGCCAATAATTGCAAGAGTTTTTTGTGACAAAAGTTATTTTCTTTTTTTGACAGTTTGTTTCTGAGGCTTACTTTGTTCGGCAACTTTTAAAATTGTACCACGACATTTTTTTGTACCACAACGACAAGGATACATATCAATAAGTTCCTGAGTAAGCGGTGGTTCTTGTTCAAAAGCATAATCGTAAAAAAGTTCTGTTCCCGGTTGTATAGTCTTGATTGCTTCGACAAAAATCCGACCCTCTTCATCTACTGCTTCGCAGTTGGGTTCACATGAGTGGTTGACATATTTTGCATCGTTGCCAATACGTCCGGCATCAATTGTAACCTTGTCATCAATAGCAAACAAAAAGGTGTGGTGCCTATCCATGCTTTCATCGTCGTAGCGATCGGTCTCTTCTTCAGGAGAAATTCGTTCACCGATATATTCAATAATCCGCTGACCTTTTCTGATTTTCTTTACAGCAAAAACTCCCTTGCCTTGTATTACTGAATCGCGTACTTCTATACTTTCACTTTTTATATACTTAAAATACATTTGTCTCTTTAGACCTCAAGTTTAAATTAGAATTCAATATCGACTTCCTAATATATATATAAATCAAAATTGACCTAATAGTTTTTTTGGGCTGTTTTATTTTTGTACAGGTTGGTTTGGTATTTTTAGAGAGAACAACATATCTACAAATACAATCAAAGCTCCGACTAAAAATGTTGTTTCGAATCCAAATTTTATCCAGAGAATCCCCCCAAGTATCGGAATGACTACTGCCGTGATATGGTTGGCGGTCATGCCAAAAGAAAGACAACCGGTGATATCTTCGGTAGGTGCGATTTTTCGTAAGTAGGAACGAAGTGCTAGTGAAGAACCGAATAAAATATTATCGATGACATATAAAAACATTAAAAACGGTAAGTAACTGACAAAAGCATAACCGCAAAAAATAAATATGAGGAAGAATGAAGATCCGACTAAAATTATTTTTTCGCCCCATTTGTCAGAGAGATATCCAATGATACGTGATGTAAATATCGTTATGAAAAAATTCGCAAACATAAGTATTGAGATTATAGTAATATCTAAATCATAGTTTTTGACAAGTAGAAAAATAGCAAAGGTTGTGAAAATATGTCGGCGGCATCCTCGTAAAAATGAAAGTATGTAATACAAAGAATATTTCTTCTTAATTTTAATCTTACGGTTTTCTTCTTTTCCTCTATTGGAGGGCATAGCGTAGGTGAGGTAAATTCCGATGACAAATACAATACCACCAATCAAATAATATATCATTTGGTAGTCTAAGACAAAGGTGAGTAGTACAATTAAGCCGGCACCAACAAGCCCTGCCATTGATTCATATGATTGCAGTTTCCCCTGCACTTTGCCAAGTTTATTATTTTCAGCAAGAAGTAAAAGTTGTGATGAGTTGGTTGGTTCAAAATAGTGAAAGCCAAAAGACATAAGAACTGTTGCCCCGGCAAGCATTAACAATGATGTAGAGAGTCCGCACAGAATCAGCCCCAGCCCGACAACAGCAATAGAAACTGATGCTATTTTAGATTCAGTAAAATAAATTGCTAAAGCTCCAACGCCAAATGCGAGGAGTCCCGGGATTTCACGAGCTGATTGGATAAGTCCAACATCAACAGATGATGCATCGAACATGTCGACCGCAAAATTATTAAAAAGTATTCGCCATGCTGAAAACCCACCCCACATGACAACAGCCGAAAATGTCACAGTTGCAAAAGAAATTTCTTTAATCTTCAAATTCATAGGGAGTAGTATAGAGATAATTCAAATGTTAATCAATCAAGTCGTAAGAATAATAATTTATTTTTCCCATTCTTTTTTAAGCATAGCATATTGGAACTCTGACCCATACTTCCCATTGAAGAAAATATTCTCCACAAAATGTCCTTCTCTTCTAAAGCCAACACTTTCGAGTAGTTTTATAGAATTAAGGTTTTCAACATCAACAGTTTCACATATTCGATGAATCTTCTTCTCATCAAAGAGCCACGCCATTATACCAAGCAAAGCATCTTTTGCAAATCCTTTGTTTTGATATGCAGGGTTTATCGTAATTCCAATTTGCACTATTTTGGGATCATCTATTTCGAGTTTGATTGCACAATCACCAATCAGTTTATTATTTAGTGCTTCTACAATTCCATATTGAACCCATTCGCCGGGAGTGCCAAAAGATTTTTCAGTCTGATTTTTTATAAAATCTAAAGCCTCTGTTTTATCCATCACATTAAAGCCTTGGTACTTTGTGACATTCGGATTAGAACGATACGCATGAAAATTATCTAAATCATCTAATCGTAAATTTCTAATGTGCAGTCTACTCATTATTATATTCATAAGATCATATCTGTTCTCTAATTATTTTTTCAAACGCTTAAGAGCTTTTTCAATGTACGAAATCGCATCGGGAGTTTTACAAGATGTCTCGCCATGGTCAACGACAACTTTTCCAATTTTCTCTGCTGTCTTGATAGCAATAGAAGTTAATTCCGGTTTGTAGATTCCAATTGCCGTAAGAGCCATATTCATAGAGTGCCTTGCTCGGTTTGGCGATGAGTGGATTTCTTTTTCAATCGTTTTGAGAATATTTTTACATTCTGTTTCTGTCAAAAGATTTGGCTCTCTGAGCATGGCACAGAGCATTGCATAGCCGGTTTGCTTTGTATGTTCATTCTTTGATTTTGCCCATTTTTTCTGTTTTGTTTTTGCAAATTTTGTTTTAGCAACAAGCAGTGCAAACATATCCGCAAGAAGATAATAATCAATATCTTTTATCCAGTTGTCTAGCTCTTTGGATTTTATACTAGTCGGGTCGGCAACCATGATTGCGAGAGTACGAGCATCCATATTTTTAGTAGACCACAATGCAAGTGCGAGGTCATGGTCGGTTTTAATCTTTTTCTTGAGAGCTCCTAAATTTGCAAAACTTACGCCGAAGAGATCGTTTGAGGAACCATGGCGTTTGTATATTTTTCTGTTTTGTTCTGTCCCCTGTTTTTTGAGTACCGACATAACTTCTTTAAGATTCATATAATTCCTAGTCTGATTTTTTCTTCAGAAGCAATACCCCATCAAAAGAAGATATTCGAACTTTTTCATTATATTGACCATCAATTGATTTAAAAATTATCATAGCTTCATAATAATTTCCCTGTAAATAAAATGTCAAATCATCTATCGAAAGATCAGTTGTATTACTATAAGAATTTAATGTGATAAGCGTATCTGTTAAATCCAGATATCCGAGACTGTCATAAATAGACTCATCAGTTCCAATCGTAATACTTATAATTCCATCATCTCTTTTACTATTAACAAAACAAGTCATAGAATCAAGTTGAAACTCATTTATATTCCTATTATCAAAACTATTCTTAAGATGTATTAATTTTTCATATCCTTGAATATCAACCGACTTTTCTTCTCTCGTAAATAAATTAAAATATTTCATGGATTCGACACTACTCCATTTATTTTCATAACTGAATCCTAATAGTGAACAGATAGTACCAACTTTATTTTTAGGAGTATAAGCTACTCTTCCTCCACCTCTAGTCCCTCTACCCTTCTTATATGTAGAATCTTTTACTTGGTCAAGATTATCCTGAGCGATAATAGAATCTTCTAATAACCCTTCAAATGCTGTTAATCCATGTGTATAATATAGATAATCTACAATCGAACTCATCTCTTTGTTATCCTCAAAAGAAATTTTTTCTTTGGGTTTTACAAGTTCACCATCGATCAACAATTTTGTTTCGATAAGAAAACTTTCTAATCTGTTTTTTTGGCTGTTAAGCGAAACATTTGATGCACTCCAGGGACCTACGGCTGACAAAAATGCAAGTAATGCAATAATAAATGGAATTATACGAATATCTCTCTTTTTTGAGAGAACAAAATAAAGAACAACAATCGCTAATCCTGACGCCATGACAAAAACAATATACCGAGGTTCGGTAATACCGTATTGAGAGATTCGTTCAATTATTGCCATAAAGAGCATAACAATTAAAGGTGTTAAAGCACGGAAGAACCATTTCGAGAATATTTGGATCCATTTATTCTCTTTAAGATTCATCAGTGGATATAGCAATAAGAGAGAAAGTATAGAAACAACTGAATACCAGAGAACCAAATTAGAGACCCATCCAACGGGCCAACTCCATACGGTAATAATTTTTATTTCATAGGCATAGAGAATACACAAATATAAACTAACTAATGGTAATAGAATATACTGCGTGAATACTTTTAATCCTTTTGGGTATGACAAATCGTTATCTAGCTCATCTAAATTCTCAGGTAATTTTGAGAGAAAAACCCAACTGTGAAAGAAAAGAGAAATCATCACCGATATCTGCGCATATCTTTGGGGTTGAATATCGGCGTTAAATAAATTATCAAGAGCTAAAAGAGCTATTACTAACCCAACACTCAATACCTGAGCATATAAATGGGCTATGAGATAACCTAAGAACAAAGATTTATTGTACTGCCAGAACCCCTGCAAACTTTTAACTTTAAGATATGGAAGAAATGCATTTAAGAACAAACTACCGACAAGAATGAGCAAATATTGGAGTCCATCTTTATCCAAAGCAAAGAGATCTTCAGGCATAGAATATAAGTAAACGACCATAAGAAAAAGACCAAATATTTGTAGCCCATAACTTTTTATCATATTCCAATGAAGTCTTTCGGCTAACATTTTAAACGCAATAAAAAAGTGCATCCCCAAAAATGTCACCAGCCCAATTTTCTCAAGCAGAGTTCTATCAATAAATAAATATTCTTTTGGTTTATAATCTATCAGTATAATTGCAATCACTGCTGTAAGAAACGATGCTAGCATAGCAAATGGAAACCGTTTGAAGGTATCTAGACCATTTTGAAATATGACTGTCAATGACGGAAAATTTTTAAGAACATTCATAATCTTACCCTCGTAATTTTATTTACTTCTTTATAGAACTCTTTAAGTATATACACATATAAAGCTATAAAGACACAATGATTGTCAAACTTAAAATCTTGATTGATGAGCCGTTTAATCGGTTTACTTGTTTTTTTCACTATTTGTGCTTATATTTTGAAAATATACTTTCTAAGTATGTATCATCTTTAATGATAAGAAGCAAAAATTGATTAACAGGATGAAAGACTTTATATGAGTTCTAAATATTGCTTAATAGGAATAGATTGCGATCCCGATAGAAATTCTAAAGAATTGCAATGGACCGGATTAGATAGTATGAAAGATATCTTGCCGTATGCTCGTTTTACTCTCAATATAAGATGTGACCCTCAAGCAAATACATTTGACCATGATATAGTACAAGAAGCAATCAAACATAATAGTTCCGTTGGAGTTCATTACCACAGATGTAATAAAGAAGGTGCTTACTCTACAGAATTTGATGAGTACCTTGATATTCCTAAAGAAGAATACAGAATCAGCATGCATGATGGTTGGTGTCATAACGAATTATTAAAACGACAAGCTGAATTAGGTTATAAATTTAATTATTCGCCTATGCCAGAAAGTCATGGACCTTATTATGATTGGCGTGGTTGGCCTAATAGTCCTGTTTGGTATAATGAAATGCTGATACTTCCTGTGCAAACGATAAAAACAAGAATCGCAAGAACATATAATAAAGTAGCAACAGTACATCCGACAGCACCTCATTTTTTATTTAAAAAATTAGTCGAGGCATTTGAAGAAACCGGGAATGATACTTTTTGCTGTTATTTCCATTCCGATGAACTAAATGGTGCTATTGGCGGTTTACGAGGTAAGGTTTATAGTAAAAGAAATTTGTTGAAAAATATCGAATATCTTGATAAGAAAGGTTTTACTTTTGAAAACGCAAACCAAATCTATGAAAGATTTTGTTCTCGTAGGGAAAAAGAGCAAGGCTTTATATTTTATCGCTAATGAATTAAAACCTAAAAAAGTCATTATTGAGACTACTCCTTATAAAAACAAATTTTTGATTAAAAAGGTATTTAGCATTAGCCCTTTTTCGGCAGTTGCTAATTATATCTTGGGTTATTTATTTAATAATAATACAGCACTTCCAGATAAAATTGAATATTCCCCTGAAATAGTTATCACCGACAGAGTTAAATATTCACAGGTTAAAAATGAAAGAGTTTGTTGTTTTGGTTCATCAATTATAAGAAAAAGAACAATAAGAGAGAGCAAAGAAATTGTAAATTTACATCTTGGATGGCTCCCTGATTACAAAGGATGTAAAGCGGAAATATGGAGTCGGGCTCAAAACGGCAAAGTTGGTGCGACATTGCACAAAGTAGTTCCGGAAATAGATGCCGGGAGTATTCTTTTGAGATCTGAATTAGAAAATTATGAGGGTCCAATTAAAGCCAAAATAGAATTATTAACAATCGGCACCCATTCTCTTATAAAAGCTTGGATTGAAAACAATCATATCGAACCTATTACGAATGAAGGTGGGAAATATTACTCTACCCCACCATTCAATATAATCATGAAAGCTTTATTTCGAAAATAACCTCACCGAAAATTTAAAAGTCGTAATAAATCTTGCTTATTCATGTGCATCTTAGTAATTTCGTTTTGAAATCCAATAAAGTGGTTTAAAAGGTAATTAAATAATGGAATCAAACGCATCAAATAATAGAACAAAAAAAATTGCATTAACGGCTCTTAAACTAGTACTTTTAATAATTGTATTCTATTTTATATTTAGACAATTTGATACTTACTGGTCAGATTTAGTAGCACATGAATGGTCTGTTAATTTTACTTTGCTGGCTCTGTCTATCTTTCTACATCTTGTTGCACTCTTACTGTTTTCAAGTGTCTGGTCTATTCTCATTAAGGCATTTGGATTTACAGTAAAGTTAAAACATGCTTTTAAAATCTCTTACATAACAAGCTTAGGCAAATATATTCCGGGAAAACTTTGGCCAATTGTAGGAATGTCGTTTTTAGCAAAACAATTAAATATTAGTGAAGAAAATGCAATCGCTTCTTGGATTATTGCTATGATATTTTATTTGCCATCAGCATTTCTCGCAAGCTTTTTGTGTATTCTCGCGACTCCAGAAATTTTCACGGATCATCTAAAAGAATATTTGGATTGGACAATATATCTCATGGCTCTTGTTGTTTTTGTTGTATCATTATTATTAATAATCAAACCAAATATGATTTTTTCAATAATAAATATTATCTTACGAAAACTAAAACGACCATTAATAAATTTAAATCTTAATATTAAAACAGCACTCAAAATTTATACCGGTTATATGGTATGCTGGATAGTCTTTGGCTTTTCTTTTTGGTTATTAATCATATCTATTTCTCCATCAAGCGATGTTCCGATAATTCCATCGATGGTAGCATTTATATTTGCCTATCAACTTGGGTATCTTGCTTTTTTTGCCCCCGGTGGTATAGGTGTAAGAGAACTTGTTTTAACCACAATCCTCTTACCATATATAGGTCCTATTGCGGCGAGCATTTCAATCGCAGCTCGGATATGGAATATGATTACTGAAATTGTTGCTGCTGTTATCTGTCTTATAATTAAATTCCCTAAACAAGAAAAATAGAATCACAACAATTATTCTGCTACAGTTTATTCTTTAAAAAAAAACCGTCTCTTGTTAAGAGACGGTTTTTTATAATATAAATTGAATATTCTATTTAATCAGCATCATCTTTTTCGTTGAGACAAAAGAATCTGTTTCAAGTCTGTACAGATATATACCACTTGAGAAACTTTCCCCATTCCAGATTACAGAATGCTCACCAGCTTCATAGTATCCATCAGCCACAGTAGCAATTTTCTGACCTTGGATATTGTACATCGACAGTTTTATATGTGAACCAACCGGTAACGCGAATGTTAAATTGGTAGTCGGGTTAAACGGGTTCGGATAATTCTGTAATAAGCTAAACTGTGTTGGAATCAATGATACTTTATTATTTATTGCAGGAATAATCGATTGAGCGTTTTCGTCAGCAACAACGACTGATACAATCCTACAATCACCAGCAATTGTAAGCAATTGAGTTTTGCCGGATTGAATAGACAAGAGACCCTTCGCATCGAACAGACCTGCTTTTGTTTTCTTATTATCGGTATGATAATAAAGGTCAAGTTCATTCTGAGGAAGTTTCTCAAGCAACGCATTGGAATTATTTTCTATTTGTAATTCAATACCTTTGAGAGATATTGGTGTGTTTACAGATATAATCGTGTACCCATCAATATACTCAGAATAAATATTGATATCATGATCAGTTTTGATACTCGATTTTGCTGCCGTACCAATACAACCGCAGCTCAAAGGAGAATTATCAATAAAGATGAAGTCAATCATGCTTACAATATCAGAGATATCAGGTCCCTGACAATCAGCATTTATATCGACAACAACCATGTTGGTAGGTGCAACTCCGCCTAAGAAAATAAAGTCGATTAAAGCTACTAAATCAGAAATATCGGCAGCACCACTTTCATTAAAATCACCCATCAATAACGTAGGGATCCACAAGTAATCTCGATATTTATCGAATCCAGGATGAATAGATGAATTTGAATTGCTCACAAAAGTAAGACGACGTGTGACGTCAGCACTTAAGGCAGTATCTAAATTGATTTGTAAAGGAGCATCACAAGAACTGTTATTTCCGGTAAAGACAATATTAAATAAGTCGTTTGTTCCTACAGGAATTTCAGCTCCAAACGAATTAGCAAGAGCTACAAGAATAAAACCAGAGTCCGGATTAATCTGCAGAATATTATAATCCCAAGAATCTGTTATAAGTCCGGTCGTATTTAATTCTATGACATTTATATCAGCCGGAATTTTGATAGGTATTGTTGCTCCTTTAATCGGTTGCTCTAATTTGCTCGCAACTGTTAAAGTATTAGCACCATAGTTAACACTGATAGATGGTATGATTAAAGAATCGGCAGTGGTCGTAACACCGGGAACAACAGTAAAGCAGTGAGGACCGTCCCATGTTGGGAAGAAATTAGCTCCGATAGCAGCCCATTTCCAATAACCGGTATTAGGAGTGAATGTAGAATCGATACAAATAGTTTTACCTATATGAGAATCATCTATAGGTCCAATTCCTACTTCAAAAGAAACTTCATCATGCCCATTTGGTAAACCACCCGCAGACATTAAAGCACCACCAAAAGAAATTGAATCTGCACTAGAGCCAGTAATACCAAAACCATTGATTCTAAAAATTAGGTCAAACATAGAAGAACCAATTGTACCAATAGTATCGCCAACAGTTGTTGACCATTCAGCATCATTTGGAGAATAAACTCTGAATCCGTTAAAAAAACCGGCAATGTTCATTCCAGTATTATTATTCACTCTAATTTGAAATTTCACATCTGTATTAGTAGAAATCTCACCCGGATTCGGTGATCCGATGACATTGTCAAGAGTAAGAACACCATTATCTTGGTTTGGATCTACATAAGGCACCACAGTAAAGCAATGAGGACCGTCCCAAGTTGGGAAATAATTGAAAGACCCGACAGCTGCCCATTTCCAAGTTCCTGTTGGAGGTGTATATGAAGAATCGATACAAATAGTTTTTCCAACGTGAGATGCATCAATTGGTCCGATTGCTATTTCATATGAGACATCATTAAAACCAATCGGTAAACCAGCTCCAAAGATTATAGCTCCTCCAAAAGATAATGTATCGGCACCAGAGCCAGTCACACCATATGAGTTGATCGCAAAGACGAGATCAAAATTTGAAAGACCAATTACCCCAATAGTATCACCGGTAGTTGTTGACCATTCTGCTCCATTTGGAGAGTAGACTCTAAATCCGTTTGAAATACCGGCAATTTTCATTCCAGTATTATTATCAACTCTCAGTTGGAATTTAACATCTGTGTCGGCAAATATTTCACCCGGGTTCGGAGAACCAACGACATTTTCAAGAGTAATAACACCATTACCAAGGCTTGGATCGACATAAGGCACCACAGTAAAGCAATGAGGGCCATCCCATGTTGGGTAAAAATTAGGCGCCCATGTCCAAGTATTTGTTGGAGGTGCAAATGATGAATCAAGACAAATTATCTTGCCGACATGGGACTCATCTATTGGACCAATACCTATTTCGTATGAAACTTCGTTAAAGCCGACGGGTAAACCACCTGCTATCATATGGTATCCTGCAAAAGATATTGTATCGGCACCAGAGCCAGTCACACCAAATGAGCTAATCGCAAAGACTAGGTCAAACATAGAAAACCCAATTGACCCAATTGTATCACCAGTTGTTGTTGACCACTCAGCACCATTTGGAGAGTAAACTCTAAATCCGTTTGAGATACCGTCTATTGATTGACCAGTATTATTATTCACTCTAATTTGGAATTTTACATCTGTATTGGCAAAAATTTCACCTGGATTTGGAGAGCCAATAACATTTGCAAGACTTATTATTCCATCCCCATTAGGAACAGGACTGGTACCAAATTCGACAATAGTCCATAAGCGATGAATATCTCCGACAATGTCATCCGGCGGTACGTCATTCCACTGTCCACTCAATGAACCTTGTGAAGCACCCCATATTGCGATAGCATCACCATCACCATT